>NZ_BDHE01000124.1:0-126653 GCF_054786175.1 Treponema sp. R8-4-B8
CATTAATCCGGGAATGGTTACGGCGGAATTGGAAGGCGAAAAAACAGTGGATCCCGCTTTTGGGATACAGGCAATTTGGATTGAACAGTCAAGGAGGGACGAAGCCGAACGCGCAGGTTATACCGTAGTGGATCCGCCTTCGATAATCGCCACTCATTTAACGGAAATTATACGCCGTCACGCGGCTGACATTCTTGGCTTGCAGGATACCCAGGTGATTCTGGATACGTTAAAGAAGGATTACCCCGCCGTTGTTGAAGAAGCGCTGAGGGAAGGCAAAGGGTTGCGCGTAACGGAAATCCAGAAAATACTTCACGGATTGCTGAGGGAAAGGGTATCTATCCGCAATATGGTGTCAATTCTTGAAGCTATCGCGAATTACGCGCCATTTTCCAAAAATATTTGGTTCCTTACTGAAAAGGCGCGGCAGGCGCTGGCTAATCAGATTTGCGCCCAATACGCCGATGAAGACAAAAGATTGCGCGTTCTTACAATTGACCCCGCCTTTGAGCAAAGAATAATCGACGCAAAGTATGAGACCGCCTCTGGAATAGTGTGCGCCCTTGATCCGCCGACGCAAAAAGCGTGGATTAAATCGGTTGCGAAAGCGGTTGCGGCGGTTAAAGAAAAGGGATGGATGCCCGTTATTCTTTGTTCTGAACAGGCGCGATTCCTTGTTAAAAATTCTACGGATCGCGAATTGCCTGATTTGGCGGTTATTTCCGTTCCCGAAATTGTCACGGGAATTATTCCCGAAGCTGTAGGGATGATAAGATTAGAAGATAATATGGCGGAGCAATAAAATGGAAACATTAATTGAACAAGGCGAAACCTTGATGGAATGCAAACAAAAGATTTCTGAAAAATACAAACAGCCTTTCCATATTCAAAGCCGTAAGGATATAAGGCTTGGAGGTTTTTTAGGCTTGTTTACAAAATCCGGCGTTCAGGTAGAATTTTATCTTACGCCGCAAAGGCAAAATACTCAAATCTTTGATTATAACCCGCGGCTTCCATTTTCACAGCAGTCCGGCATGCAATATGCGGCAGGCGTCGATCCGTTTTCCGATAAAAATCTTGAAGAGGCAAAAAAGAAAGTTATTGAGACTGCCAGAAAAAACATTGGCGAAATATCAGCTAACGGAAGGGAAACTTCCCAGCAAATTTTGGATCTGCTAAAGGAAGGAATTAAAGAAATAAAGGAAAAAGTTGAAAGCTCAGGCAAAAAAGAAGAGCATCCCTCTTTTGTCCGCATTACAGAAATGTTAAAAACCAATGATTTCTCGGAAAAATACATTAATGGAATGTTGGAAAGATTGCGAAAAGAGCTGTCTCTTGAACAGTTGGATAATTTTAAAATTGTGCAGGACCGTATTCTTGAATGGATAGGGGAGAGCATCAGCATTTATAAAGAAGAAGCCGTTACGCGCAAACCAAGAATTATGGTTCTTATCGGCCCTACTGGATCCGGAAAAACAACTACAATATCAAAACTGGCGGCCATATACGGCATAGGGACGGATGAAATTCCCGCTATTGACGTAAGACTGATAACAATTGACACCTTCCGTATTTGCGCGAAAGAACAACTTGAACAAATTGGGGTTATTATGCGTATTCCTGTTTCATGCGCGTTGAATAAACAGGATATAAGAAAAGAAATCGCGCTTTGCGGGGAAGACATTGATTTAATTTTAATCGATACTTTCGGCAATAGCCCCAAAGATTCAATAATGATAGGCGAAATGAAAGAGATTCTTGACGGATGCCCTAAAAGCGCGGAATATCATCTTGTTATAAGCGCGGCGACTAAAACAAGCGATATAGAGGTTATAATGCGGCAGTTTGAGCCGTTTAATTATAAATCAATTATACTTACAAAAATGGACGAGACCAGTAGTTTTGGAAATATTATTTCCGCTCTGTCTGAAAAGAAAAAAAGTATTTCTTTTATTACTAACGGGCAAGGGGTTCCTGAGGATATAAGAAGGGCGTCTGTCGTGCGTTTTCTTATTGAGCTTGACGGTTTTAAAATAGACCGTGATAAAATTGAAAAGCGTTTTCCTTCGGGAGGGGCGGATCAATTTAAATGGAGATAATTATGAAACTATGTTTCATTTCAGATTTTAATGCGCGGCCTGACAGCCGCGCGAAGTAGAGGTTATTATGGAAGATCAGGCTGAGAAATTGCGGGAAATTATGAAACGGAAAAAAGACGGCACAGGCTCCTCAAGAGCTTCGTCTTCAAAGTCGAATGTAAAACCGGCGGATAAGGCCCGCGTTATTACCGTCACTTCAGGCAAGGGCGGTGTGGGAAAGACCAATCTTTCCGTTAATATGGCCCTCGCGTTTGCAAGGTTGGGAAGAAAAGTCGTGGTAATGGACGCCGACCTTGGGCTTGCCAACGTCAATGTGATGCTCAATATGATCCCCAAATACAATCTGTACCATGTTATTAAAAAGCAAAAAACAATACGCGAAATTCTCGTGGAGACGGAATACGGCATTTCCATTGTTGCCGGCGCTTCGGGCTTTTCTCAGATAGCCAACATGAGCGAAGAGGACAGAAGAGATTTTATCGCCGAGCTTGATTCATTATCAAACGCGGATATAATCATCATTGACACAAGCGCGGGCGTTTCCAGTAATGTTTTGGATTTTATCGCCGCCGCGGACGACGCCGTTATTATCACTACTCCAGAGCCGACCGCGATTACGGACGCTTACGGAATTATTAAAATCATCGCCACTGAGTATGACTCGGTTAATATGGGTTTAAAACTTGTAGTAAACCGCGCGAAAGGCGCCGCGCAGGCAAAAAGCGTCGCCGACAGGATGATCAATATCGCGGGCCAATTTTTAAACTTAAAACTTGATTATCTGGGATTTATTTATGACGACGTGTCAGTCTCCCATGCGGTTTTAAGGCAAAAGCCTTTTATGGTAGTGGATCCAAATTGCAAGGCAAGCATCTGCGTTCAACATATCGTTGAGCGCATGGACAGGAATAAACCGGGAGAAACCGGCGGTTTTGGCGCGATGTTTAAAAGGCTTTTCAAGTCTTCGCCGCATGAAAACGCCGTATAAACAATAAAGGGGCAGGGTATGGCTAATTTAAAATGGGGTTCAATATCGGCAATTTGCGCTTTATCTGTTTCAATCCTTCTTGGCATGGTTGCCGGAGTAGGCATAGTTCATATAATTCTTAGGGCTTTGATTTTTACCGTTGTTTTTTTCGGTATTGGTTTTGGCTTGCGGTTTGTTTTGGACAGTTTCTTTCCGGAGGTTTTAGCGGCAAATGAAGAGGCCGTTTCTCCCGAAAGCGTTGATGCCGACGGACATGAAAGCATAACCATTGATAGCATGGGTGAATATGCCGTGCCTGAATTATTCAATCAACACGGGAATCCTGAAGAATTAGGCAATGTAGAAGACCTTATTTCAGGCGCTTTTAAACCCCGTACAGTACAGGATGACTTCAATTTGGGCGGAAATCAGTCTGAATATCAGAATTTTGACTACTCAGGGGCAGGAGAGGGTATAGACCGAAAGAAAGAAGCAGGTTATAATAATTTGGGAGGCGATCAGGATGATTCGTTTCTTGAAAGCGCGGCCGGAGATTCGGATTTTTCTGAAACGGCCGGTTTTGATAAAACTGATGCTAGTAAGCCGGCGGCTTTCCAGCCGCAGTTTACCCCAAGTTTTGGGGATGATTCAGGGTTGGGCGGATTGCCTGATTTGGATATGATGGCGATGGCGTTTTCGTCAAATTATTCAGGCACCCCCGCTCCTTCAGCGCCTTCTGCGGCATCAGCGCCGGCAGTACGTCCCGTTGAGGATGAGCCGGATCGCAGCCAGTATAAGGGCAATAAGCCTCAGACGTTAGAGGGTAATTATGACCCAAAAAGTTTGGCGCAGGGCATTAGAACAGTGTTAAGTAAGAGTTAAGAGGGAAAGGTTTGGGAATGCCGGAAGAAAAAACAGAAGAGGAACTCTGGCAGCAGTACCGAAAAAATCGGGATCCTGCGATACGGGAAGCCTTCATAAAACAATACGCCCCGCTTGTAAAATACGTGGCTGGAAAAGTCGCCGTTGGAATGCCCAACAATGTGGAATTTGACGATCTTGTAGGCTATGGTGTCTTTGGCCTTATTGACGCGATTGATAAATTCGATCCGGAAAAAAACGTAAAATTTAAAACTTATGCCGTTACGCGCATAAGAGGCGCTATTTTTGACGAGTTGCGCTTAATTGATTTTGTTCCGCGTTCCGTCAGGCAAAAAACCCGCGAAATAGAAACGACTATTTCTTCTTTGGAAGCGCAGTTGGGAAGAACGGCGTCAGATCAGGAAATAGCCGGCGCCCTGGGCATAGACGAGCAGGAATACATGAAAGTGATTCAAAAAATATCCGGCACTTCAATAATTTCTTTGAACGATTTATGGTACTCGGGCGACGATAACGACAAAGTGTCCATTGGCGACAGCATTGAATCTCCCTCCAGCTTAAATCCCGACGTGGTGGTGGTTAATGAAGAAATTCGCCGCGTTATTGTCGAAGCGATAAACGAGCTTCCCGACAAGGAAAAGAAAATTCTGGTTCTTTATTATTACGAAGATTTAACTTTAAAAGATATTGGGCGCGTATTGCAGGTAACGGAATCCAGGGTTTCGCAGCTGCATACGAAAGCCGTTCTTCATTTAAGATCAAAGTTGACGAATATCAGAAAAGGTATCGTATGATCGATTTTATCCAGCTGCAGGAAATTGTAAAAGAGCATCTGGAGCAAGACAGGGCGATTCGGTCCGTGGACGCGTCAGGCCCCACGTTGGAAGCCGCCGTAAATGAAGCCGCCACCCTTCTTGATACTTCCATCCGCCGCCTTGAATATGAAATCCTTGAAAGAGGCTCGTCCGGCTTTATGGGCGCGGGAAAAAAAGACTGGGTAATACGCGCCTACGAGCGCACTCAGGTTAAAAAAGCGAAACAGGCGCAAGAGGATATTGTTGGCGAAGATGACGAAGCGGTTCAGGTTATTCAGGATAAAGACGGGGATGTTTTTATACAATGCTGGCCTGAAGGAGTTTTCCTAAAAGTTATGCCGCCTGTCGGCAATGGCAAAAAGGTATTTTTAACCCACGCGATACAGGCGCTTCACACCAAGAATGTTCTGGAGTTTGATAACGACCTTGTTGACACCCTCGTAAATAAAGCTTCTGGAATGTATGTAAAAGTGGCTGACTTTAAGCATAATCCGGCTAACGACAGTATGGCTAACATCGAAGTTGACGACCCGGAAATGAAAGTCTTTGTTACCGTTATTCCTCCGGGCGACGGCGGCGCTGATTTAACGCTTGAATCATTTAAAAGCATTCTTGTACAGCACAGGGTATACTATGGAGTTAAAGAGGAATTCCTTGAAAAATTTGTTGACAAACCTTCTTATAGGGAAAAAGTAGAAATAGCGGAAGGCACAAAACCTGTAAACGGAAAAGACGCGTATATTCATTATTTCTTTGAGACGGATCAAACTCGAATAAAATTAAAAGAAGGAACTAACGGCAGGGTAAACTTTAAAGAGCTGAATATAATTCAGAATGTCGTTCAAAATCAGCCTCTCGCTAAAAAGATACCTCCCGAAGACGGCATAGACGGGAAAACGGTAACCGGAAAGCTTCTTCCCGCGAGAGCCGGAAGCGATATACCGATGCCTGTCGGAACAAACGTGCGCGTAAACGACGATGGCGATACCATTCTTTCCGAAATAAACGGACAGGTAATAATCGCGAATGGAAAAATCAATGTAGAGCCGATTTTAAATATTGAAGGCGACGTGAACTTGAAAACAGGAAATATTATTTTCCTTGGAAACGTTATTATTACAGGCAACGTTGAAGACGGCTTCTCGGTAAAAGCAGCCGGTAATATTGAAGTAAAAGGAACTGTCGCGAAAGCGGAACTTGACGCGGAAGGCGATATACTTATTTATCAGGGCATTAACGGAAAGAGCGGAGAGAAAAAAATTCGCGCTGGGCGTTCAATCTGGTCGCGCTTTATCGAAAACGCGACTGTAGAATCCGGGAATATGGTTGTTGTTACCGAAGGAATAATCAATTCAAATGTTGACGCGATAAAGAGCATTGTTTGCATGGGCAAAAAAGCAAAAATCATGGGCGGGCGCCTGCGCGCGGGAGAGGAAATAAACGCCAAGGTTCTTGGCAATGAAACAAGCGGAACTGAGACAATCTGCGAAGTCGGTTTTGATCCCCACAGCAAGCTGGAACTGGAACGCCTTCTTGAAATGAAATTGTCGTCTGAAACGGAATTGGAAACAATCAGGCTGGATTTGCAAACATTAATCAATACAAAAAAACAACGTAAAACCCTGCCTGAAGATAAAGAAGCCTATATGCAGGAATTAATGGAACGGCGGCAAATATTAAGCGATGAATTAAAAGACACGAATGACAGTATTCAAAAAGTCCAGGAATTTATGAATCAAATAGAAGTTCGCGGACGGGTATCGGCGTCTACAAAAGTATGGCCAGGCGTAAAAATATGCATACGGGACGTTAGAGAAGACGTAAAAAAGGAATATCGCGCGACAACTTTTATTCTTGAAAACGGGCTTATCAGGGCGAGCAAATATGAGGAACCTGATGATCTTGCTAAGAAGGGATTAGATGGCTATAGCTCCGATTGATCTGCAGGCTATTTTTTCACAAGTTGACAAGGTAGGGAAATCCCAGGCCGCGCAGAGGGAGGGGCAGGCGCTTCATCAGGCGATTGTGGGCGTGCAGCTTGAACGCAAGACCGAAGAAAATATACAGCAGGTGAATGAAGCTCAGAATACCGGAGAAGGGGCGGAAAAAGTAAAGGATCGCGAGGCGGAGCGTAAACAGAAACGTAACTCTGGCGGCAAGGGCGGCAGAAACGATGAAAGAGATGCTGATACGGAAGAAAAGCAATTTTCTGTTTTACAAGACCCATATTTGGGCAAGAAAATTGACATAAGCCTTTAATCGGAGCGCAATGAATATTTTTTTTGCAGTATCAATTATTTGTCTGGCCGTCTGTTTCATAATGTTTTTTTATTTAAAATGGTATGTTACAAAACGCACGTCCGCCTCCGGACTTGAGGAACACAGGGCTGAAGTCGCCAAATTAATTGTTGATATCAATTCAGTTACGGATAGAAATTTGCAGCTTATAGAAGACAGTATTTCCAAACTTAAAAAATTTTTGGAAGACGCCGAAAAGCGGATTGCCGAATATAAGGATGTGATTCAAATAAAGCCTTCAAGCGACGCTCTTTATACGAATCTTGGCCGCGGCGTCCGCGCGGCGTTAATAAATCCCGCTGAGCAACTGCCGCCGCCTCAGTTACAGGCCGAACATCCGCTGAAATCGCCTAAATTACCGCTTGAGTTTCAAAGATTAGCTCAATTTCCTGAAACGCCCGTTAAACTTGAAAATAAAACGGCTCAAAGCGCGCCTGTCGTTAACAAGCCTCCTTCAAAAAAACAACTCCGCAGCGCTATTGACCTCCTTGCCAATGATGGCCTTCCCGCGGAAGAAATAGCGTCCCGTCTTGATATAAGCATCGCGCAGGTAAATCTTGCAATGAATTTACGCCGTACAAAACGATAATATATTGAAAAAATTTAAATGATAAGGCACACTTACTATATGGTTAAAAGAACAGCTTTTTTATTTTTACTGTTTGTCATTGCAGTTGGCTCGGCTTTTTCCGCGCCGGGCGACAATCTAACTCTAAAAATTGCCGTAATGGGGCCCGGAGATCAACTTTATTTTTGGTGGGGGCATATCGCCCTAATTGTTGAAGATTCTTCCGACAATACCAGTTATTTTTTTGATTACGGATTATTTTCATTTGATAATGATAATTTCTTTTATAACTTTGCTTTTGGCAGACTGTTGTACAGCTGCGGCGTTTCTCAATCTGATAGAAATATTGATAATTACGTAAGAAACAACCGCGATGTAACGATTTATACGTTAGATATTCCTCCAGAAACTAAAATAAAAATCAGGAATTTTGCCGCGCGCAATGTTCTTCCTGAAAACCGTGATTATTATTACCATCATTTCAGGGATAATTGCTCAACAAGGATCAGGGATATAGTTGACCTTGCGACAGACGGGCAGTTTAAAGAAGAATTTGAAAATACAAAGAGTGAATTTACTTTACGGAATCATGTGCGACGCCACACGTGGTTTTCGCCCGTAGCGGACTGGTTTTTAAATTTTTTAATGGGACAGGTTATTGATACGCGAATCACTGTTTGGGACGATATGTTTCTTCCCGCGGAAGTCGGCAAAGTAATAGAAAACTATTGGTATACCGACGCTAATGGCAATAGGCGAAAACTTGTATCGTCTGTTGAAATTGTAAATAGGGCAAAAAACCGTCCCGCTATTCTTGAAAGGCCGCGAAAACAATGGCCGCGGGAACTTGCCTTCAGCCTTGTGTTATCTGCTATTTTTTGTTTCTTTTTCTTTTTACAGGCAAAAAATAAAAAGGCCGGCAGGGTATTAGCCGGAATCAGCATGAGTTTAAGCGGCCTTTTTTTCGGCGCTGTCGGTCTTCTTCTGTATTTTATGAGTCTTTTTACAAATCACGACTACACCTATCAAAATACGAACATGATTTTTTGCACCCCCATTCTTCTTGCCTCAGTCCCTTTTGGAATTAGTTATGCCGTAACAAAAAATCAAAAAAAGCAGAAAATTTACGGCGAGTTATTAAGATTAATCTGGCTTTTATCTGTTTTAGGCGTATTTATATCAATGTTAATTAAGCTGCTGCCCGGTTTTTATCAGGATAATCTGACGGATCAGATGTTGATTCTGCCCATCGCCCTTACCTTTACATTACAGCCAAACGGCCTTAAGGACACGTTGAACAAGTATTTCCCAGGGAAAAAGCTTCCCTCCCAGTCCGGAGACAAAAATGGCTCTTAGCGACGGCTGGCAGGAAATTAAATACAAGGAAGTATTTGAGCAGGAAACGACAGGCCTCACGCGCCGTCTCAATTCTGATCCCAATTGTAAAGCGGAAGATTTGGAAGCTATTTTAAAAAGCCTGTATATAATGGAAGGCGCCGACATTGGCGGACGTGGCACTCTTCAAGACACAATAATGGCCGCCACCATAGCCGCCTACGAACATTTTATCGCCAAATTGAAGGCAAAGGCGCAATAAATTCTTTTTTTATGTAACCTTTTACTGCAATTTGTTAATGTTCAGTCGGCTCTTAATTGCGTCTAAATAAATCATTTTTTATGTAACCTTTCCCCCCCTAAATGGTTATATAGTCAACATACTAGTTTTGTTTCACGTTCCTCCTATTTCTCCTTTTCCCCGGAGTAACTCCTTTCTCCGGGGTTTTTTTTGCCTATTTTAAAGTTCTGACATATTGACATTTTTCCCGAAATTTAATAGATTGAGACAAATATCCCCTGTAGCTCAGCTGGCAGAGCAAGTGGCTGTTAACCACTGGGTCCGTGGTCCGAATCCGCGCGGGGGAGCAATAAACCGCACGCCGAAGGCGTGTAGATGAAAAACCCCAAACGCTCCGGCGCCGAATCAGTCCCCCACGACAAAAAAATGAGGCGGGATTTATCCCGCCGTCCGCGCCGCGGTCAAAGCGAGGTACTCGCCGCTTTTTATTAATGTAACAAAATAGCGATTCTTTTCAGTACTAATTAACCGCACGCCGAAGGCGTGTAGATGAAAAAACCCCAAACGCTCCGGCGCCGAATCAGTCCCCCACGACAACAAAATGAGGCGGGATTTATCCCGCCGTCCGCGCCGCGGTCAAAGCGAGGTACTCGCCACTTTTTATTAATGTAACAAAATAGCGATTCTTTTCAGTACTAATTAACCGCACGCCGAAGGCGTGTAGATGAAAAAACCCCAAACGCTCCGGCGCCGAACAGCTCCCCACGACGAAGAAAATGAGCCTGACCACTAAAACAACATAAGAAACATTAAAAAAAGGTACTTTTTTAATGTTGTTTTAGTGGTCAGGCGTCCACGCCGCGGTCAAAGCGAGGTACTCGCCGCTTTTTATTAATGTAACAAAATAGCGAAACTTTTCAGTACTAATTAACCGCACGCCGAAGGCGTGTAGATGAAAAAATCAACCTAATGCTACTAAAACGTTTATAATAGCATCAAAATCCATGTTTATCATGTATTATCTATGGTTTAATCCGTATATTCCTCGTCAGTCTCAACTTCATTTATCAGCTCTGAAATAACATTACTAACCGCTTTTTCAATATCCTGCAAAACCGATTTTTGCAAATTTCTTAAGGATACCGCAGGAACCGCCTTAACTGAAAACAATTCAGGCGGGTTTATTTGCAACGCTCCTGCGATACGCTCGATCATAGAGAGCGACGGTGTTTTTCGTTCCAATTCTATCATCGCTATATAGTGGGTTGTCGTATTAACTCGTTCCGCAAGCTTAGCCTGAGATATGCCAAGGATTCGCCTGTGTTCCTTCATATTAAAAGCCAATAGTTCTCTCAAACTTGTCATGAATCACCCCTATAGGGAATTATCTTGATTATAATTGCCTGTGAGGTATTGACAATTTACTGTAGGGAAAATTAACTATATTTAATTTACTTATGGGAAATAAAGAGGAAAAATTCGAATTTTGACCAAAAAAGCAAATAAATTAATAATTCCTTGTTATCACGGTATAACCTATGAATAAAAAAGATCTGTCCGAGGCGGATATAAAAGAGAAATTTATAACACCTGCAATGATAAAAGCGGGGTGGGACGAAATGTCTCAAATTGGTCGTGAAATTTATTTTACAGATGGTCGTATTTATGTAAAAGGGAAAATTACAACAAGGGGAAAGAGGAAATTTGCCGACTATATTTTGTTTTATAAACCAAACATTCCTATTGCCGTTATTGAGGCGAAAGATAATAACCATTCTGTGAAAGCCGGTATTCAACAGGCATTGGATTATTCCAACACTTTGGATGTACCTTTTGTGTTCAGCAGTAATGGAGACGCTTTTTACTTCCACGATAAAACCGTAACTGACGGTCAAATTGAAAATGAAATATCTCTTGACGATTTTCCAAGTCCTCAAATGCTTTGGCGTAAATATCAAAAATATAAAGGGCTTGACAATAAAGAAATTGAAAACATAGTATCAACCGATTATTTTATAGACAATTCCGGTTATTCGCCAAGATATTATCAACAAATTGCAATTAATCGTACCATAGAAGCCATTGCAAAAAAGCAAAATAGAATTCTTTTGGTAATGGCTACAGGTACAGGAAAAACATATACCGCTTTTCAAATCATCTACCGTCTTTGGAAAAGCGGGGCAAAAAAACGCATTTTATTCTTGGCGGACAGAACTGCGTTAATTGACCAAACAGCACGAGGCGATTTTAAACACTTCAAAGAAGCAATGACTATTATAAAGCACAAAAACATTGACAAAGCCTACAATATTTATTTAGCTCTTTATCAAGGGCTGTCAGATAACAAATCGGAAGACGCTTATAAACAATTTAGCCCTGACTTTTTTGATTTAGTAATTGTTGACGAATGTCATAGAGGTAGCGCAAAAGAGGACAGTAAATGGCGAGAGATACTGGACTATTTTAAAAACGCTACCCACATGGGTTTAACAGCCACGCCAAAAGAAACTGCCGAAGTTTCAAATATTGAGTATTTTGGCGAACCTATTTACACATATTCTCTGCGTCAGGGTATTGATGACGGTTTCCTTGCGCCGTATAAAGTAATAAAAATAACGCTTGATATAGACGTAGAAGGTTGGCGACCGCCAAAAGGTTTTTTAGACAAAAACGGAAATCCGGTTGAAGATAGAATATACAACAAAATAGACTTTGACAAAAATATAGTTATTGATGAACGCAGGAAATTGGTAGCCAATAAAATTACAGAATTTTTGAAGGGCAATGACCGACTAGCAAAGACAATTGTTTTTTGCATAGATATTGAACACGCCGAAGGCATGAGAACAGAATTGGCAAACGTCAATACCGATATGGTTTTAAAAAATAATAAATATGTTATGCAAATTACGGGCGACAATGATGAAGGCAAAAAGGAGTTGGATAATTTCATAAGTAAATCGGAGCGTTATCCTGTTATCGCTACAACTTCCAAATTATTGACTACGGGCGTAGATACAAAAACAACTAAACTTATCGTTTTAGACAGTAATATCGGCTCTATAACCGAATTCAAACAGATTATAGGCAGAGGAACAAGAATAGAAGAAGAATACAATAAATTTTATTTTACGATAATGGATTTTAGAAATGTAACCAATCTTTTTGCAGACCCGGATTTTGATGGCGACCCTGTAATGATAAAAAATATTGGTCAAAATGACGATATTTCCGCTACCGATGATGAAAACAACGGAGAACCAATAATTGATATATTGGACGGTGAAGAAATTAAGTTTCCATATCCCGAACCTGTGCAAGGTGGCGGTGATATTGTGGCAGAGCCAAACCCACGGGAAAAAGTACGTGTTGATGGCGTTATTGTGAAAATATTAAATGAAAGAGTGCAATATTTGGATAATGATGGCAGAATAATTACAGAAACTTTAATAGATTATACAAAGAAAAATGTTCTTACAAAATATTCTACTCTTGATAGCTTTTTAAAATCTTGGAATAACTCTGAAAAAAAGAAAGCCATTGTAGATGAATTAGAACAACAGGGAGTTTTCTTTGACGCCTTAAAAGAAGAAATAGGAAAAGATTTTGACCCTTTCGATTTAATTTGTCATGCTGCTTTTGACGCTAAGCCTCTTACAAGAAAGGAAAGGACAAATAACGTAATAAAACGCAATTATTTTTCTAAATATGGCGAGAAAGCCCAAGCGGTTATTAAAAGTCTTTTAGATAAATACGCTGACAGTGATATTTTATCTATCGAAAGTTTAGAAGTATTAGACCAGTCTCCGTTAAACAAGCACGGCAGACCATTGGAAATAATTAATATATTCGGCGGAAAAGAAAGTTATTTAAAAGTGTTAAGCGAAATAGAAACCGAACTTTATAAGGCGGCATAGAATATGTCGAATGTAGGGGCTGTAATAAGCAGTATAAGAAACATAATGAGACAAGATCGCGGTATTTCAGGCGATGCACAAAGATTGGAACAATTAGGGTGGATGTTATTTCTTAAAATAATGGACGACAAAGACAAGGAACTGGAAGTAACGAAAGAAAATTATGTCTCTGTAATTCCTAAAAAATTTAAATGGAGAAATTGGGCTGCAAACCCTGAAGGGATAACAGGCGATGAATTATTAAATTTCATTGATAGCACGGAGCCGACTAAAAAAGGGCTTTTCCTAACAATGCGAAACATAACCAATAAAGAAAATCCCAAGCGAGCAATGGTAGTAAAAGAGGTTTTTGACGGCTCAAACAACTACATGAAAAGCGGCTATGAAATGCGTAAAGTTATAAACAAACTAAATGAAATTGATTTTACAAAAAAGGAAGATAAAGACATCTTTGGGACTATATACGAGACTATATTGCAAGAATTGAGGGATGCGGGAAACAAAGGTGAATATTATACGCCGAGAGCCATAACTAAATTAATGACACAAATGACAGACCCAAAATTAGGAGATAAGGTTCTTGATCCTGCGGCAGGTACAGGCGGCTTTTTGACAGCCGCCATTGACCACATAAGAACAAATTATATAAAAACGGTTAAAGATGAAACAATTTTACAGAGTTCCATAATTGGTTGGGAATTAAAACCCGTGGCTTATGTATTAGGATTAACAAACTTAATTCTCCACGAAATAGAAGTGCCTGACTATCACTACATAGACAGTTTAAAGAAAGAATACAACAGCATTGGTAAAAAAGATCAGGTTGAAAAAATCCTTGCCAATCCGCCTTTTGGAGCAACCATAGCGGACGGTGTTGAGACTAACTTTCCCGCTTCTTTTCGTTGTAAAGAAAGCGCCGATTTATTCGTAATATTGATGTTGCAATTACTAAAACCAAACGGCAAATGCGCAATCGTATTACCAGATGGCTCCATTACAGGCGAAGGTGTAAAAGCCCGTATTCGAGAAAAACTATTAACTGACTGTAATTTGTACACCATTGTACGTCTGCCTCAAAGCACATTTTTCCCCGCAACTGTAAGTACCAATTTACTGTTTTTTGAAAAAGGGGAACCAACAAAAGAAATATGGTATTATGAACACCGCCTGCCCGAAGGACAAAAATCTTATTCAAAAACCAAGCCCATACAGTTTGATGAATTCAAACCGCTGATAAAATGGTGGAATAACAGAAAAACGAGTGATGTTGCATGGAAAGTGAAAGTAAAAGATTTGAATAATTGGGATTTGGATATTAAGAATCCGAATAAGCAAGAAGAAATGATAGACTATGATTTAAGATCAATTGTTTCAAAAATTGATAAAAACCAAAGTCAAATCATTGAAATTATAAATGACTTAAAAAGTATGATAAAATAATGATTTATAAATTATCAGATATTTGTACAATTACAAAAGGTGATATCGGTATAATGAAGGCTGTACCTGGCGAATATGCTATGATCACCTTGGGAGAAGAAAATAAAAGCCACAATGAATATCAATTTGACGCAAAAGCAGTTATAGTCCCTTTAGTTTCATCAACAGGTCACGGACATGCAAGTATGAAAAGGGTAAAATATTTTGAAGGTAAATTTGCACTTGGAAATATATTATGTGCTGTAATTCCAAAAGATGAAAAAAAAGTTAATGCAAAATATTTACATATTTTTTTACATGAAAATAGAGAAAATTTACTTGTTTCATTGATGAAAGGAGCAGCAAATGTAAGTTTACCGATTAAAAGATTAGATAATGTTGAAGTTGAAATACCAAGCATGAAAAGACAAATTGAAATAATTGAATTAGAAAAAATAATATCTATTAATAATGAGAAACTTGTAAATAAATTTGAAAATCAAATAAAACTTCTTTCTTATCTTCGTCAATCAATTTTACAAGAAGCTATACAAGGTAAGCTAACAGCAGAATGGCGTGAACAAAATACAAACATAGAACCCGCCACAGAACTGCTTAAACGCATAAAAGCAGAGAAAGAGCAATTAATTAAGGAAAAGAAAATCAAGAAAGAGAAGCCTCTATCAACAATCTCAAAAAACGAAATTCCATTTGAATTACCGCAGGGGTGGGTGTGGTGCAGATTGGGAGATATAGCACAATCGTTAAATGGATTAACATACAAACCAACTGATGTTGTAGAGATAGGAATTCCGGTTTTACGTTCCAATAATATTCAAGATAATAAATTACTATTGAACAATTTGGTTAAAGTAAAATCAGAAGTACCTTCTTTAAAAATGGCTATGAAGAATGATATTTTGATTTGTGTAGCAAATGGTAGTAAAAAATTAATTGGAAAAGTTGCTCTTATTGATGTTGATGATTTATCGTTTGGTTCATTTATGAGGGTAATACGAACCGATATTAACCATAATTATCTTTTTAATTTTTTATTATCAGAAATTTTTAGAAAACAACTAAATGATGTAAAAAGCACAGGTATAAATCAAATAACAAAAGATGTTTTAAGTAATATTATAGTAGTTTTACCTTCACTTCCTGAGCAACAGATCATAGTATCTAAACTTGAAGCCTTGTTAGAAAAATGCAATCAATTACAAGACAAGATAGAAAACATGAAAAAACACAGCAAAGAATTGTTAAGAGCCTTGTTTAATGAGACATTTGAAAAGGCTAATTAAGAAATTTGCATAGAAAACGCTCATATAATAAACAATTATTATTCATAATAACAAGGATTTGACATTATGAGATAATTTATATATAATATGACCATTTAGCAATTAGAGGTAAGATTGACTATTAATAATATAAAAAGCATAATATACCATTATTAGTAGTGAATGGATGATAAATTTTTATATTCTGTAGCGATCCATACTAACGCGTATTTAACAAAATAAAAGGAGATGAAAGATTGTCAAATACTATTAATCAATTTATGTGGGGCTATCAAATAGATTGCCGAGTATCATTAGAATCTCTTGCTAAGCGATGTTTTAATAAGTTAGCAGATGGTATTTTTAATGATTTATTTTTTGTTGGGATATTACGATCAGGAGAAACAGATAAAAATATTATTTGTATTGAACCGGAGGATTCTAAATACCAGCAATCAATGTTCAATAATGTAACAGAAATGGCTGCTCAATTAGAGGCAGTATCTCCAGAAAAACATGTCCTCCATTCACTTCCAGAAGCACAAAAAAATCATAATCGAAGAGTTACAGCCGTTGCACATAAAGATGCCGTATTAAAGTGTATAGAACAAAATGATTATTTTAACGAATATAAAACATTTGTCTCATCTGCTGTAAATATTGCAAAATATAACGTACATATATGTCTGCAATTGAATAGGAAAATATATGATTCTTTTTATAAGCTAAATAGAGACTTTACTGAAATTCCAAAACTACATATCTCAAGATCCATTATTGATTCCCTAGTTAAGGAATTCTTTTCAGTAGCTATACGAGAAATGGTGGGAGATAACACAGCATTTGATCTCGCACGTATTGACGCTGATGATTTAATTCGTAAAGCAGGCAATGATTTTATGTTTGCTGTCTCTGTAAAAGGCCTTAATCTAGGAGCATCTTATTATTTTTATCAAAACCTCAATATCATATCATCATTGCCATACGAGAGTCAAGATAATTATGGACGTATGATTATTTGCAAGAAAGATCATGAAAACATTAAGTATGATATTATTTTTGTAAATCCAATAGCTATATCAGAATGCCGAAAAATCAGAAAAATATTGGAAATGACATCGGAAAATCTATATTTAATTTCTGATGCGGGTGTTGCTTATGGATTAGGACATATAATCGGTGAATATAATCCTATAGCAGAAGATTTATTCAATATATATTTCACTGGTCATTATGCATGGAAGCTTTTACATGATAATAAACAAGTTATAAATGTAAAATATACTAATCCATTTCTTCCTACTATTGAATTTAGACGCGATAATTTCTCATTCGATATAAAGAGAATTTTCAAAAACATTGAAGAAGATGAAATTGTAAAATTATATACTCTTGTTTGTTCAATGCTCCAATGTAAACATGGGGCAATATTGGTTATTTGTAGTGATGCAAAAGAAGAGGCGGAAAGATTGAAAAATCAATCTTTGCAATTGAAACCATTTGCCATTGATGAAAATACTGTAAAGAAATTCTCAAACATTGATGGGGCAATACTCATTGATGAAAACGGAATTTGCTATTCAATAGGTGCTATTTTAGACGGCATCGCAACTGACAAGGGTGATTCATCACGAGGATCACGGTATAACAGTTCTATTCGTTATTATGAACAAAGAAAAAAATATACTAGCATTGCCGTTATTATTGTATCCGAAGACGGGATGGTTGATTTTATACCATATCTTAGACCTATTATTTCACATAACTTAATATATGAAACTATTAGAGAATTATTGGAAATGGAAAATGAAGTTGAAGTTAATACAAAAAAATATTATTCCGATATAGAATTATTATATAAACTGGAATTTTATTTAAGTCAGGACGAATGTAATCAAATAAATGCGTATAGGAAAAGAATGGAACCAAAGCTAATGCAACAAAATAATATCATTTTGTTAAAGGATGATTTGCAACCTAATCCTGAATGTAACGAAACATACTTTAGTGAAAATGATAACAACAAAAAACCATAGGTCTTAGCGTCTTATACCCAATGAGAGGAAAATAAGACATCAAAGACTAATTCTATTGCTTTTCTAGCTTCAACTTCTAATAGCTCTCTTTTTTCCCATTGATCATCTACTGTTATTGCAGGATTATCAATATTCAAATGGATTAGCTTATTTCTTCGTTTACGAAGCCAATCCAACTCATTAGTTAGTCCAGTCTCTTTAAGCAACTTTTCAGTATTACCTTGAAATTCTGGAACTTCTATTTCTCGTAAGTGGGCATCAATAATTGCAATAGACAAAATAATGACAGCAACCCAAGCACCAGCACAATATGCAATTTGCAAATCAATCGCCAAAGCTCCTGCTTGTTCTGATACATCATATTCACCATTTCTTGATCTATCATCAATTAATTTTTCTATCCAATCACTTCTTTCATTCCATAATTTCCTATTTGGTTCATCTAAAAAATCTAACAAAATAATTTTTCCTTCTTTTCCATTCAGTCCTTAAAACAACTTCCCCTGCCTGTCAACAGGCGGATAGAACACTCCCACAATGCTAAAAGGATTTTGAGCCAAGTGATGATCGCTCTTTCTTGTCCCAAGGAAGAAAAATATATCCTTGGTAAAAAACTCGTCCCAATATTTTTCTCGGACTTTTTCCAAGGCTTTTCCTTCATCACCATTGGCATTTCGCAGGCAATTCAAATACAAAGTGCCAATTTCCCAATCTTCTATCATTAAGTTGGATACTTTGCCCTGATCGTCTTCAAACTTATATTTGAATAAATAGGGTAACTTTTGGACAACTTTAAATTCTTCAATTAATTCATCGGGTGTTTGGAATAAAGAAAGTTGTTTGGCTTTTTCCCGTATTTGATCAAGTTTATCCTGAGGCCAATCCCTTTCGGTAGGTTCAGAGTAGAAATCTAAAATTTTTGTAGGCTTAAAAATAGCAAGGGAACGATAGGGTGGGGTTTTCGCAAGATTTATTATTTCTTCCAAATTTGTATATACCTTCTCGGATTTGAATAATATACGCTTCCTTTCTTCCCAATTAACTTTTGTGTTTTCAGGCTCAATAACTTTGATGGTATCAATATTTAACACTTTATGGCTCTCAATACGAAAGTCCGAAGTGTTCCGTTCAATATCCGCCTCTATCCATTGATATTTTTTATACTTTTGTTCATTATCCAATTTGCGGAAGGGAAGCGGGTAAAGCCGTACCCACGAACCGTCTTCGATAATTCCTGCGGTGCATACCAATTCATCATATTTTTCAGAGATGGTTGGATACGTTTTTACAGTGATATAAATCTTCTTTCGTTCCATTATAAATCCATAGTTTGCACATTATAAGTGTTTTTAAGATAATCCCGAATTACATGGCGATGACAATGTAAAGGCGCATGCTCAAAACAGGTAAGGGCGATGCGGTTTTTGGTTTCTAATAATAGATAAAGTTTTTCAAGAAACTCCCGGCAATTGGGAAGCGATGATTTGTATTCCTTAAAGAGATTCTGATAATCCTCATCTGAATTAAGATTGTTTCTTTTTTCCGATTTTATACCTAACTCAGGAAAGTGGATATATTCAATTCCTATATTTCCCAGATATTTCTGTAAATTATTCTTGGAAAAACCGAATTT
Source organism: Treponema sp. R8-4-B8 (assembly GCF_054786175.1). NCBI lineage: Bacteria > Pseudomonadati > Spirochaetota > Spirochaetia > Treponematales > Treponemataceae > Treponema > Treponema sp. R8-4-B8. The sequence continues at coordinate 19,494 of NZ_BDHE01000124.1, forward strand.
TCGGCTAAGGGGATTATTTCGTACATCGCATAGCACTTGAACATCGTTTTTGATTAGAAGGTTAAGGTAACGCTCAACAGTTATTCCTTCATATCCAATAGTAAAAAGTACGCGTTCTGTTTGTTTAAGCTGTTCCTTTGCCGTTTTAACTTGGGCGATACCTGTTGTGTCCATAATGGATGCCGCTGTACAGCTGTTTATCGCATAGTAAGGGTATTGTTCATAAACCAGTTTTACAAGCCGATTGCCTCTGACTTTCGGTAATTGCTCAGAAATGGATTTTCCAATCCCTTCAAAAGGAAGGCTTATGCCGTCAAGCTCATCTCTCCCTGTATATTGTATTTTTCCGTTAGTATCCGACAGCCAACCCATAGCCTGTAAAGTATTGATATCCTCTCCTGCCTGTATTGAATAACCGCCATATAGATAGGGTACAAATTCGTAATAAGTAAGATTATTTTCGGTAATATATAGAAATAACAATTTCTGGAAATCAATGGCTGTTAAAGGCTCATTTAATACTTTTATAAAAGAGAGAAGAAATTGTTGCCTTTTATAAACAGGCTTTGACAGCCTGCGAGAAGCCATGTTCATCGAAATCCCCCAAATCTTGGTTCCGATATTTATAAGTATATATTATAGCTAAATATCTGGAATGTCTATGTCTCAATAATTATGTTTTTACGTGAGACATCACGTGTATCGCATATATCGTCAAACCCATTTCCCTGCAAATGGTCAACAAAATGATTGACTTTTTAGCAGTTTTTTGAGATAATAAAATCAGGCTTATGCATGTAAGTCTATATATTATAAGCACTTACGTGAAGCGTTAGATAGAGAAAATAAGGCATCCTCCGGACTGTTAACCACTGGGTCCGTGGTTCAAATCTGCGCAGGGGAGCAACTAATTCCTTACTACATAAGGAATTACGGAATGACATTTCTAACAGTATCCCCGAATTAAATGGCACTGCACGTTTATCGTGCAGGAATCCCCAAAAAAAGGAGATGTTGTTTATGTCAAGAACGCCCGAACCTTTAATTGGAACTTTTTGTCAGAAAAAAAACGCTATAATACAAATGACATATAATAAAATTTAGAGGTTTAGACTATGAATAAAATTAATGACTACAAGGATAAAATTCAAAAAATTGATACCTATTCAGGACAAAAAAAATACAATGCAGTCAATGATCTTTTTTCTGATATGGCCACAGATGCAATAGGAGCTATTTTTAGTGGAATTAAAGGGATATTTGATAGACGCCAGCAAAAAAAGTGGGAAGCTGAAGCGGCTAGGCTTAAAGCGGAAAGACTTGAACGTGAACGGAAAGCTGAAGCTGAACGTCAAGAACTTCTGAGGCTGGAAATAGAACGTAAAAAACGTATCGCAAGACGAAAAAAGATATTTGCTTTTAAAATACTTGTTGTATTAGCAATAATTTGTGGAATTATATACTTTATTTTTTTCAAAAATATTTTTGGAGGTAAACCATGATCACTTATTCTATCAAGCTGAAAGTGGAAGGTAATGGCAGTATTATATGTACTACCGAAAGAGCGAACAGCGCAGCAGAAGCAGAGCAAAAGGTGCTTGAGCGGCATCACAGGTTACATAAGGGAAAAGAAATTACAATAATTCAGATAAGCCCCCCTCAATAAGCGCGATTGTTTCTCCTCTGCTTATCCTGAATAGAATTTTCCTGTAAATAAAGCAGTTCAGTCTTACACAACTGCCAAGTCTAAGGGGATTAAAGTGGCTGACCCTCGCTGTTTTACCATACCACTATACTTAAAGCATTATTAAATATTATCACAATTATTGCGTTTCATAGCTTCATGTTAAACCAGTACCCGTACTTTAATCCTGTTGCTTTCACCCCAGCGTGTAATTAACCGCATAATTTGGGATGAAAGCGCGGTGTTGCAGCTTCCTTTCGCTTGTATTACGGCGCGTGTTGAAACATTTACTTCCACAGTGGCGACATTGTTCGTAATCTGTTTCGATTTAACGGCGCGCTCAACTGAAAAAATCGCCGAATTGCCTGAAGCGCACTTATGCGCGTAGCCACCTACGCAGTTCCTCATTTTCCGCCCTTCGTTTACCAATTCTTGAGCCGTCCTGAGTTCCGTTACCGTCCAGATAAATTCATCCGTTTCATGCCTGAAGCGCGTTATCCCTAATCCCTTCCAGCACGAAGTATCGATAAGATTTTTATCCTTCATGGCGGCGGCCTGCCGCGCCTCTCTTCTTTGGCATTCATGCCATTCGTTTGAAAGGCTTATAACGCTGTAAATAGTACGCCCGCTAAAAGAAAAAGCGTTCTTTTCCCGTTCCCGTATTTTTACCAGAACAAAATCGCAGATGTCCCCAAGCGTCCCCCTGTCATACCGGTAATCGGGCGTTCTGGCAAGCAAATCAAAAAAACTTTCAACTATTTTGTTTTTAAAACAAGTGAGAAACTTTATACTGAACACGTCAGCTATCATCACGCTTAATTTGTGGTTTATCGCCCTTGCCCTGCATTTAGCGTAAAAATACAGTTTGATAATGGAATCGCAATCCTCATAAACCAGTTCTGATGACAAGAAGAAATGCGATTCCGCTTTGGTGAAAAATTTCGTATTCTTTTTGTAAAACGATTCGCCGTGCGTTATTTCGTTTATCCACTTTTTTGCGAGACGTATTAAACCGGAACCGGTATTACTGACCTTTTCCCCTTTATCGTTAACGGTAAATTCCGGCATATGCGCGGTCATGATTAGGATTTCCGGCAGCGGGTAAGGGCAGACAAAACTCCTTAAAAATTCAACGTGCTGTTTCCAGCTATTGAATGAATGAGGTTTCCAGTTGGAAGGGATAGAATCCCTTTTGTCAAATTTTGTCCGGGCGATATAGGAATACATTCTAAGAAATGTTTCCGCTCCGGGCTTTTTATCAGGTTTTCCCGCTTTCCTGTTATCTTCCCGAAAAATTTCTGGTATTGCCTCATTACTCCGTTTTTGCGTTTCTTTTTCCTTTTGTTTATATTCACGTTTTCCCTGTTCATAAAGCAGGCGTCCTGCGCGGTACTCGTCCCGTAATTCACGCTTGCGGATTTTCCCAAAACTTCTTGACACTGTTATATCCTTTACCATATATGTTTTTCATAGCAAAGCTATTAAAAACATACGAATACATTGAGAATAATGGCCGTTAAAAATTAACGTCCAATACTTAAATTAGAGCCTCGCAGGATTAGGGATAAAAGGCAGGTCTATGGTTAGTTGAGGCCTTTACCAGAAATCGGAGGCTCTCGCCTTTTGGTTTTTTAGGTTTGTTTTTACAGTCATTTTGGGCCTCCTATGGCAAAAGTTTATGTTTTAAATATGCAAAATCTTTCTATCTTTGTCAAGCGTTTTTCATACGGAATAATTATAAATGTACTGTTAAGCATTACTATCCTTCGACAGCGGCTCAATGCCAATAGCGAATAACAAAGCGTTCACCTCGTCAATATCATAAATGCCTTTTTCAAGGCAGTACATGACGCATACGTCGCGGGTGGACGCGTTACTGAGCGAATAGCCGGCTGTTTGAAGGAACTTGTCAAATTCCGCGCGTTCCAGTTTTAAAGCGAGGGCGAAACTTATGACGGTATTCATGGAAGGGTGCCTTCCTTCCGGCCCCATGTATCTTGAATACTGCCTGCGGTCAACATTAGCCCTTTTATATAATTCAGCGGGCTTAAGACTTTTTTCTTTCCGTAGCCTTTCAAGGGTATGGGCAAAACCTTCGGGTTTCCGATGCTTTTTTATGTATTTGGTCGCCTCATTGGAAATATTACGAAAAGACATGGACATGGCCTCATCAGCTATCTGTCCCGTGACGCGCATCGCGCGGACAGATAATACAGGGGCAATTGGAGAAGCAAGTATTTTACCAATCGGGACATAATGGTCTTTAATGTATTCCCGCAAGCCTTCAATTATTTTTTCGTCAATCATAATTTCTACCTGCTAATAGTATAGCATAGCGCCCGAAGAAATGATTCTCCGGGCATGGATTTTTCTATGCTGTTGCCGTCTTTTTGTGTTTTGGCTTTGGAGCCCTGATAGTGTCGCACAACAACGCGGCTTTGCTATACATACAACAAAGTCCCTCGGAACTTGCATTAAAGTTGAAAGAACGCCCGACGCTGATTCCCATTCTTCCGCCTTCTTTTGCGGCGTCAATGTTAGCGCCCATGAAAATAAATTCCCAGCCGTACTTTTCAGTCTGATGGGTGATCATTCTTTTAACCGCGTCATAACTGAATTCTCTGCTTGCGTTTTCAAGGCCGTCTGTGGTAATAACAAAGATAACCTTGCCGGGTCTTGAATCTTCCGGCGTCTCAGCGAGCCGCTTGCCAACATCGTTGATGGTTTTGCCCACGGCGTCGAGCAGGGCGGTAGAGCCGCGTGTGAAATATTCATCGTTTGTTAGAACAACTTTCCCCGCGTCAACGCCGTTATGCAAAATCTCATATTTATCGTCAAAAAGCACGGTGGTAAGGCTGGTTTGCCCTGCTTTTGCCTGTTTTTTGACAAATCCGTTAAAGCCCCCAATCGTGTCATTTTCAAGCCCTTCCATAGAACCGCTGCGGTCAAGGATAATACACAATTCCGTTAAGTTTTGATTCATAATGAACCTCCTGTTCGTTTTGTTTAAATATATGTTTTTTTCAGATGGAAAAGGTCGCCAAAAAGGCGACAAACAAAATTATTTAGCCGAAAAAAGAGGCTGTCCTAGTAGTCTGTAATAGCTAAATATTTACAAAAAGACCTCCCGCAAAGGCGCAGAGGCGCAAAGTTGTTGTTCTCAGGATCGTCGTTTTTCTTTCAAGATTTGTAGTCAACCTTATATATCTTGATCAATAATGGGTCATCGGATAGGAACTTTGCGCCTTTGCGCCTCTGCGCCTTTGCGAGAGAAAATTTGAGAATAATGTTTTGTAAAGTTCTAGCTGTTACAGTCTACTACTGGCGCTATTGCGTCAAATTGGTTCAAAATCCTTAGCGCCGTGTTTGCACAGAGGACAAATAAAATCATCCGGCAAAGTGTCGCCTTCATAAACATATCCGCATATTTTGCAGACGAATCCTTTTTTGTTTCCCTTAGGCGGCTGGGGCTTAGGTCTTATATTATCAAAGTAATATTGATAGGTTACGCTTGCGTCACGTGACAGCGAAAAGGCCTGGCTCACCTCGGCGATAAACAGCGTATGCGTGCCGCAGTCAAAAGATTCTTTCACTTCCGCTGAAATTACGCTATTTGTCCATTTTGACACATAACGGACGCCGTTTTCAGTACGTAAAGCTTCCCCGTAATTGGCAAATTTATCCGTCTTTTTTCCGCTTTGAAAGCCAAAATGTTGAAAAACGCGAAAAGGCACGCCCTCGCTTAAAATGGAAATATTGAATTTTCCCGTCTTTAGTATCATATCGTGGGTATAATTGGTTTTGTTCACTCCAATTGTTATCTTCACGGGAGAGGCGGTTATTTGCATAACGGTATTTATAATACAGCCGTTGTCCTTATCGCCGTCTCTGGCTGTTAGTACAAATAAACCATAGGACAGTTTGAACATTGTGTCGGGATCAATTGCATTTAACGTTGACGGATTATTCTGATTAATTCCTGTGGGAGCGGTGAAATCCGCGCCTATCGCCTCCGCCATTGATTCAATATCTTGAAGCTGGGCGGCTTTTAAGCCGGACAGTATGCTTAATTTATTTTCAAGAATATCAATATTTTTGCATTTGCTAAGTTTTTCACGAATTAAGCCGCCGCTTGTGGGCGCCCATGAACCGTTTTCGATTATTGCGACGCGGCGGTTTTTAATATTATGCGCTACAAGATCGTTAATCAAGGCTTCCATTGTTACGAAAATTCCAGCGTTGTAGGTTGTAGACGCGAATACGAGGTGGCTCCATTTAAACGCGGCGCTTACTATCTCCGAGGCCGGCGTAACTGAAACGTCAAATATAACTGTTTTAATCCCTTTGTCGCGCAGGCGGCAGGCAAGAATTTCCACCGCGTTTTCCGTATTCCCGTAAACGGACGCGTAGGCGATCATTACGCCGTTTTCTTCCGGCTCGTATTTGCTCCAAAGCATATATTTTGAAATAATTTCATTTAGATTTGTACGCCATACAAAGCCGTGAAGCGGACATATCATTTCTATTTTGAGGGCGGACATTTTATCAAGCGCCGATTCAACCTGAGTCCCATATTTCCCGACTATATTTGAATAATAGCGCCTTGCCTCGTCCATATAATCCTTCGCAAAATCCACTTCATCCGCGAAAAGGGCGCCGTTCAACGCGCCAAAGCAGCCAAACGCATCCGCTGAAAAAAGAATTTTAGCCGTTAAATCATAAGTAAACATGACTTCCGGCCAATGTACCATCGGGGCCATAATAAATTGAAGGGTGTGCTTTCCGGTATTCAAAGTTTCGTTTGCTTCGACCACACGGACGCGCGAATCCATGTCAAAATTGTAGAATTGTTTGATAATTTTTAACGCCCTTGCACTGCAAATAATTTTTATTTCAGGGTACCGAAGAATCAATTCAGAAATCACGGCGGAATGGTCGGGTTCGACATGTTGTACCACGAGGTAATCCAATTTTCTGTCTTTAAGCGCTTCTTCAATATTTTCCAAAAATCTCTGCCGTACCGCTTTATCGACGGTATCAAACAGTACGGTTTTTTCGTCGGTCAAAAGGTATGAATTGTACGAGACGCCAGCCGGTACGGAATAAACGCCCTCGAATAACGCCAGCCGCCTGTCATTCGCGCCGACCCATACTAAATCATCAGTAATTTTTTTAATACAATACATTTTCTAAATTATACTCCTTTAGAATCATTATAAGACAGATACAGGCGTCTGTCATCAGTTGATTTTTACATCTGTCCCCTTCCAAGTTCCCTAATATCAATCTCCGGATGGCGATACCCCCGCGCGCCGAATTTCGCGCGCCCGAACTGAATGGCACGTAACGGGCAGATGTCGATGCAGGCGGCGCAATTTTCGCACTTGCCGCTAAATGACGGGCGGTTTCCCTTCATTTTAATACCGGCTACCGGGCAAACTTTTTCGCAAGTACCGCAGCCGTTACATTTGCCGCTTACTTTGTAACACTTGTAAAATATTTTTACTCCCAGCGAAAAAAGAAACGAAACAAAAACGGACAGCGGACGGAATGTGTTAATCTTGTTTGTTTTTCTTTCGATCACATAACGCGCGGCTTTTTCAGTTGCTTTTTCCTGCATGGCGGCGCGTATTGCGATTTTTTTCTCATCAGGCGGGCCAAAAAAAGGAATATAATTTTCCATCGCGGGAATTTTGCCAAAGTAAAGAGAGTCTATCTTTTTCTTTTTTAGTATTCTGCTTAATTCCGCCTGCGTGCCGCCCGGGTCAGAGCCGTAGGTTACAAATGCGGCAAAATACGGAGTTTTAAAAAGCGCTTTTTTCGTAAAGCGGCGCACAATTAACGGCAGCCCGTAGGCATACGAAGGGTAGACAAATATCACAGCTTGCGCGTCAATTATTATTTCGTCTTTTTCAACCTCAACGCCGATGTTAAACAATTCGCAAGGTTCGCCGATTATTTGCGCCATTTTTTTTGCCGACCATAAACTGTTGCCGGTGCCGCTGAAGTAATAAATTTTCGTCAATTATTTTTACCCTTCAATATTAAAGAAATTGCCCCGCTTTCCGTTCCTACTCAATTACGGGATTATCAACCTCAATTTTATCGACCTTCTGAAAAGGGGCGAGGGTAGAAATCATGCGGACCACGGCGGAAGATCTATTGATCACATAATGAACCTCTTTAGGTTCTATGTGAATTAACTGTCCGGGGCTGAGGGTATGCGCCGTACCGTCTACGACGATGGTAACTGTTCCCTCAAGGATAAAAAAGTTTTCTTCCATCACTTCATGGTAATGGGCGCGAAAATCCTGCCCGGGCATGAACTGCACCAGCGCGAAATTGCTGCGCGGCCCCTGCATGAGGTACTTGGGGCCTGAGTCCCCGAATCTGTATTCCCTCTCTTTTTCATCTACTATAAACATATCGTCCTCCTTTATCACATACCCGGCGCAAGCCACATGTACTTGGTTACTTTTTCATCGCTAAGTTTAAGCTGTGGCGCGTAAGCGGCTTTCCATTTTTCAAACGCCTTTTCGTAGATTTCGCTGTTTTCTTTGTTAGGTGAAAATACCTTTTCAATTTTAGCCAGTTTGCGGGCGGTCTCCTTTACGTCAGAGTACAGTCCGATGCCTTTCCCTGCCATGATGGCGGCTCCCAACGCCGTGGCTTCCTTCACTATCGGAACTTCTACCGGAATGTCTAGAGCGTCGGTCAGTATCTGAGGCCAGAGAGCGCTCTTTGACGCGCCGCCCGCGAAGACTATTTTTTGGGGGCGGCTGCCTGTCGCGGCTTCCACAAGACGAAGATGGCCTAGCGTTACAAGGGCGGTGTTTTCCATAATTGCGCGGTAAAAAGTAAATTTGTTAAATTTTTCGGGGTTAAGCTCGAAGTTTATAAAACTGGGGGCGGCGTGTTTCCAGTTGATGTAGTTCATCACGTCGGAGAACGCGCAGATCATGCCGTAACTTCCAGCGGGAATTTCCGTCGCCGCCTTGTCCATGAGAGCGTAGGGGTCGGCGTGCTGCTCGAGAGCGATGCGCTTTTCTTCGGCGCAGAAAGCGTCTCTGTACCATCGCATAACGAGTCCGGGATTGAAGGCGAGCGCCTCGTATTGCCACAGGCTGCCAATGGCGTGGCAGTTTACGCGCACGTCGCATTTGGGGGAACAATAGCCTGAGTCGGTGTTGTATTCGTACTGCCAGAAACTGCCGCCGAAAACTACCGCCTCATTAGTACCGACAACGCCAACTCCTATTGTGCCTAACTGGCAGTCTCCGCCGCCAATGACAAGGGGAGTGCCTTCAAGCAGGCCGGTTTGTTCCGCTCCTGTTTTGGATACTTTCGCGACCGCAGTCCCGCACTCCATTACGTCGGGGAAAATGTCATCGCGCAAGCCGCAGCGGCGGGCTATGCTTTTGTCCCATGTTCTTGTTTTAAGATCGAAAAGCCCCGTTGTTGATCCGTTGCTGGGTTCCACGGCGAGTACTCCTGAAAGTTTAAAAATGATCCAGTCGTTAAACATTCCGATGCGGGAGATTTTTTTGTATACGTCGGGAAGTTTATTCTTTACCCATAACAGCCGAGGCAGCGCGCCTAACGCGAAGGTTTGTCCGGATTCCATGTATAACTCTTTCTCAAGATTCGGGTCAATGCGTTTTAGCTGGGCGACTTCATCTCCGGCGCGGGCATCAACATTGGCGCACGCCCATATTTCCGCTCCCGCCGCGTCGTAAAGAACAATCCCTTCCCTCATACACGTGCTGGACAGCGCCGCTATTTGGGCGGGTTTAACGCCCGTTTCCGCCATGACTTCCCTGATGCAGGAACGGGTAATGTCCCAGTTGGTTTTCCAATCAAAATCCATGCTGCCAGGATACCGCGGGTCTTCCAAGTGTCTCCACTCTTTTTGAACGCAACCCGTTTGATTGCCGTTGGCATCAAAAATAACGGCTCGGACGCTTCCCGTACCCGCGTCAACCGCCATCAAATATTCGCCGGACATAAATCCCCCTTTTTATTTTTATTATTTTATCATACAATTTTATTTTATATAATATGGAGGATAATTATGGCAGATGTTGAAGGAACAAAAGTAGAGAAAAACTACCACATTGACGTACCTTTTAAGACAAACGGGAATTTTCATGTAAAGGGCGCGGGGAATCTTGATTGGGGGATGAAAAAACATTTAACCAATATTTTCAATCCCAAAAGCGGCAATACTGTGATGTTCGCTTTTGATCACGGTTATTTCATGGGTTCGGTCTCAGGCCTTGAACGGCTGGACATTCTTATCCCGCAGTTAATCGATCATATTGACGTGCTAATGGCTACGCGCGGCGCGCTGCGAACCTGCGTAAAGCCGAATTTCAGAAAAGGAATCGCCCTGCGCGTGTCCGCCGGTTCTTCAATGATAAACGACGACCTCAGCCACGAGATTGTCTCTGTAGATATAGAAGACGCTATCCGCATGAACGCCGACTGCATGGCTGTTCAAACTTTTATCGGCGCGGACGGCCAGCTTGAAAGCATTGATAATCTTTCCAAAGTGATAAACGCGGGCGCCCGTTACAGCATACCCGTTTTAGGCGTTATCGCCGTAGGTAAAGACATGGAACGCACCGATCACTACTTTAAACTTGCGACCCGCATCGTGGCGGAGCTTGGCGCGAACATCGTTAAAACTTACTACTGCGACAAGTTCGAGGAAATTGCCGCCGCCTGTCCCGTTCCCATCGTAGTAGCCGGCGGCAAAAAACTGCCCGAAAAAGACGCGCTTACAATGGCGTACCAGTCAATGCAAGGCGGCGCTCGCGGCCTAGACATGGGCAGAAATATTTTTCAAAGTTACCACCCCGCCGAAATGGCAGACGCTATCGGGAAAATTGTGCATAACAAATACACCGACAAAGAAGCGTGGGAGTTTTACTGCGAGAAGACTAAGACTAAGTAATATTTACAAAACATTATTCTCAAATTTTCTCTCGCAAAGGCGCAAAGGCGCAAAGTTTATGTCCGATAACCCATTATTGATCAAGATATATAATTTTGACTACAAATCTTGATGGAAAAACGATGATCTTGCAAACAACAACTTTGCGTCCTTTGCGTCTCTGCGCCTTTGCGTGAGGTCTTCGTTGTAAAATTTTTTAAGCAGAGTTTCTATTTACTTCGTACTCTTAGGCGCGTCGGGGTGATTTGGCCCGAAGCTCTTTAGCAGTACCAGAGGCTCAACCGGGCTTGTGTTCGTGATCACAATTCCTTTCTTCGCCGCGTCTTCGCTTACAAAGAATTCGTCGGCACTTTGTTGGCCAAAGCGCAACATTCCTGGCGCTTCGCAGTGGTAGGCGCCGAATTTGCCGTGTCCCTGTATGAAGATAATTCCGTGCGCCGCAGGCTCCTTAACGGTAACGCTCTTGCCGGGATTAACTGAAAGTTCCTTCGCGCTGAAGTATCCGTCATTGGCGTAGGAAATCCATTTCTCCTCGTAGTCGGCGTTTTTAACAATGGTGATTGGAGGGCGGCCAAAGCGTTTTTTGTAGTGGGGGTCGGTATTTTTTTCCCAATCCAAAAGGCTGAAAATATAGTCGATGTCGTCTTTTTTGTCGGGGGGACATTCGCCGTTCATAAATTCGCGGGGGTAGGTTACGCCGGAGACAACGTTTTCATGTACAGAATTTACGTCGCCGTTCCAGTTAAGTTCGTAGGTCATTACGGAGCCGGGGGCGTGAATGACTCCGGCGGGGGAGTACCAGCCCGAACCTAACTCAATGCGCCAGGCGCGGGAAAGTTCCGTAATGCGGTTGTCGCCCTTGTTGTAATCTCTCAGGCGCTGTTTTACTTCTTCCGGCTTTGTGTCCGGGTCGTAGCCGAAGTAAGTCGCGTTTATCTCTCCAGTGTGGCTTGCGAACTGGCGCGGGAAATAGTAGCACTCGGGCTTGCCGAGTTTGCCTACTCGCGCCGCGGCTTCCATATCAAGATGAAGGTGGTGGAAAAGCGGGGTTTTAAGGTCGTAGAATTTTGAAAAGACGGGGAACCCTTTGTACTTAGCCATAAGTTCTTTCCCGATGATTGCCTCCCCCAGAACTTCAACCGCTTCTTTCAAGCTGAATTTCTCATCGCTGCCATAATCAACCGCGACAAAACTCAATCCCTCTTGCGGCCCCGCCAACGGCCCGTTTTGGGCGATGTTAGTGGAAGACATCCACCGTTCTTTTATTGAACCGCGCTCAAGGCCGTAGGCGAAATAATCATCGGGATGAAGCCTCAGCCGTCTGCCCTCAACGCCAAATGGCCGAGGTATAAAATTGGGATTCAGGCGGAAAATGCCCTCTCCTTTTTGCAATGTTTTTTCTATTAAATCCTTATTAGCCATGTCTAAATTCCTCCATTATATTGGAATTTTCAAGCATTAATCACGAAATGTCAAGGTTTTTTTCCCCAAAGACTCACAAAGAACACAAAGGAAGAGAAGAACACAAAGAAGAGGGAGGAGGGGGTTTTTGTCCTAAGATTTAGCGTGAAGCTTCACGATGAGATAACGGACATAAACCTTTGATTTCTCTTTGTGATCTTTGTTTCTTAGCTCGGGAAAATCCCAAAGCCGGAGTTTATCGTTTTGTACAACTGCGTAAACCCGTATCCCGATAAGAAGGAGAAGAAAAAAATACTTGATAAAGCGTTCAAATCCGCGATAAACTATTGTATAAAGAATAATATCTTAAAGGATTTCTTAAAGAGGCATGGTTCGGAGGTAATAAATATGCTGTACGGTGAATATGACCCGGAAGTGGAAAAGAGAGTAATCCGCGAAGAAGAACGAGATTATTTCCTTGAATTGCTAGATCAAGATTTGACTAAAGAGGAAATTAAAGAGCGGATTCAACAGGAGAAAAAAATTCTTAATGAAACGCTGTTCTGAAAAACGCGGTTTTCTATACGGTGAATATGACCCTGAAGTGGAAATGAGAGTTGTCAGAGAAGAAACTCGCGAAGAAACTCGTGTGTGAAATGTTTTGACAAAACGGTTGAATTTGTCAATATGTTTGGAGAAATTGGCGTTTTAAGGCGAATATTTTGATGTATATGTCGGTTTTTTGTTACATATCTAGATTTTAATTTATTTTATAAAATAATTGTTCTATTTGAATAAATACGCAATTTGATATATAATTAATTTAATGGCGGGAAAAAACTCTGTAAAAACAGTAAGTGCTATTTTTCTCTTGTGTACGGTCGTTATAGGCCTGTGCGCCTGTATGGTTCCTGTCGATATTGAAGCGTTTTTTAATGATCCGCAGGTACAAGTGATTGTTGAGGCAACTAAAGAAAAAGTTAAAATACATGAAGATTCAGATGATTTCGCCAATTTAATAGCCGGAAACGGTAAAATCTCCGGTCTTACACCGGGCAAATATTTCAGAGTGGATGAGTATGATAAAGAAATGGTTTTTAAAAGAAGTCGTTTTATAAAGGCTAACGGCGATCTTGTGGGAACTCTAGGCGACATTGGCCCTTTGACGGGGAATCAAATTGGGAAGCTGACAAATTTTTATACCTATAAAATAAAATCGGCACAGCCATTTGGTGAGGGTACGTATGAATATTTTACTTTTGGAAACGGTAATAGCGCGTTAGAAGCTGATGTATCAAATAATGTCGGCATAACAACAGCGGTAATAGCAATTAATGAAACCGGCAAATATTACCTTGATCTTTCCAATGAAATTGATGTTAGTAAAAATTACGAAATAATGATGGTTCCAAGTACAAGAGCATGGGGTACTGTTTCACGTTTATCCGCCTATTATAAAGGCTCGCTTGCCAGTAATCTTCCAAGTGTAGGCTCGTCATATCAACAATATAATGTTTCTTCCGGAAAGGAGATTGGGATGTACCAATACCCTGACGCGGTTAATACCGGTAGTATTAATCTTAGAGGCAAGAGCATTATTGAATGTCCAGAGGCAGGTACTCCGCCAAGCGATTATGTTTTTATCGAATACGACAAAGATTATAATATAACGAAATTTATTTTTTTAAGAGTCGAGGTAAAACTAATACCAACAGCCGCCGATTTTACATTTGACAACTTAACTCAAACATACGGAGATGTTACTGCCGTAATAATAACGCCGAAAGACGGCAAGTCAAGCGGTGAAATCACAATTTATTACGAAGGTGCAAACGGCACAACTTATGACAAGAGTGATACCCTCCCGACAGATGCCGGCAAATACGACGTAACATTTGACGTAGCAGAGGCTGTCGGCTTTACCGCCGCAAGCGGATTATCCGCCGGAACGCTGATCATTAGCGAGGCTACCCCAACCGCCGACGATTATGACATTGACAACTTGAGCCAGACAGTGGGAAATATTACCGCCGTATCCATAACGCCAAAAGATGGCAAGTCAAGCGGGGGAATCACGATTTATTACGAAGGCATAGACGGCACAATTTACCCCAAGAATACCGCGCTTCCCTCCGGTAAAGGAAAATACGACGTAACATTTGACGTAGATGCGGCAGTAAACTGGAATGGCGTAACCGGGCTATCCGCCGGGACGCTGACCATTAGTGAACAAGAGGCGGTCATTATACATTTAGACCTAAATTGGACGACAGATGCGCCGGATACGGCGGATTTTACCGATTCTCAGGCTCAATATAGCGTACCAGCTAACACAATGGCATTAACGCTGTCAGTAACGGGAATAACCGCTTCTGAATCTACTTATAAATGGTATTTAGATGATAAGGTTGAATTAGGAACCGGAAACAACATAAACAACAATTATTCGCTTAATACTCCGGGTGATCAAATATGGTGGCAGCCCGGAATACATACTATTACTTTAATAGTAGATAATATGTATAGCTATTCATATCAATTTCCACTTTATTTCGCACCTTAACGGTGTATTTTATATGATTTGGCGCTTAATTTAGGCGTTGGTTTTAGGAGGTTTTATTGGAGTAAAGAGAATGAGTTGTATTTTTTTAAAAAATGTCGTATAATTACTTGTGTTACAAGTAGTAAAAAATTAGTAAAGAGGAGTTTTAAATGAAGACAAAAAAAATTTTATTTGCCGTGTTTACGGCGGCGCTGGTTACGGCGTTAATGATAGGTTGTAATGTTCTGCCGGACGATACAAGCCTTGAAGTTGTAAAGGTAAAGCAGCCCGCGCCTGATGGAAAAGTATTGGTTCGGTTGAATCCTGTGGATGAGAATTCAAACGCAAGGACGATTAGGCCTGATTTAACCACAGGCATTAGCCAAGTGAGTGATTTTCCTTACTTTATAATGACAGTCCACGACACTAGCGCAGGTTCTGGTGTTAATATGGACCTTGATAATACGCCTTTTGAGGGATATTTTGAGTATACCGCTTTTGCAGATGATCTAACATTAGATATCGATACCGAATATATTATTACAGTTACCGCTTGTTCTACCAATAATCCTTCAACCACAAATTATTTGGCATGGGGAACTGGTACTATAGACACTACCTCGGAAACCGATGTAACTATTGTACTACACCAAATTGTTGGCGATGTACTTGGTTATGAGGGTACAGGTACGTTTTCATGGAAAGTGCCAACAGCAGCGTTAACAACAGGAGGATATGAAACCGCTACGTTAAAACTTGATACTTTTGCAAATTTTAATAAATTAACTGAAGATCTACTAACTGGTAATAATAATAACGGCACAAACGCGACTATTCCTTCCGGTTATTACAAAATGTCTCTTGAACTGGGAAAAGACGGATTCCAGACTGTTTATGTACAGGAAATAGTCCATATTTATGCCGGTTTTGAAAGCAAATACGAGCCTGCGACATTGCCTACGCTAAGAAGTAACAGACACACAATAACCCTTAATTATGGTGATGATGAAGGAGAGACGGCTACTGACCGTATTACATCTACAACAATTAATCACGGTCTTACGTATGGTGATAATACTTATATTTCAGGCTCTCCTAAACATTCTAATCGCGCAGAATATCATTTCAATGAATGGCTCTATAATTCTAAAACTAGCACGACTACGCCAATGGTCTCTTCCGACGTGGTATTAAGACCGAATACCTTATACGCGACATGGACTGAAAATTCAACCCCAACAGAGACTGACTTTACTGTTTCACACCTGACCCAAACAAGTATCCCCTTTCAGGAGGTAGAAATAGCCCCGATCTCCACTGCTAAATCTCAAGGTACAATAACGATTTATTACGAAGGTACAGGTGGCACATCATACACAAAACAGGAAACTTTCCCCAATGCTGAAGGAAAATACACTGTAACCTATGACATAGCGGCGGATCTTGATCGTTGGAAAGCGAAAACCGGTCTAGACGGCGGAACGCTAACACTTAGTCTTAATAAGACCCCATTAGTATCCCATTACACTTTTGACCACCTTGTGCAGAAGGCAGACAGTGCTATCGCCGTAAGCATAACAAGGACAGACAGTGATCTTGATATTACATCCCCAGGCGCGATAACTATACATTACGAAGGTATAGCTCCCACATCATACGCGTCTAGTACCACAGTTCCCTCAACACCTGGAACCTACGCCGTAACATTTGACGTAGCGGCGGCAACTGGTTGGAGCGCTGCAACAGGCTTCTCAGCCGGAACGCTAGTTCTTACCGGATTATTCAATATCTCTTTTGATTACAAACCTGATAATGGTGATCCAGTAATTAACACTACTCTTGCAAATACTTATGCAACTTATGACCCATCACTTGGCACTCTTGATATAAAAGTAACATTGAGTAGTGAAGCCGGCGCTAATACCTTTACCTGGTATTTTGATACAAATAAAACTACTCCAATACAAACTGGAGCTGTTAGTACCCTTACAAAAACCCTTAATATTGCTACAGACTTTGATTGGTGGCAGGCAGGAGATTTTACTATTACGTTAGAGACAGATACTAACGCGAGTGTGACATTTACATTTGCGCATACATGGTAATAGCGGATAACATCCGGCGTCTAAATTAGGCGCCGGACGCTTTCAAAAAAGCGCGAAGCCTGGCCATCTGACCACTCTGGAGTGGTCAGACGGTCAGGCTTTTTTTATGAATAGGGAAGGGGAGGGAAGAATTAGGGAAGAAATTCACACGAAGAACACGGAGGAGGAGAAGAGCACGAAGAAGAGGGAATCATTGTCCGAAGACTATGCGCGGGCTTCACGCACAGATAACGAACAACAACATTGCTCATTGTTTCTCTTTGTGTTCTTTGTACCTTTGTGTCCTTTGTGTGAAACTTCTTGGCGAATTTTTGGCGCATTACGCCTGTTGATACAAAGTTTTCACCTTTTCAGGATCAAGCTGTGTAGCCGATATAACGGTTTCAATAGGAAAACCCATATTAATCATGTTTTGCGCAATACTTAACGATTTTCGTTCTTCGGCTCTGGCCTCCCATTCGGCGGCCAAGCCCGTTTCTTCAATCACTTGATTAAACGTATTTTTCATTTTTTTTATTACCTCCTTCATCGCCTTTTTATTTGCTCCGGATATTACATAAAAATACGCGCTTAACCGCGCCGCTTTTCCTTGCCGTTCTATTTCATCGCTTACCCGCGAAAATTCCTCATACCCCAGTTTGTTGCTAAGGCTTTTTAGCCACAGGTTTTCTTCCGCTGAAAGCCTGCTGCTGTCAATTAACTGTATGGGTATTATGTCCCCGATTACAGTATATATCCCTAAACCGGTTTCCGCAACATTATAACCCCGCTCATTTTTTAAATGTTCCAGCAGTTTTTTAGGGTAACGGCTTTCAACAAAAGAGATTGTCAGACTGGTTATGGGCACTTTGTTAAACGACGCGTAAAGGCAGGCGTAACCGTAGACTTTGTAGAAATCGGCTACCGAAACATAATCCCCCGGGTTTTTGTATTCAAGCAGATTCCATTCTCTGAATATGACTGCGATGTTTTTCTTAATAACGATATTTTTTGCCTTTTTTATGACAACGCAGTCTATCCGTAAAGGTTCACTAGTAAGCTGGTATTCAGGATGGAATTCAAGAACGTCCTGATACTCTTGAAGCTCCATTTGCAGGGCTTCCACAAAAGCAGGGTGCCACGAAGTACGCATTGAGTCTGAATCAATGCTCTTTTCCGTGTTCATTTTACTTTTCTCTGTCGGCATAGTTTACTCCCGGAAACAAGGTTTTATATCAAAAATTGACATACCTATATATGGCGCGAGGTGGCGGTTTTGCTTGACCGTTTTTGAAAAATTTTTCGAAAATATTTCTCACAAAGGGAGAATAGGGAAGAGATTCTCACAAAGAGCACTAAGGAAGAGAAGATCACAAAGAAGAGGGAAGAGGGGGTTCTTGTCCGAAGGCTAGGCGTGGACTTCACGATAAGATAACGGACATAAACCCCTTTTCCCCCTTTGTGTTCTTTGTCTCTTTGTGATCTTAGTGTGAGGTCTTGGCGAATAATTTCTCAAGATTTTTGCAAAAAATTAGATATTTTCTTGAAATCCGCGTTTTAATTCCTTAAACTTAAGTTAATGGACAAAAAATTATGATGAAAAAGTTATTTTTTACATTTTTTCTTATTTTTACCCTGTTTTTACCACTTGGGGCGCAGGTAAGATTGGGAAATTTTACCCAATCTGGAGTCGCAACTCAGGAAATGAAAGACGACGGACTTGTCGCGGCGCATTCTTCGCTTCCGTTAAATACAATCATAAGAGTAAAAAATGAAGCCGCTAACAAGGAAGTAGACGTAAAAATTACAAATAGAATAAGCAATTCGCCAAGCCGGATTATCGATCTTTCGGCGGCGGCGTTTAAAGCGCTGGAGTTAAAAAAAGGCGGAGTTGTTACAATTTCTGTAAATGCGGCGGCGGCAAGTACGTCGGCGCCTAGCACGTCAGCGTCGAGAGTCGCGACGGCGAATCCGGGAAATGGTCAAACTGGCTCAGGTCAAACTGGCTCGGGTCAAACGCCAGGAGTCGTTGTCGTTCAGCCGGGCGTTTCGCAGTCAGTTCCTGTACAAACAACTACCGCGCCTGGTACCACCGTAACATCAAGCCAGTTGCCTGGGATAAATGTCGTGGTTACAAATTCTACTCCAATTACCACTCCCGTCGCTCCCGTTAATCCTCCAACGTATACTCCCGGTTATCCTTATCCTCCCGCTTCTTCAAGAAACGAACCATATAACGGTGACAGAATAATTGTAATTAACACAAATCCTAACCCTGTATATTATCCGCCGCCAGCGTCCGCACCGACGGTTGCGTCCGCACCGGCAACTGCGCCCGCACCGGCGGCTGCGCCAGTACAGGCGCCTGCGCCAGTACAGGGAGCGCCTGCACAAGCAACCGCGCCTGCCGCATCTACACCGCAAAGTAATGGAGCGTATTTGGCATGGCTAATGGCGATGTCTATAGAAGCGCGCGAGGCAAGAGCGGCGCGTGAAGAACGTGAGATTCGCGAGGCTAGGGAAGCGCGTGAAATACGTGAATTGCGGATTGCCCGCGAAGAGCGTGAAGAAAGGGAAATTCGTGAGGCGAGAGAAGAAAGGGAAGCAAGAGAAGCGCGTGAAGCGAGGATTGCTCGTGAAGAGCGTGAGGCAAGGGAAGCTCGCGAGGCTTTGGAAGAGTTTTAATTTAGTTATGGCGGAGTTAGGGGTATTTTCTTGCAAAAGAAATTAATATTCCTTAAAATATATATGGAGGGCTTAATAACAGGAGTTATCACGATGAAACGGCTTTTTTTTGCTTTTTTATGCGCGTCAATAGTATCCCATCTTTCAGCTCAGACGAATCTGGGTGATTATTCCGTGCGCGGAGTTGCCAGCCAACAGATGACTCAACAGGGATTTGTAGGGGCGCATCCAAGTCTTCCGCTTAATTCAAAGGTAAAAATTTCAAATCCAAAAAATGGCAAAGAAATAGAAATAACTATTATTGAGCGCATCGATCCTTCATTAAACAGAATGATTGATATTTCGGCGGCTGCCGCGGGGGCTTTACAGATAAAAGCCGGCGACCAGGTAATTCTTACCGTAAACGCTCCGCCGCGCCCTGTGACACAGCCGCCGCGCCAACAGGAACCAATAGTTGATTTGCTGGAACCTGCTATTATTGCCAGAGAAACAAGACAACCTGACGCGGCAGTTCAAACAACTCCACAATCAACCGGACAAACCGCCGCGCAGACGACTCCGCAATCAACCGGACAAACCGTCGCGCAGACGACTCCGCAGTCAGCCGGGCAAGCCGCTACGCAGACGACTCCGCAATCAGCCGGACAGGCCGCAGCGCAGACAGCAGCACAAACGCCTTTAACCGGACAGGAGCCTGTTGTCAGAGATCAGCAGGCCGGTACAGGCGATAATGGAACCGCAAGCGCTCAAACTTCGCCGGACGCGAAACCCAGTGATGGTTACTATCCTGAATTTTTTGTAAATGATCCAACTGCCAGAGACGCGTTTATTTCCGGCGCTAACGGCAATGATCCTGAATTCCTCGCATGGTTAATGGTTATGACTGTTGAAGCTAGGGAAGCGCGTGACGCGAGAGAGGCAAGGGAAGCGCGTGAAGCAAGGGAATTAAGGGCTATTAGGGAAGAACGTGAAATCAGAGAAGCAAGGATCGCGAGGGAAGCGCGTGAGGCAAGGGAGTTAAGAGAGGCAAGAGAGGCCCGCGAGGCGAGGGAAGCGCGGGAGGCAAGAGAAGCAAAGGAGGCAAGAGAGACAAGAGAAAGGCGTGAAGCTGCTAAAGCGGCTGCGGCGCAGAAAGAGGCTCAAGCCGCGGCTCAGAGAGAAGCTCAAGCCGCGGCTCAGAAAGAGGCTCAAGCCGCAGCTCAAGCGTCTGCACAGGCAGTTCAAACATCTGCACAACCAGCCCAATCCGATCAGGCTCCGGCAAGCGCTCCTGCGGATACTACTCAAACGAATCAGCCTGTGATAAATTTGCCTTCCACAGAAAGGCCAAAAAGAGATATATGGCCGTTAAATCCGGATATGAATGAACCTGTTTCCAGAAGGTCGGCTCCATCTTCAGATTTAAGAGTTTCCGCCAACCAGTCGCAGACTGTTCAAAATCAGCCGTCTGCCCAAAATCAGGAAACGCGGCAGGCAAGGCTTGAGCCTGTAAAACCGGAGGCTTTAAAGATTATTCCATGTCTTCCTGACAGACACTCCGGCAAGGTTTATAAGTTGCAAATTGGGGCGTTTTCATCGCAAGATACCGCAAATAAAACTGCCGCGCTTCTTAAAAATTCGGGTTTTAACGTGGAAATTGAGTATTCTGGGGCAATTTATCGTGTTTTTGCAGTTAAAATTTCCTCTGCCGACGTATATTCAGCGTCAGTCAGGCTGGGTTCTTTGGGATTTGGCCAGATTTGGGTTAAAGAATAAATTTCTACTTGATCATTAATGCAAATGTATGATATATTAGAATAAAGATGGAGGATATTCCAAGTGGCGACAAAAGCAGAAATTAATAAATCAGAGTCTAGTCAATTAGTTACTTTTCACCTCGGAGAAGAACTATACGGTGTTAATATAATGGACGTTAAGGAAATTGTCCGCGTACAGGCAATCCGTTCTATTCCCAACGCGCCAATTTATGTGGAGGGAATATTCAACCTTAGAAGCGAAATTATTCCAATTATCAGCCTGCATAAAAGGTTCCATTTAAAGAAATTGGCGGTTTCCGAAGAAGATGAATTATTGTCAGGCTTTGTTATTGTCGATATAGACGGGATTAAATTAGGGATCATTATTGACAGGATTTCACGGGTAGTAACAATAGAAAAAGACGACATTCAGCCGCCGCCTCAGATGTTTTCAGGCATTGGCGCTGAGTATATTCAGGGCGTTGTTCACCAGGAAGAAGGATATTTAATTATTCTTGACATAAGAGACCTCTTTAATCCGAAAGAACTTAAGAAAATTTCCGAACTTAGAAGATAGCTCAATACGGGTTTGATTTCGGGTAACGCATGAAAATAGAAATTTATTCTCCCACAATCAGGCGCAAAGAAATGGATTCTGTCTTAACGGCAATGGTGGAAGAAAAAATCGGTCCGGGAGAGCGTAGCCGCCTGCTGATTCAAACCGCGAAAGAACAGCTTCATTTTGATTATGCCCTCGCCCTGCGAAGCCCCGCCGTCGCTTTGTTTACGGCGCTTAAAGCGTTAGCCCTTTCGGGCAACCCCGCGGGCAACCCGCAGGATAATTCCGCGGAAGGACAAGCGGCTGCTAACAAAGCGGCGGTGATTTCCGCGCTTTCTCCGAGGTATTATTTGCAGGTGTTACAAGATTTAAACATAACGCCCTTGTACTGCGACGTGAGTTATGATTTCCCGTGCATGAACAGGGAACTAATCGAAAATACAGTCGCCAAAAAACCGCAAGGGCTTGAGGTTTGCGCCATTGTCCTTCATCACACTTTAGGCTTTACTCCCGACTCAGCCTCCATTGCCGAATTGGGCATTCCCGTAATAGAAGATATTTCGCAAAGTTACGGAAGCTGGCTTAAACCTATAAAAAAAGACAAACAGCAGGACGACGCGCCGCCTTCTTCAACAGGCAAATCTGAAAAAGAAGAGCCAAATGTAAAGTTTAGCGGAGTATTCTGCATACTGGGTCTTGAAGAAAGAGATATGCTCACCAGTGGCGGGGGCGCTTTGCTCTTTGCGATGAATAGGAAAGAAGGAATGTTACTGCGTAATTTCGCCGGGTTAGCCGATGAGTATTTTCTGCCTGACATTAATGCCGCGCTTGCCATTGTTCAATTTAAAGAGTTGCACCGCAATATTACAAGAAGACATGAAATCGCGCAGGTTTATATTCAGGCGAGCCTAAGGACAAGGCACAAACGTTTTATCCCGATTAATGAAAATGAATACTGCAATTATGCGTTCTCGCTTGTTTTGGAAACGGGGCTTAAAGACGTAACCGCTTACGCGAGAAAAAAAGAAATCGAAGTTGAGAACGCGTTTGAAAATACGATAGCAGGCCGCGCTCATTGCGACAACTGCCCTGTCAGCAACTCTCTTGTAATGCGGACGGTTCTTTTCCCGATGTATCCGCGGCTGCGTTCTGGGGATGTGGAGCGTGTGTCGCGTCTTATTATGACTCTTCCATAGGAGCTTGTTATGGGTAAAAAGGTAATTCTATTTGTAAATGTCGTCAAAAAAAACACGGTATTAGCCGCGGATGAAATAAAAACTGAATTGGAAAAACTCAAGGCGGAAGTTACCGTATTTCACATTAAGGACAAATCTACAAGCCTGTCAGAAGAAGGATCCCCGCTTCCGAATGACAAGTGGGACATAGCTTTTTCTCTCGGCGGGGACGGTACTGTTCTGTATACGGCGCGAAGCGTCGCCCCGTTGGGAGTGCCTATTATGCCGATCAATCTTGGGACGCTTGGCTTTATCGCGGAAGTAAATAAAAATGACTGGCTTGACGTTTTTTTAAGATGGGAAAAGGGAGAGATTGCCCCCAATCGCAGATGCATGATGGAAATTTCCGTTGAGCGCGATTCTAAAATAATAAAAAATTATTTCTGCCTTAACGACGCCGTTGTTTCCTACAAGGAGATAGCGAAACTTATTAAACTTAACGCGCATGTAACAGGTGCACAGTTGGTCTCTTACAGGTGCGACGGGCTGATTGTCGCGACTCCCACAGGCTCAACCGCCTATTCCATGTCGGCGGGCGGGCCTATTTTAGACCCGGAAATGGAAGCGCTGATACTTAACCCAATCTGCCCGTTTCCCCTTACAAACAGGCCGTTTGTTCTTAATTCGCGCAAAACGCTTACAATAACAGTAGCCGAAGAGCAAAGATCGGGCGTAATATTAATGGTAGACGGGCAGGACACCTTCCCCCTTGAATGTAAAGATAAAGTTCATATTAAGCAGGCCGCCTTTGGCGCTGAATTGATATTTAACGGGCAATCGATTTATTATCAGGCGTTAAGAACGAAACTTTTCTGGTCAGGGGACGCGAATGCTTGAAGAGCTTTCTATTAGAAATTACGCTCTTATTGATTCCATTACGCTTTCTTTCCGCCGCGGCTTTAACGTTCTTACCGGTGAAACGGGAGCGGGCAAATCTATCATTGTCGGCTCTTTAAGTTTTTTAATGGGCGCGAAGGCGGAGACTGACGTTATCCGCTCAGGATGCGAAGAAGCCGCAGTTTCCGCAGTAATATCAGTAAGCAAGAATAACGCCGACGCGAATGAATGGCTAAAAGCGCGCGATATTGAATGTGAAGAAGACACAGTTATAGCGCGCAGAAGCATTAAAACGTCGGGCAGGGGTTCTGTTTTTATTCAAAATGTTCCCGTAACGCGGCAGGATTTATCGGAGTTCATGGGGCTGTTATTCGATCTTCACGGTCAGCATAACCACGAGTCCCTCCTTCGCAAGGACAGCCACCGCCGCTATTTGGACAGTTTTGCGGGAATTGAGAACGATGTTAAAGAATTTTCCGCGCTTTTTGTGGAACTGACAGACAAGCGCAAAACTATGGAAGCTTCCCTAAAGAGCGAGCGCGAGAGGGAAGACAGGCTTGAAATTTTAAATTACGCGGTGGACGAGATTACCAAAGCCGCTATTCACACGGGGGAGTTTCGAGAACTGGAAAACGAAGCGCAAAAATTATCGGACTTTGAAAAATTGGCGGGCTTTATCAATACCGCGGCCTCCTGTTTTATGGAGGGAGAGCAGTCGGCGTTAAGCCTTACGCGAAGGGCGAAAAACGCCCTTGACGGCGCGTCCGCTGTTGATTCGTCTCTTGGGGAAATAAACAGAAGGTTTGAAAACCTGTACTATGAAGCGGAGGATATCGCCGGGGAATTCCGCTCTTATAAAGAGAGCCTCGCTTTTGATCCGCAAAGGCTGGATGAAGTAAATGAACGTCTTGCGTTTTTAAATAAATTAAAAAAGAAGTACGCCAAAGACAGCCAGACGGGGAATGAAGAAGAAGCGATACTGTTGTACAAAACAACCGCGCAGGCGGAGATAGAAGCCCTCAGCGGGGCGGAAGAAAACAGGGGCAAGTTAAAAGAGGCGATTGGCGTTTTGGAAAAAGCGATTGTTTCAAAGGCGCAAATTTTAAAAGAAAAACGGACGGCCGCCGCGATAAAATTAAGCCAACTAATAACGGAGATTTTAAAAAACCTCGGAATGCCTAACGCGCGTTTTCAGGCGGCGGTTTTACCGAGGAAAAATGAAGGGCAGACTTCTTACGGGCCTTATGGAACAGAAGACATCGACTTTTTAATTTCTGCGAATACCGGCGAGCCGCTTAAAGACCTCGCGAAAATTGCCTCCGGCGGGGAACTTTCAAGGGTAATGTTGGCGATTAAAACCGCCCTTTTGTCCGATACGCGGCGCGATGAGACGGAAAGCGTTGAAACCCTCGTATTTGACGAGATAGATACAGGCATTGGCGGGGAAGTCGCCCTGAAAGTCGGCGAATATCTGACAAAAATCGGCGAATTTAAGCAAATTTTTTGCGTAACACATCTAGCGAGTATCGCTGTTCGCGCCGATAATCATTTTAAGGTAGAAAAAAGAACCGAAGGGGGCAGAACCTACACCGGAATCGGGCCATTAAGCGCCGAAGGACGGAAAAAGGAGATTGCCAGGATGTTGGCTGGGGACGCGGGAGAAGCCGCAATCGCCCATGCTGACGATTTGATTCGTAAATACGGAAAACGGAGCGGTTGATGGCGAAGATTACCGACCAGGAAAAGTCGATATACTACGATAAAGTAAAAATTTATGTGGCAATGACGCGGGCGTTATTGGATACTGAAAAAAAACTTCTTGTGGAAGCGAGAAAGAACACGTCAAATTCACCCATACAAAAACTTGCCCTTTGCGACGAGATGCTAAATTTGTCTTCATATTATATCGTTATAAACGGAATGTCACAAACTGTCTTAAAAAATAAAAATGAAGAAGCTTTAAACGACGCGAGAAAATCGCTTTACAAGGCGGTAATTTACCTTGAAGAAGTAGTCACTAATTTAATAGACGCCCCCTTCTCCGATTATGAGGAAAAACTTTCAATGATAGAATCTTTTAATCAGGATCAAAGATATAACCTAATTTGTAAAATGGGGCTTGCTATTGATATGCTTGAGCAGGCTTACGGCGACAATTCAAAATGGAGATGGACATTTGTCGATATTGAAGGCCGTTTTGCCGTAACCGCGAAAAATATAATTAATTTAAAAAATGTTTACGAGAACACTGCTCCCGGCGCGGAATATTATGATTCCACCGTGTATCATCTTAGATTAGTAAAAAAACTTATAGCGCAGGCGGCTGACCGTTACCGTGAAAAATACGAACTTTCTACGGGGCAAATTCTTGATTTTAAAACGGGTATAAACTTCCTTGGCGCGTTACGCCGTTTGCACATTGTTCTTGCCGAAAGTGAAGAAGCTAATGAAATAAAAAAGAAATTGGCAATCTGGTCAGCCAAACTTGAGACAGATCATAAGAAGCAAGAAGAAGCTAAAAAGAGACCATGAGCCGTCCCAATATCTCTTTGAAGGAATACAAGGCGCTTCTTCCGTATCTATCGCGTTATAAAGCGCAATATATTACAGGCGTTATTTTCCTTATAATCGTAGACGCGGCGCAGATAGCTATTCCGCAATTTATCCGCGTCGTAATAGACCTTATTTCCAGCGGTAATTTCCAGTGGCGTAGAATATTTATTCTTTCTCTGTGGATGGTCGCCATAATGGCGGTTGTCTCGTTAGGCCGATTTTTATGGCGCTATTTTATCAACGGATCTTCAAGGCGCATAGAAACCGAATTGCGCGAAGCGTTATACGAACATCTTCAAAAACTCTCTTGGGACTTTTATCAGAAAAATAAAATCGGTGACTTAATGGCGAAGGCGATAAACGATCTTCACGCGGTTAGGATGTCAATTGGAATGGGGATTGTCGCCCTATTTGATTTTGTTTTTATGGCGACTTCCATATTAATAATCATTTTTATCCAAGACGCTCGTTCAGCCCTTGTTTCAATAATCCCTTTGCCCTTAGTTACGGTATTGATTCTTCTTTTTGGAAGCATGGTAGGCAAAAAATTCTTAGCCGTTCAGAGATCATATTCAAAAGTGAGCGATAACGCGCAGGAAACTTTCGCCGGCATCAGCGTGATAAAGTCCTTTGTTAAAGAATGGTGGTTCATTAAAAAATTCGCGGATTCAAATGAAGACTACCAAAAAGCGAACATGGAGCTTGTGCGCCTGTTTGGTTTCTTTTTTCCTTTTATCAGTCTTCTTTCCGGGTTTACGGTTTTAATCATGCTCGGTATCGGCGGCCTGCGCGTAATAAACGGTTTAATGACTCCAGGAAGCCTTGTCGCCATGTTCAGATATTTGTCCATGCTGATATGGCCGCTGATGGGGGCTGGCTTTATGGTAAACGTGATCCAGCGCGGCGCCGTCAGTCTTGGAAGAATAAACGAAGTGTTAAACACAACGCCCTCTATCCGCGACGGTGAAAATACCTCAACCGCGCAAAGTACGCAAGGGGTTCCCGCCCTAGAAATCAAAAACCTTGAATTTTCGTACCGTGAAGAAGAGACTGTCTTAAAAGAAATTAATTTAAAAATTGAGCGCGGTCAGTGGCTTGGAATCATGGGGAGAACAGGGTCGGGAAAGACGACGCTGATAAAAACATTTACGCGGATGATAGATCCGCCTCGTGGCAGCGTAAAAATTTTCGGCATTGACGCGCTTGATTGGCCTTTGGAAGAATTGCGAAAACTTTTCGCGGTAAGCCCCCAGGACAGCTATCTTTTTTCTGACACAATAGCGAATAACATCGCCTACGGTTTGGACGACAGCCAATTTCAAACGCCTAACGAAAAAGATGCGGCGGTTGACAACGCTGTTTCCTTTGCTTCTTTAAACAAAGATTTGGGATTTTTCCGCGACGGAAAAAATACGCTTGTAGGTGAGCGCGGTTTAACGCTCTCAGGAGGCCAGAAGCAAAGGACTGCAATCGCAAGAGCCGCCATCATGGACAGCGAATTCCTTATTTTAGACGATTCCCTGTCCGCGGTTGATAACGAAACAGAGTTAAAAATACTGGAGGCTTTAAGAAGGGAAAGAAAGGGAAAGACGACAATTATTATTTCGCACAGGGTTTCCTCCCTTAAATACGCTGATAATGTGCTTGTTTTGGATAAGGGAAAAGTTCTTGAGTACGGAAGCCCGTCGCGGCTTGTAACGGAGGGCGGCTTCTACAGCAGGATGGCGGCTTTTCAAAAACTGGAGTCTCGGGCGGGAACAAATGACTGACAGTTATTTTGAAACTGACAATATAACAAAAGAATACGACAGCCGCCTTGTGAGGCGTATTATGTCGTATTTAAAACCATACAAAAAAATCGTAATCGTCACTCTTGCCGCGCTTGTTATATCGACTCTTGGAGAACTATATATTCCCGTTTTACTCCAGAAGATTATTGACGAAGCCATACTTAAAAAAAATATTCCCTTTCTTGTCCACGGGTGCGTTCTTTATTTGATAATACTGGTCTTTGTTTTTGGTTTTACTTTTTTGCAAACATGGACTTCAAACCTGATGACTCAGGGCGTAATGAAAGACATGCGTCTTTCTCTTTTTAAAAAAACTCTCTCCCAGTCAACGGGCTATCTTTCGCGCCACCCAGTCGGAAGAATCGTTACGCGATTGACAAGCGACGTGCAAACAATGGACGAGTTTTTTACAACCGTGCTTGTCGCTTTTTTAAAAGATATTGCGATAATGATCGGGGCTGTCGCGACCATGTTCGTGCTTTTGCCGCATATGGCAGTTGTCGTTCTTATCACTCTGCCGCCCGTGCTTGTTGTAACTTTAATAAGCAGGGTAAAAGCGCGTGACGCGTTCAGAAGGCAAAGAACCGCGTCTTCCAAAGTGTACGCGTATCTTGCCGAAAGGCTTGCCGGAATGCAGGTGGTGCAGCTTTTCAGGCAGGAGAAAAAAAGTTTAAAAGAATTTAAAGAGGGCAATCAGGAGTTTCTTGACGCGAATCTTGGAGAGATGTACGTGTTCGCCACGTTCAGGCCGATAGTCGAATGGCTTTCCACGTTGACAATGGCGGTCGTTATTGTAGTCGGCGCGAAAATGGCGCTCTCGTCCTCGATATCTCTTGGAGCGTTAATCGCTTTTATCAATCTTGTTCAAATGTTTTTTCAACCTGTAACCGACATTGCCGAAAAATACACAATGCTTCAATCGGCTATGGCTGGCGGGGAAAAAGTTTTTAAGCTGATGGACACGGATGAGCAAATCCCCGATAACGGAACTGTGGAAATAACGGCCGCCCGCGGCCATATTGAATTTGACAATGTGCATTTTGCGTACAAGGCGGGAGAAGACGTTTTAAAGGGGCTGACATTTTCCGTAAAGCCGGGGGAAATGGCGGCGATAGTCGGGTATACGGGCGCGGGTAAAACCACCATCATCAATGTTCTTGCCCGCCTGTGGGACATTGACGGCGGTGAAATCCGTCTTGACGGCGTGCCGATTAAAAATATCCCTCTTGATAATTTACGCCGCTGCATAATGCCCGTCACTCAGGACGTAACTTTATTTTCCGGCACGATAGAGGAGAACATCAGTCTTGGGCTTGATCTTTCACAGGAAGAAATAATTGAGGCGGCGAAAACAGTTCACGCGCATGAATTTATTTCCGCTCTGCCCGACGGCTATAAGACTGAGCTTTCAGAAAAAGCCGCGAATATTTCCACCGGCCAAAGGCAGTTAATAAGTTTCGCCCGCGTAATCGCCCATAACCCGCGCGTAGTAATTCTTGATGAGGCGACAAGCTCTATTGATACCGAAACGGAAAGATTGATTCAGCTTGGGATAAAGAGGGTATTAGCCGGAAGAACTTCGTTTGTCATCGCCCACAGGCTTTCTACGATTAGGGACGCGGATTGTATTTTTGTTCTGTCAGGCGGCCGTCTGGTAGAGCAGGGCAGTCATGAGGAGCTTATCATTAAAGATGGAATTTACTCAGGTCTTTACAGATTGCAATATGAGGATTAAAATATAAATAGATGAAAAAAAGGTTTTTTCTGAGTATTTTTACCCTGTTTCTGACGGTTAGTGCCGGTATTTTCGCCCAAAGCAGGGATCATACCCCCTATGTAACGCAGTTAAAGGTCGAATCCAGAAATAATCTGATAAGGCTTACATGGGTAGATTCCCCCGACGCTCGCGGTCCGGTTTACGTGTTCCGCTCCGCGCGCCCGTTCACAGGTTCTATCCCCGCGAATATCAAGCCTGTAATTGTTAGATACGGGGAGCAGTATTATATTGACGACGCCGATGACATGGAAAACCTTTATTACTATGTCGCGGCAAGCGATACTTCCGGCCAGCGTTACGACATTATTCTTCCCAGAATAAACAGTACGAGCCTTAATCCCGTCCAGTCTCAGGAAGAAACTGCCGCCGCGCCTGAAACTCCTTCAGCCGCAACAGAACCGGTTCAGGGTATTTCCAATTTAAAGGCAAGCCAGGACGGTGAAAGGGTAATTATCACTTTTAACAGGGAAGGCCAGCGCAGAAACGCGATCCTCTACCGCAGTATGCAGCCAATAACCCGCTCCCAAGACTTGCTCAACGCCGTTCTTGTACAGTCGGGAATAGATTCCCCCTTTGTTGATTATCCCGTTCCAGTTCCGGGACTTACGTGGTATTACGCCGTAATTTATGAAGATGAAATAGCGAGCGGCAACATGGGAATTAAGCCGGGAGTAAACGCGACCGTAACGCCTGTTACCGTAACAAGCGAACAGCCTACGGAGCGTACCTTGCGCCCGATTCCCCTGCCTGTCCTTACGTTACGCAACACTGTCCCTGACAGTTATTTCATGACGGAGATCCCCGATCAGATTCCTCTAAGCGTAACGTCCTCAAATATACTGCGTGATACAAAAATGCCTTCCAAGGCTCCTATAAACTTAAAAAGGCCGCGTGTTTTTTCGGTAGATTTGGTCGCTCCCACAGGCGGCGAGGAATCGGCTTTATTTCAAATAATTACCGAGTACTTTGTAACATTTAAGTGGGAAGAAGCCAAGATCAGTTTACAGCGCTATTTATCACTGCCGCGTTCAAGAGACATAGAAGCCCGCGCCCGTTTTTATTTAGGGCAGACGCTGTACTACACGGGAAACTACCGCGAATCGCTGATGGAATTTTTGTCAGTAAGGCCGCTTCATTTCGCTGAAGCGAGCAAGTGGATAGACGCGGTTTTAGCGGCTATGGTGTATTAGGTATAATGTGAACATCGCGCTGCGGAAACGGGATGTGCAGGCCGGCTTCTTCAATGTTTGATTTGATTATTTTATTCATTTTCCAGTAGATATTCCAGTAATCTTGATTTGTCGCCCAGGCGCGGATTGTGATTTTTACTGAATTGTCTTCAAGGGATTGCAGGAAAATTTCGGGGGCGGGGTCTTTTAAGAAACGGCTTTCCGCGTCGATGATGCCCTGCATTACCTGAAAAGCCGCGTCAACGGAATCTGAGTAGGCTATGCCTACTGAGAGTTCCATGCGGCGTTTTCCGTTTCGGGAATAATTTTTTAAAGGGCTGCCCCAGATGCTGGAATTGGGAGCGGATATGAAAATGCCGTCGGGGGTTTCCAGAATCGTGGTGAACAAATTTATCTCTTTTACGGTTCCGCTAAATAAGCCGAATTCAACGTACTCCCCCTTGCGGAAAGTTCCTAAAAAAATGAGGACTATCCCGGAGGCGATATTTCCAAGAGTGTCTTTCAACGCGAGAGCGACTGTCACGCCCGCAGCTCCTAGGACTGTGATAAGGCTTGCCGTGCTTACCCCGAAAATATTGAGAATTATGATAACGCAGATAATGATGATTCCGTAGTGGATAACCGCTTGCAGAAGCGGAAGCGCCGTCCCGTCGCTTTGCGGCATCCTTAAATTGGCTTTTTGTATCAGCTTGCGCGCCCCTTTGGAAAGATTCAAGCCGAGGATAAGAATAATCACCGCCGCCGCTAAATTTTTAATAAGCGGTAATATTACGGCGGAATTAATTTCCCAAAAATCTATGATTTGCTGTCCCATAAACCATCCTAAATGAAGGTTTATCATAAAAAACTATATTTTTCAACTGTTTTTAGCTAAAATCTTGTTATTTGGAACAACGAATATCTGCTTAAAAAATTCATTTAAATAATAAAAAAGCTTGACAAGAATATTAAAATCTTATATATTTTAATAGTTGTACAAGTGTTCAATCATTAAAGCGTTATTTTGATAAGATGGGGGCGTAAAAATGAAAAAGAATAATCAATTTACATGCGATTGCGACGTTATCCATGAAGGGGTAGTAAAGCAGGTTCGCGCGTTAATGCCTAAGGATAAGGATTTTTATGATTTGGCGAATCTGTATAAGATGTTCTCTGATAATTCCCGCCTAAAGATTTTATGGGCGCTTTTCTGCAAACAGATGTGCGTATGCGATTTGGCGTTCTTGCTGGACATGACAAAATCAGCGGTTTCCCATCAATTAAAATTACTGCGGATGTCAAACCTTGTTAAATATGAAAAACAGGGCAAGATTGTCTTTTATTCGCTTGCCGACAAACATGTGAAAGATATTTTTGAGAAGGGATTTGAACATATAAAGGAGTAACAACGGGAATATCCTGCTGTCGTATTTTAGCTTTATAAAAAGGGGGAATAATAAATGGCGTGTAACTGTTGTGGCGCTGATGACTGCAAACCTGCCGCGAAAAAACAATTTAACGTTGAACTTAATGAAAAACAAAATATTATTAGAATGATTGCCGGAGCCGTCATTTTAATTGCCGGAATTATCCTTAGTAAAGTTTTGCAGGATAGTTATATTTTTTTTACTCTTATAACCGCGGCATATCTCTTGCTTGGATTTGACATAATATTGAGGGCGTTAGGTAATTTGTTTAAAGGACAGGTGTTTGACGAGAATTTTTTAATGTGCGTTGCCGCGCTAGGAGCGTTCGCGATCGGCGAATATCCTGAAGCCGCGGGCGTTATGCTGTTTTATCAAATAGGCGAGTATTTTCAGGAAAGGGCGGTTGCTAAGTCAAAAAAATCAATTACAAGTTTGATGGACATAAGGCCTGATTACGCTAATTTATTGAAGAACGGCGAAATTATTAAAACGTCTCCTGACAGCGTTTGTATAGGAGACTTTATTATCGTTAAACCGGGCGAGAAAATTCCCTTAGACGGCATTGTTACGGATGGGGTTTCTATGCTTGATATGTCCGCATTGACGGGTGAATCTGTTCCAAAAAAAGCGGAGGTAAAAAGCGAAGTTTTATCCGGCAGCGTTAATTTAAGCGGGAAATTAACGATTGAAGTTACAAAAACATTCGGCGAATCTACCGTCTCTAAAATAATTAATTTAGTAGAGAACGCGGCAAGTAAAAAAGCGAAAACAGAGAACTTTATTACAAGGTTTGCCCGTTACTATACGCCCGTTGTCGTAATGCTTGCTGTGTTGCTTGCCGTTCTGCCGCCGCTGATTTTTGCATCTGAGTGGACGCTTTGGATACACCGCGCCCTTGTCTTCCTTGTAATTTCCTGCCCGTGCGCTTTAGTCTTGTCGGTTCCAATGGGATTTTTCGCCGGTATCGGAGCCGCCGCAAAAAACGGCATATTAGTTAAGGGCGGCAATTTTTTGGAAGCGTTTAACAAACTTGATACGGCAGTGTTTGATAAAACCGGAACATTAACGCGAGGCGTTTTTAAAGTTACGTCAATTCAGCCTGAAGCGGGATTTACCGAGGGCGAATTGCTTGAATTGACGGCTAACGCGGAATCGTTTTCCAATCACCCAATAGCGTTATCTGTCATGAAGGAATACGGAAAAGAAGCGGAAAAATCAAATCTTTTAGAATATACGGAATATTCAGGATACGGAGTAAGCGTAGTAAAAGAGGGAAAGACCATTTTAGCGGGTAACCAAAAACTGATGGAAAAAATGGGGATAAAGTTTAATGAGTGTGATAAACCGGGAACAAAAGTTTATATCGCGTATAATGGGATATTTGCCGGAATTATCGTTATTTCGGATGAGATTAAACCCGACAGCCGGTACGCAATATCGGCGTTGAAAGAGAGGGGAGTACGAAAAACGGTAATGCTTACGGGGGATAATCCGTCCATCGCGCAAAATGTCGCCTCTGAATTGGGAATAGATGAATTTTACGGCGGGTTACTGCCGCACGAAAAAGTAGAAATATTGGAAAAATTAATAGAAAAGAAAAATGCGAAAAGCAAACTTGCCTTTGTAGGGGACGGCATTAACGACGCGCCAGTTCTTTCGATAGCGGACATCGGCGTCGCTATGGGCGCGTTGGGCTCAGACGCGGCAATCGAAGCCGCGGATGTGGTACTGATGACAGACGAGCCTTCAAAGTTGGCGCAGGCGGTGGATATATCGCGATTTACATGTAAAATAGTTAGGCAAAACATTATTTTTTCGTTAGGCGTTAAAATTGTTTTTCTTGTTTTTGGCGCGTTTGGAATTGCCTCAATGTGGGAAGCTGTTTTTGCCGACGTGGGAGTCTGCTTATTGGCGATACTTAATTGTATGAGGATATTGAGGGTGAAGTTTAAGGGAAAATGAAATTTAGGCTTATGGTCTGAATTTGTATTTTAGCTTTACCCGTGAACGGCAGTCAATTCATAATTTTCAATAATTTAAGCCGTAGCGTGTTTTACTTCAAATGTTTTTTCTGTTTCAAAATTTTTATCAGGTTCTTTGACAAAGCACCCTTCGTCGAATTCCTTCATTTCTTTATCGGAAATAGCGCCTATTTCATATAAATCTTTAGCTGATTCGTGAACAGCTTTGAGCGCTTCACTGTAATATTTTTTCCCCATGATAAACTCCTAAATTTCAACAAATTTACCCGATTGTATTGCTTTCTCAATTAATTCATCGGATAAATTCAGATATTTTTTTGCCAGTGCTTTGTACTCCCTTGTTTCTTTTTGGTCTATGTTGCTTCTGTCTGATTTGGAAAAACCATAAACATAGAACAGCCGTTCCTCGCTCTTAAAAAATACAATTACCCGATACCCTCTCGATTTTCCTTCGCCAGACCTTGCAACTCGTACTTTGTACACACCACCGCCGAGGTCGGCTTCTGCCTGTCCCGCTTCAAGATAGTTTACCATTTCTTTTAATTCGCCATCTGCGATACCTTCTTTATCAGCAAACCGAGTAAACCATGTATTCTTGAAAACTCTCACTTATAAATAATAAGGTAAAATAGAAATAATTTCAAGATAATAATTTAGGTGGGTATTTATAATTCCGCCAAATCTCTGCCTTATTTTATATATTTCTTAAACCCAATTTCCATCGCTTGGATTACTTTTTGGGTAATATCTTTAGAGATGCGGTTAATATATTTTTTATTGACGTTTTGAGTTACTGGTATATGGTTAGTTTTAAAAAGTTCGTAAATTTCCACGTCAAGACTTTCCGCTATTTGCGATAAAATAGCCGGTTTTGGGAACTTTTTCCCCCTTTCAATATTACTTAAATAGATGATGGAAATATCAGCTTTTTCGGCTAATTCCGCTTGGGAATATTGCCTGAGAACCCTTAAATTCTTGATATTTTGCCCTAAAGCAGACTTTAATTCCTCTCCGTCCATACCTATATGACCTTTTGGCAGATTTATTTTATTAAACACTACGATTAACCTATTGACAAAATCCGTATCGGAATATATAGTATATATTACGTAATGATTAACTGGTATTTTATAAAGAATGAGAAAGTTTCTTTAAAAATACCCAAGGCAAGTGTATGAATAAAATTAGAGAGTTTTATAGTTTGTTATCATTATTTACCCTTTTTATAGGAATAGTCATATATTTTTTATTTAGAGATTTAAATAATATTATTCTTTTTTCATGGATACCAAATCATCAATTTCTTAAAACCGTATTAATACCGTTAAAGCCGTCAATATCATCTGACTTTTTAAAATACCATCTTCCGGATATGTTATGGTTTGTATCGGCAATTTTATTCTTAAGATTTCTCTGGTTTTATAAAACAAAAGAACAGACGGTCTATATAACGTGTTTCTATGGAATTGGATTTGCATTTGAGATAAGCCAGTTATCGGAAAAAATCCCCGGAACATTTGATTGGCTTGATTTATTTTTCTTGTGTATAGGAGCCTTCGTAGAAGGCTTACTATATAAAAAATTCATTTTAAGGAGATATGTATGAAAGGAAAATGTACACTGCACATTATTGCGGTAGGAGCTCTCATCGTTTTTATTGTATTAGGTTTAGCCAGCGGTGCTACTGCGTCAAAAGCGACGGTAAAAGATGTTTTTCCACAGGAAAAGGAGATGTACCCTGCAGTTTATGGGGCAATGGCGGAACTATACCCTAATATGCCGTATCTGGGAATAGATTTCTACAATAATGTTTACAAAGTTGGTATAACAGGTTATGCGCTTACGACTCCGCTTCAATATGAACTGAATATTAAGAAAAACCAAGCGGGCGAATTGGAGTATTCTTATGAAAATTTAATTCAAAAGGATAAAGATGGAAGATGGGTTAAATTAACAGCATTCGGTTTTTACGATTATGATGGCGTAACTGCAAAATTTTCTTCAAAAATGATTGAAATTGCCAATGACCCTGCTAAATATGACAATTACCAAAAGGCGGCTATGGCTAACATTACGTTTGTTTACTCAATAATGAAAAATTTTACCGATTTGCAGTTCTCAGATTTTATTAATAACTACGCAAAAGGTTCTATTTTCGGTATTGATGGAAAACTTTCGGATGTTAAAGAATTTGGAAAGCCAATCAATGGAACTACATACAAGTATGTTGTCACATTGACACAGGATCTTACAACTAACGAATCCAGTTTTTATTTTG
The DNA here is from genome assembly GCF_054786175.1 of Treponema sp. R8-4-B8. Lineage (NCBI taxonomy): Bacteria > Pseudomonadati > Spirochaetota > Spirochaetia > Treponematales > Treponemataceae > Treponema > Treponema sp. R8-4-B8. The sequence goes on from NZ_BDHE01000124.1 coordinate 56,189, forward strand.
CATCTAGGGACTATGTGTACTGCAGATTCTATACAAATCAAGACAGTGTTATTAGGTTGAGTAAAACCGCTTCACTGTCTGTCAAAGGCGTCTTAACTAGCGCAAGCAAAGGTTCAATCGGGGCCAGTCTCTACCTTGATCTTGTGGACGCTAATTAATAGTAAAACATAGTGTAAGTTAGCATATGCGTTAATTTTATAAGAATTAACCACGGAGTATTCGGAGTTTCACGGAGTTTTGGTATGAAAACATTCTCTTCCTCCGTGTAACTCCGTGTACTCCGTGGTTATTTTCTTATTTCTTGGATATCCCCTTATCCTTTTCTTGGTTCGCCATATGTTCGTTCGCACTGGCGGTCACCTAAAGGTTCCCTTGCTTTATTACAAACAGCGGCATTTGTTGGTGCTACGCTATGTGGCATTAATCATCTACCCGGCTTCGCCGTGCTATTATTTAGCGTCCTTTGTGTTCTTTGTGAGAAATCTTAACGCTACCATCTAAAAGAAAAAGCGCAACCAAATCTGATCAATTAAAACAAGCGCTCCCAGCACTCCAGTATAAATAGCGAACCCAAAAAGCGATTTCTCCTTAATAATCTTCAGCATAAATTTAACCGCGAAAAAACCGACAACCGCCGATGTAATCGTCCCGGCGACAATAGCCGCAGTCCCAAAACTAATGCTGTCCGCCGCGCCGCCTTTAAACAAATCTTTAGTTTGCATAACAACGGCGCCAAGAATGGCTGGAATGGACATTAAAAACGAAAAACGCGCGGCAAAACCTCGGTCAAGTTTGCAAAAGAGAGAACCGCTAATTGTCGCGCCTGAGCGCGAAATACCCGGAGGAATGGCAAGCGCCTGCATTACGCCGATAAATAACGCGTGAAGCCAAGTCATCTTTGCGCCGGTTTCGTCCTGTTCTGCGGCGGGATTCGCGTTTTTATTTCGCCTTGAAAGCAATTCCGCTGTAACTAAAAGTGCGGTTGTAATTAAAAAACAAAAGCCTAAAAATTTCCCCGAAGTAAAAATTTCTTCGATAGCGTCTTTAAAAAGAAGAGCCGCGATTACTGCGGGAATTGTCGCTAAAATCAAGAAGCCCGTCAGTTTTTGAATGGGTTTTTTTAAAATTTCAAAAATGTCTTTCCATAGGACAGTCATAACGGCGAGCAATGTTCCAACATGAAGCATCGTGTCAAAAAACAAAGAAGGTTCCTGTATCTTAAATATTTTTTGTAAAAGCACAAGATGACCCGAACTGCTGACGGGCAGGAATTCCGTCAGTCCTTGAACAATACCCAGTATTATCGCGTTAATAATATTCATTTTAAACTCCGTTTTTTTATTTTGATGGCAATATCATCGCGTGTATTTTTATATTTCTTTCTTTGGCGGCGTTTTCCGCCATTTCTTTTGAAATTTTTCCACGTTGTTTTGGATGAGGAGGCGCGTCCCCTATTAAAATTATTATTCTGGATTGCGCTTCCCAGTTAAATTTTGTCGAACTGTCGTATAACGCTTCGTATACGGCTTCTGGTATGTCGCCGCCGCCATGTACGCGTATGGAATTTAAGTCGCGCTGAAAATGCGTAAAATTATTTGTAAACGGAATTACCTTTGTCAAATATAATTCATTATAGTCTTTATATAAAATCATGCCAATCCTGAAAGACGGGAAACCGCTTAGCATTTCTTTTAACATTGGGATAAGCCTAAGGCGGACGGGATCAATATATTTTTTCATGCTGTTTGTCGTGTCAATACAAATGACAATATCCAGCGTTTTACCTTTTTCTTTTTCAAGCTCGTTTTTGATAAGGTCTACCACATCGTCAGGACTGCGTGATAAAATCAAATCTCCGTTGCCGAATTTTGCGATTTCCGTGAACGCTTCAACAGTCTCTTTTGTGTACTCTCCTTCAGGGGGGCCGGTCGGCGGTTCCTGTTTTGCTTCAAGAACAAACGGGTTGTCTTTAAAAGCACCGCGATAATCGGCATAGGGCAGGGAGAAAGCGCGAATATTCATGAAAGTTCCATCGGTTAAATAAACTTCACCGTGGCGGTTTGGCGCGTAACCGTAATAAAGTTTATAAGGAATATATATATGAAAGGCTTGCCCTAAAACAGGGTGGTTTTCTACCGTAGAAGACACAAGAGAATAGATTTTACTTTCCTTAGGAATCGGAACGCCGTTTAAGATTCGTATTTCATCGCCGTTAATGGCGTTCCACTCGCCGGCGCGGTACGCGTAATTATCGGCTTGCATTGCAGGGTCCCTTGTTGATTCCGTTAAAAGCACCGAGGCGATGCCGGGTTTCTTTCTTATAAATAAATGATAACCGCCGTCAGCCCTCAATTCTAAAAGTAAATCCCCGGAAGAAATGGTTAAATCCTGAGAATACAGCCCAAGGTTTAGAATTCTGATGAAAATACAGATAAATATACATTTTTTCATAGAGTACTTTTATTATCGGCATATATGTATATAGTTAAATAATGAAAAAAGGGCGTCTGCCTAAAAGGTAAAACGCCCTTTCAATTCCCGATAATTACTCAAACTAGAATTTTATGCCAATACCTATAACAGGCTTAATTCCCCAGCTAATAACAAATTCAGATTCAGATTTAGTCTGATTGACATTTGTACCGGAACCGGTTCCGTCATCAGCTATGTAATCTACCTGATGCCATCGGAAAAGATCCAAGACTATATTGGTGCGGCTGAAGATATAAATGCTATCGCTAAAGTGGAATTGGACGCCCAGGGTGATTCCGGGGCCTATCTGAAGGTCTCTCCGATTCGTCCAGTATCCGTCGGTATTTTGCGAAGTAGGATTCTGCGGATCATAACCGACAAGATTAGGCATCCAAAGGTCATCGCTAAAGTAATACATGTGAGCGCCAACCGCCAGAGGGATCCTTAGGAAGTTGCTGTTGTACAGATAAAATACCGGCCCTGTAAAGATGTTAGCCCCAAACATGGAAATATAATCCGACGTTGGGTTGGAAAAACCCGCTATTTTTGCCCCATAAAAGAAGTCAGTATCAAGGTTAATGCCTACATTTCTGTTAATATTTATGTTCATGGAAAAACCGATGGCGGTATTAGCCGTTACCGATTTATCTTCCATGGCATAGCCGGGATTAAACCAGTAAAAATCCTGACCATGTTTGGCGTTAGTCCAATGGACGGGAAACCCGGCGCTAATTTCCAGATCAAATATCTCCATTTCCGGAAGTTCAGACGCTGACGCGTTAGTTTGGGCAAAGCAAAGACCCGCAGCCAGAACTAAAACAATAGGTAATACAATAAGTTTCTTCATAATTTTTCTCCTTCATAAAGAATAAGGAATATGTTCCTTTTCTGAAAAGAACGTCCGTTCTTTTAAAATTATTTTAGGAAACAACCGCGCGTCAAATTAAAGTTCGTCCGCGCGTTTCCTAAAACCGTCAATTAAACCTTTATTAGGGTTTTCCTTGTTTTTTTCGATAGTGGCAAATCCGTTAAGGCAGTTTTTCATTGTTTTTCTGCTGTTAGGATTTGCTTTGTTTCTTTCAAGATCGGGAATTGTCAATTCCATACCGGGCAGAATTTTGTCAGGATTTATCACTACGCCGCGTGACGCGAGCATGATGATGGGGTAATAATAACCATCATTATAGGCGTGCTTTGATATTTCCGACAATGTATCGCCTTTCTTTACCGTATATGTGCCAGCGCCGGTAAAATCAAGTCCGGTGTTAGCATCATATAAATTCTTGTACTGCTCATCCATATCCTTTGGAGCGGATTTGCAGGACACCGCCAGCATTACACTTATGATTAATAATGCCGTTAATACAATTTTCTTCATAACATTTCTCCTTGCTATATAATGTATGAATAAAATATAAATAATATTTTTGAGTTGTTATAAAATTATTATTTGTTATGTGGTAGTATCCGCTAAAATTCTACATTGGGCTGAGACGCGAATTTCTATGCTTAATAAACATTAGAGTCTTTTAGAAACCTCAGTTTCCGAACAATTTTCATATAAAAAAATTGTATTTTTATATAATTATTGTTGACTAAAAACAATGTTTTTGATATTATTTTCATAATATTGATGTTTTCCGTATGGATAAAAATGCTCAAAATAAATTGGGGCGCAAAGTGTCTGACGATGGATTTATGTTTTTAATTCGCGACGATAAAGTATTGTTTAGCGATTATTCGGTTTTTTTACAACACGAAGATTGGGCTAAAAGTTTAGGCATTGTCGATGATGAATTTAATAATATGGTACGCGGGACATGCGCTAAAACAGAAGGGAAATGGCGAGCTATTTTCTATTATAACTATGACAGGGAAGACGGCCGGTGCGCCGCGGCCGCGCGAAAATTCGCGCCTGTAATTATGAAATACTGCAAAACCAGCTCTTTGGAAATTTTATCAGACGAAGAACCGTTTACTATACATAAAGAGAAAAAAAAGGAAAGAGAACAAATTTGACAGTTGCAATATTTATAAATAAGCGGTATATTATTTAATATGGCCGTTGAAAAAGTTATTTTCATGATTTATGACGACAAAATTATGTTTAGAAAAAACTACACGTCGCATGAAGATTGGGCTAAAAGTTTGGGCATCAGCGACGAAGATTTTGAGTTTATTGTCCGGGGAGTCGCCATCAAAGACGAAGGACACTGGTCAGCGTTTTTCCATTACGAAGATGAACAAAATGACGGCAGAAGCGCGGCCGCCGCCAATAAATTCGCGTTAGAACTGATGGAATATTGTAAAACTGATACAATAGAAATTTTTTCAGATGAATATCCGTTTATCCTTAAAAAAAAGGATATACTGCATGCCCACAAGAAATTATAAAATTAAGAGGATATTATGGAATTTATAATTGATAATTTAGTATTGATAACATGGAAGCACCTTGTAATGTACGCTGTCGGCGTAACATTGATTTATTTGGCAATTAGAAAAGATTACGAGCCGTCTCTGCTTTTACCGATGGGTTTTGGAGCGATTCTTGTTAATCTGCCCCTTAGCGGCGCTATAAATCAGGTTATGCCCGGAATAGGGAATGTTACAGGCCCTATTCAATGGCTTTACGAGACGGGTATAGCGGCGTCTGAAATAATGCCTCTTCTGCTTTTTATTGGAATAGGGGCGATGATTGATTTTTCTCCGCTGCTTTCAAGGCCTGTTTTCTTTTTATTCGGAGCGGCGGCGTCTTTTGGAATATTCGCCACGATAACGCTTTCCGTGCTTATGGGATTTAATCTTAATGACGCCGCGGCGATTGGAATAATAGGAGCCGCCGACGGGCCTACGACAATCCTTGCCGCCCAAATACTAAAATCAAAATATGTCGGGCCTATTTTAGTAACGGCCTTTTCCTACATGGCGTTAGTGCCGATAATTCAACCTGTAACAATAAATCTGCTGACCACCAAAAAAGAACGCATGATACGCATGGCTCCCGTAGAAGAAAAGGAAATTCCCAAAGCGATGAAAATTATTTTCCCGATACTGGTAACGGTAATCGTGGGAATTATCTCTCCTGTGGCGGTTTCGTTAATCGGTTTTTTAATGTTTGGCAATTTAATTAGGGAATGTACGGTGTTAAACGCGCTTTCCGAGACCGCGCAAAAAACGCTTGCCAATATTATTACACTTTTATTGGGACTAACAGTCGCCTTTACCTTGAAAGCCGAAAAATTTATTCAGGTGGAGACGATAAAAATTTTATTTTTGGGATTATTTGCATTTGTTGTAAACACGGCTGGCGGCGTAATTTTTGCCAAGGTATTAAATCTTTTTTTAAAAACAAAAATAAACCCGATGATAGGGGCCACGGGAATATCCGCGTTTCCCATGTCAGCCAGGGTCATTCAAAAAATGGCGTTAAAGGAAGATCCTGAAAACTTCTTATTAATGCACGCGGTAAGCGCGAATGTTTCCGGGCAGATAACGTCGGTAGCCGCGAGCGGTTTAGTTTTAAGCCTAATTATGCGTCATTTAGGCCAGTGAGGTGAATATGAAAGTAGTTAATTTAATAGCGTCGTTAGATGTCATGTGGAAAGGCATGGCCGGTCTCTTTGGCGTTTGTATTTTTATTATGCTGCTTGTTATGCTGATTTACAAAATGACGTCAAAGAATAAAAAAGCGTAAAAAATAAATGCTCAAACCGTATAATTTACTTGAAAATATACTGCTTGATATTGAAAACGGCATCAAAAATGCACCTGCCATTAAAACAGCTGATACAAGCGCGATAAGCGGCATTAAAACGCCGGTTATATCCAATATAAACGCGGCTGTTCTTTCTAAAAAATACGGCTTTTCAGAAGGCCATCTGCGAAGATTATTCAGTTTCGCTTTTAAGCAATCTATAGCCGCTTATATACGCTCCCGCACATTAGCTGCAAGCCTTAACAGTTTACTGGGAACTAATACTAATATTATTGAAATTGCGGATGAATACGGTTTTGAATATGAACAGTCATATATTAGGGCTTTCAAACGTGAATTTGGCATAACGCCAGGCGATTTGCGTAAAAAAGGGAAGATTATTAAAATTAAACCGCCGCTTCATCTTATTGATGAAAACAAGTTAGGCGACAATGTTTTCTTTGGGCCTGACATTGTGATGGTTCCGCAGTTTCACGTAATAGGGAAATACAATAAAGTTTCGCTCAGCGATTCAAGGAATGTCATTGCAAAACAATTCTGGAATAATGAACGTATGCTTATTAAATCAGCCATAGACTCTCATGTGTTTATTGGCATAACGCGAAACTTTGACAGAAAGACAGGAATGTCGGAATATATGCCGTCTGTGCAGGTAAAAAACTTTAATAATATTCCGCAAGGATTCCATAAAGACACTTTTAAAACTTCATTGTGCGCGAGATTCCGTTATATCGGACAGCATCATTATTCAGATATTGATCGTAACGCGGTAGGTTCAATGTATAGCGCTATAAACGTTATAAATAAATCTTCATATAATAATATGGTTAAATATGAATTATTAATAGATAAGGTTTGCTTTGAAAAAATAGACACAAAACTTTATGACGGAACATTCTGCCAAATGGAATGGTATACTCCGGTAATAGAAATACAATGAAATGATCAAAATTGTTAATTTTACCCCTCCAAAAAATAGTTTTTACTCAATTTAGCGTTAAAATGATCAGTTTTGTTAATTATTTATTGTTTATTTTTGATACTTTATAATTGAAATAAAAAAGTACCCGTATGTATTTTTTAAACATGTTTCGGCTGTTGAATAATAATATGGGGAATATGTCGGATGGTTATGTTGAATTATTACGCTTGCTTTATGGGGGACTGTCCAATAAGTTTGAATTTTACCGGGAACCGCGCGAACAACTGTAAGATGTGTAAAAAGTTCGTGATGTACATGCGGTTCGCGGTAAGAATATTTCTTTTATAAAAATGGGCGTAAGTTGCCATTTTCAAGAATTAAATTTTATTCACAGGGCATTATTAGTGTAATATATTTATGTTATAAAACATAATACAATGGAGATATTTTGAATAAAAACTTTTTAAATAATATATTAACGAAATTTCCCGGTAAAATGATCACTGTAAATAATCATAAATTGCATATTTATACCGAAGGCAAAGGAAATCCAAATTTAATATTTCTATCAGGAAGCGGGACATACTCGCCAATGTATGATTTTAAAACTTTATATTCAAAAATGAGCGATGAATATAGCATTACCGTTATCGAAAAAGCAGGCTATGGATTTAGTGATATTACAAATATATCAAGAGATATTGACACGTTGTTATATGAATCAAGGATGGCGTTAAAAGAAGCAAATATAAATCCTCCTTATATATTATTTCCCCATTCTATGTCCGCTCTTGAGGCGTTATATTGGGTTCAATGTTATCCGGATGAAATAAAGGCAATAATAGGCATTGATCCAGCTTTTCCGCCTTATTATGAAAAATTAAATATAACTCCTACAATAAAAAAAATGAGAATATTATCAAAAATATTTAACAAATATTTTAAATGGCTTCTTCCTTTTATCGCAAAGCGGTTATCTCCTATAAAATACGGTACAATAAATAAAATAGATGCAAAAATATGCAAGGCATTAAATTATCATAGGTTTTTAACAAATGATATGCTTAATGAATCGGAACTTGTTAAGGAAAACGCAAAAAGAATAAATATAGAGAAAATAAATAAAATACCGATGTTGCTATTTATTTCAAGTTATAGTAAATGGGAAGTGTTAATAAAGGAATATATAAAGGATTTTAATGCAGATATTTTATTATATAATGCGGAACATTATTTACATAATATTTTCCCGGCTGACATGTCAAATAGAAGTAAAATATTTATTAAGAAAATAATATAAATTAATTATTTGGATAAAAATACTTGGAAAGAAGCATTGGTTTGATAAATATATGATAAAATAGTTTATAATAATATATTGGAGGTATAAATCATGAAAATGCCTTATGAGGGGGTTATGAAAACTTTATATAGTATTGGATTAATATTAAGCGCCGTTATCGGAATGTGGCATTTTACGGTGCCATACTTGTATCAATGGTATTCATATATTCCAAATGAATATAAATCTTTAACTGTTGCAATTGACTGGATTAATTTTTTCTTTTCATTGTTTTTGACCGGATTTAGTTTGTTGCTTTTATTTTTTAAAAAGAAAATATTTGGCGTAAATAAAGATTTGTTTGTAATGTATGGTTTTATGGTTTTTGTATGGTTTTGCAGAGTAGCCATTTCATTTATTGACCCATGGCCGTTAGAACCTGTAGCATGGACTGTTTACGCGCAACAAATAGGATCTTTTGTTATTTTCTTTTTACAATTAATCCCGTTTGTTTATTTATTTAAGAAAAAAATCAAGAATAAATAAAACAGTTTAAACGCCAACAGGACTATTAACGTATTTTTTAGAATTTACCAGAAAGTTATAATGATTTATTTTGCCGTTCTTTGTAGTCTTCCAATAATTTAGCATACTTTTTGCCTTCAAGTTTTAATTTTAACAGCGTCAAAGCAAAACAGACGGCGAAGCAAATAATTGTACAAAGCGCGAAACTTATCCAACCTTGAATATTATCCTGAGGAAACCATTTAAATATAAACGCAAATATTGAAGTGGTAACCAGAGTCGCAAGCAATAATAAAAAACCTCGAAATAAAAATGGTATTTTCGTTTGTATATGTTCTGAAAATAATAATAAAGAAAAAAAGGATATTATCAAAGAAAAACCGGCTATTTGCAGAATAACGCCGTAATACAATCCGCTGTTAAATGCAAATAAAGTTGAAACCTCGCGCATATCCTGCCCATTAAGAGCGATTAACATTCCTGCAATGGTTATTGCGATTATAGCTAATGAAAAAATAACCGTAAACCTTTGTGCAAACTCTATTATAAGCGCGCTTCTATATTTTTTTTCAATCATAATAAGCCTCCAGTTTTTCCTTTACCGCCGCGGCATATTGACGTGACACTATCAGTTTAATATCTGTTGTCATTGATAAAATAAGCTTGCGGTCAAAATCAGGCTCAATTGAATGTATATGTTTTATGTTAAAAAGACTATTCTTGTTTGCCCGTAAAAAATCACGGTCGTAGAGTTTTGCTTCAAGTTCATATAGTTTTAGAGAACTTTCATATACTCCGTTTGCGGTGTAAAGGAAAGTATGTTTATCAATACTGTCAATGTATATTATATCCGAAGCTTCAAGGATAAATTGCCGCCCGTCTTTACGCCCTGTCAGTTTCATGTCCAACAACCGAATGGCGGCAAGTAATTTGTCAATATCATCACTTACACGGTTACAGTTGACCGTAATCTCGGTCTCCGTATATCTTTCGTCAGTGTTGATAGTAATTTTCATATTCTAGATTTTATAATTTATTTTCTTTTAACTCAAGCTTATTTTATGGTAAGAAATGTTAAAAAATGTTAATTTTATATATTTTATTTATGATAAACTAATGTCCTATTCGTAATACGAGAACAGGAAACATGATTAAAACAAGGAGTTAAAACATGGAATATTCTGAACCAATAATAAATGCAAAAATGATTAAAAGAAATTTATATCTAAAAAATGCGCAAAAACAGGAGAAAAAGACGAATGGTAAGGGTTCTTGGAAGCCTTTAAAAAATTATTTAGGTAAAGTTGTCACTTTATCTTCTTCTGAGTTAATTGGTAAAGAATCGGGAATACCAAATTTTACCGCTGATATTTCAAAAGAGAATTTACTTGCCTCTATTAATAATGCAAATGTTACAGGAATGAGCGGTAATGGATTTCCCATTATTAAAAAAATAAATACTTTCCTTTCTTCTGTATCAGGCGAAAAGATATTATTAATAAATGCCGTTGAATGTGATCCCGCATTGTTACATGATGAGTGGTTATTAAAAAACAGAAATAAAGAGATTTCACATACGATTAATTTTTTAATAAAGATACTTAATTTAGATAAAGCGGTTTTAGCGGTAAAAAATAAATTTATCAAGTCTAATGACAAATTTTCAATAAAAATCGTTCCGCCAAGATACCCAATGGGGGAAGAACATTTTCTAATACGGCAAGCGCTCGGTATTTCGTTGGAAAACAATGAAATTCCAGCAGAACATGGAATATTGGTATTAAATGTTCAAAGTATTTATCAAATTGGTAAAATAGCAAATAAATGCTATGATGGCGGGCGTTTTATTACAATTGCCGATTTAACGAAAGCATCCGCAATGATCGTATATATATATCCTAACGATAATATAATGGAACTTCTAAAGAACGCTTTGGGTAAAACGAATAATAAATATTTTTATCGGGGTCATGGCGCGATGGAATGTGTCAAAGCGATAGAAACTGACATTTTTTCCAATGAAATTAATTTTGCCGCTTATGCGGATCAATTGGGATTAGATGATAAAAACAAATGTAGAAAATGCGGCGGTTGCGGCAGAAAATGTCCTGTTAAAATTAAAGTTTCTAAAATTGTTCAATCAATTGATAAAAATAAAACAATTGATTTTAATGTTTATAACCTTAAGCGGTGCATCAAATGCGGAAGCTGCACATATTTTTGCCCCGCATATAAAAATATTTCCGGATATATTAAAAAAATAAGAGACATACTCGTTTAAAAATTGCCGAAAATCAGGCCTAAGTTGCCGTTTTAAAGACTTAACTTTCATTGATAGGATGAATTTTTATGGGTATTTTTATTATAAGGATTATTTAAGGATAAAATTATGATAAAAACATTTTTTAAACTGCTTTTAGCAACAGTTTTGTTTTCGGTTTTATTTACGGTTGCAAATGCCCTTATGCCGTTTTCACAGGGATTCAAGGAATTAGGTTCTTCCGAGAACCCATTGGCGTTATTATTCCTTTTGATCAGTAGCGCATGGACTTGTTTTTCAATTTATTTTTTAATTAAACACACAGGCTATTATGGGAAAAAATTATTTTTAATTTTATTATTTGTATTTTTCTTTGTACAGTATTTTATGACACAAATAGAAACATTGTTTTTTGGTCATGCGTTTACCGCTCTCACAAAATATGACATTATTTTATTAATGCTTTCCGGCTTATTCCCATTATTGGGAGTAACAGCGTTATTGGTTAAGTTTTTTCAGAATAAGAATATCGTACAAGAAAGAGAAAAAATAAATATTAAAGATATAATAATTAAATTGGGCATTATTGGTATAATATATTTGTGTATATATATGATATTTGGGTATTTTGTAGCATGGCAATTTGAAGAACTGCGAATGTTTTATTCAGGTTCAAGTGAGAAGTTGGGTTTTTGGGGTCAAATGGCAAATAATATAAAATCAAATCCCGTAATAATTCCATTTCAAATAATACGTGGAATATTATTTGGCATGGCAATTATTCCCATAAAAAATATGCTAAGCAAAAATAAAATAGTTTTCAAAATAAGCGTATGCCTAATATATTTATGTACGGCGATTGTATTAATAATACCCAATGTTTTATTTCCCGATATGGTAAGGATCGCGCATTTAATCGAAATGAGCAGTTCCATGTTATTATTTGGAATAATAGTTGGGAATATATTATGGAGTAAGAAATAAATTAAGGAGTTTTAAAAATGAAAACGCAAGAAATAAAAAATAAGGCGCTGGAATTAGGCTACATAACGTGTGGGATAATCCCTTCCTCCTTATTTGAAGAATATTCTCAGTATTTGGATGAGCGAATTAAAACAAAATTGATTATAAAAATTAAAGACACCGGCATGTGATGAAATATTCTGATGATGAAAATTATTTACAGTTGTTTGTTAATAGTATCGATATGACAGAAATGTTAAGTTATGTCGCGAACAATGATTATGAAAAATTAGTCAATTTATTAGTTAAAGAAATTCATAAATTGGAAAATATTAATTGTATAAAATATATTAGGAAGATATTATGTTATTTAATGAAGAACTTTATAGGAACGACAAAAATTTACTTGATTTTAATAATAGTAAAATAATATTTCGAAATGCGGTTAGGGCAATTATATTAAAAGAAAATAGTGTTTTAATGGTATCTTTAGGAAAAACAAATGAATTTAAATTCCCTGGGGGAGGAATTGAGGAAAATGAAACAATTGAAGAAGCATTAAAAAGAGAAGTACTGGAAGAAGTTGGATGTAATGTTATTAAAATCATTAAAAAAATTGGAATAATAACTGAATATGGAATTGCAAAGGAAGGTAAGAATAATATATTTAAAATGATTTCTGAATATTATACTGTAAATATTGACAATAATCAAATTGATCAAAAACTTGATAATTATGAAAAAGAATTACTATTTAAACCTTGTTGGACAGAAATTAAAAAAGCATATAAAATAAATAAGGGAATAATTGATAGTAAATGTAATTCAACTCCGTGGATAAGAAGAGAAACAAGGGTACTGGAAATAATAAATGAAGATATTAAAATAAATGGTATACGGCACTATTGCACATAACAGGCCGGTAACTGCTTCGCCGCCTGTCCAGCGGCTCGGGCTACGAAAAACCGCAGTCAAGCTACGCACATTGTGCGGTTTTTATCCACCAAAGTTTTTTGCGCCAATACTAAAAAAGGCGTTTGAAATTAGGTTAAAATAAAATATTTCATTGTATGATAAAATGTATAAAAAAGGAGTAATTTATGAATAGAAAGTTGGTTTTTTTTGTTGTTTTTGTTTTTGTATTTGTGGCGGTATTGGCATTTGTTCAAATTGTTACAAACTTGAGTTTTGGGATAATTACCCTACCTCAATTTGCCCCAACATTGGCATATCTCTTGACCATATTGTTATTTAAGGATTTATATAAACCGATAATAATAAATCTCAATAAAATTGTATTAATAAAGGCATTTATCGCGATAATATTCCCGTTAGTATTATTTTCTTTGGCATATTTCATCGGAAAGCTATTGGGAATAGACGTAAAAATATCGGATAATCTGTTTTCAATATTAATTACAAGCATAATTGGCATTGTAATTGGAGGCATTGCGGAAGAAATTGGCTGGAGAAGTTTTTTCCAGCCGACATTGGAAAAGAAACATTCAGTATTTTATTCTTCATTAATAGTAGGTTCAATTTGGGGCGTTTGGCATATTGGGCATTTTCAAAACGGACCGATATTTATGCTTGGATTTTTAGTATTTACAATATCAGTATCAATAATAATGGTTTATCTGTTAAAAAACACAAAATACAATATTATCATATCATCATTATTCCATATATCAATAAATATCGGATTTGTAATATTTTTTACTGATGGATTTGGAAATATAAAATATTTTATAATAAATAGCATTGTATGGCTAATAACCGCAATAATCATAACAATATGCGGAAGAAAATATTATTTTATAAAACAAGCGCTGTAAAGCAAAAGAATTCGATTAAATTGCCGCTTGCGCGGCTTAAATATGGAGTAAAAAATGGTCTCAACCATACTTCTGATAATTATTTATCTTTCATTTATTAGTTTGGGTCTGCCGGATTCATTACTAGGGTCCGCGTGGCCTTCAATGTACGGCGGATTAAATGTTCCGCCGCATTATGCAGGATATGTTTCAATGATTATCGCGGGCGGAACGGTTATTTCCAGTATTTTCAGCGAAAGAATTATCAGGCGGCTTGGAACCGGCGTTGTAACCGCTTTTAGCGTTTTAATGACAGCCGTCGCCCTATTAGGTTTTTCCTTTTCTTCCGCTTTTTCGCTGTTATGCCTCTGGGCTATCCCTCTGGGATTAGGCGCCGGTTCAGTTGACGCGGCTTTGAATAATTATGTCGCGCTGCATTACAAAGCAAGACACATGAGCTGGCTTCATTGTTTCTGGGGCGTTGGAGCTTCGATGGGGCCGATTATTATGTCATTCTTCTTAATAAATAAAAATTCATGGAATATGGGGTATCGCTCAATTGGAATAATTCAATGCTGCCTTGTAGCGGTATTATTTATAACTATATCACTATGGGGAAAAAACAAACTTCAAAATAGTAATGAGAAAAATGAAACTGCTAAAGGAATAAATTTAAAAGAGCTGTTTAAAATTGCCGGAGTAAAACAAATCCTAATAGCGTTTTTTTGTTATTGCAGCCTTGAAACCACGACAGGATTATGGGGAAGCAGTTTTCTGGTTATGGAAAAAGGCGTGCCTCCCGAAATAGCCGCCCAATGGATTTCGTTATATTACATCGGCATAACTTCAGGACGCTTTATCTCAGGTTTTCTTACAATGAAATTAACTAACCGTCAAATGGTTCGTTTGGGGCAGGCTCTTATCGCCTGCGGCATTATCGCGCTAATGTTACCGATTGGCAGGATAATGCTATTGCCGGGATTTTTTATAATCGGGCTTGGATGCGCTCCCATATACCCAAGTCTTTTACACGAGACTCCAAGAAATTTTGGCAGTGAAAAATCGCAGGCGATAATGGGAATACAAATGGCAAGCGCGTATATCGGGACTACATTCATGCCTCCGTTATTCGGGCAAATAACGTCATTTTCCGGTTTTAATATTTTTCCGTTATTTATAGGCGGCATATTGATATTAAATATTATAATGGTAGAATTACTGAATAAAAGAGTCGATAAAGATAAAGCTTAGAAATTGCCACTGCCGCGCATAAGGGTATTTTTATGAAGAAATTTAGTATTAATTGGAAAATATATATTAATATATTGACAAAAAATGTTTTTTTTATTATTATTACTAAATCATGCCACGCGCGAAAGAAACAATTGATGATATGAATGAAACAGTCCGGCAAAAGATAAAAGCCGCCGCCTTGTCGTTGTTCGCAAGGAAAGGTTTATCGGTAACGGTTGATGAAATCGCGGAAAAAGCCGCCTTAAACAAAGAGCAGATTTCCGCCCATTATCCGTCCAAAGATGAGCTGATTGCCGAATTAATACAACAGGCCGTCGTTATTTCCGGTAAAAGTTTAAAAGAAATCGCGGGAAGGGACAGCAGCGCCGCCGTAAAAATAAAGCAAATAACCGCCATGATGTGTGAAATGTTATCAAACAACTATATCGGAATAGATTATTTTATGTTCATAATTCAAGTGAGTATGAGCGATTTTAAGATGCCGGATATGGGGCTGTTTACGGCGGATATGCCAAATCCGATTGAAAGCCTTACGCGGATAATTTCCCAAGGACAGGCGGAAGGTTCGGCTGTGACAGGCGACCCTATGCAGCTTGCGGTCGTTTATTGGGCGGCGATACAGGGGCTTTGCTGTTATGCTATAACAGGCATACCATTGTCTCCGGATCCTGAAATATTATCGCGAATTATATTGAAGGATTAGCCGTTACTATTTTGTGACGCCAAATTAATTATGCTGTTAAACAATGAACATATTTAAAAGCGTTTATATCTATCAATATAATTTAAAGGAGATACAAGTTTGATTTTTACCTTAATATATATCGTTATTTCCTTCCTTGTATTTTTTCTAGGCGTATTTCAAATTGTCGGTAAAAACAGGCGCAGCACTTTGAACTGGTACTTTTTTGCCATTTGTATCGTAATTGCAATTTCCGCTTTTAACAACAGCTTGCTGTATTTTAAAACTTTCTCAGAAGTACTTGATTTAGGTGAATCAAGTTTCATTATTAGCAACATAACCCTTATTTTAACCCCGGTAAAAATAATGATTGTTCCGTTTCTTTTTGCGTTTATAATGAATCTTTCAGGAATAAAATCAAAAAAAATAAAGATACTTCAACTTGTCTTGCTCTCCGCCAATACCCTGTCCATTATATCGATATTAATGATTTTTATTGTATTCACTGACGCGATGAGCATTGTATCTTCCTATTTGTTTAACACATTGATTGCTTTGATTGTTATTATTAGCTTATGCAGCCTTATATTTCTTCAATATAAATGGATAAAAATCGCTTCGATGAAACGTGATCGCGTACAGGCAAAAGCGATATCAATAACTTTCCTAATCACGCTTATCTCTCTTATTGTTCTTTTGATAATACCCGACTCAATTATGGTAGGATTCATACCCTATATCAGTTTAATGGTGCTAATATTTATTTGCAATCATTATGCAAACCAGTATAACAGTTTTAGCTTTAATATCTCCAACCTTGCCGCTTATGTTTATACTGCCGTAAAATTGCCCGTGCTTATTCTTGATGATACGGGTAATATAATGCTCTGCAATACGGCGTCGGAAAGTTTTTTTAAGAAAAATGCCGAACAGCTTACAAAGTTAAAATTGTTCGGTCTGTTTAACTTTATGGAAAATTCCTTATCAGAAGCCTCATTCTCATTGCACCGCCGGAAAAAAGACGCGTCTGTTTTTAACTGCGACGCCGTTTGCAATGTTGAGGGACAGAAATGCCAAATCTCGTTAAATTATGTTTATGATAAATTTGACGAAATGATCTGTACTGTCGTGATAGTAACAGACATCACTGAAAAAGAGGATTTAATACGCCAGCTTAATGAATCTCACGCGAAAATTGAGCGCTTTAACAAAGAGTTGCAGTCGGAAGTTGACAGGCAGACTGAAAGCATACGCAATCTTCAAAAAGCGATTGTCTATTCGATGAGCGATTTGATAGAAAAAAAAGACGGCTACACGGGAGTGCACACAAGGCGCGTAAGCGAATATGTCGCAATTTTACTGCGTGAATTGGCGAGGAGAGGCTATCAATTTACTGAATCGGAAATTCAAAGGATAGCGGAATCTTCCCTTTTGCATGATATGGGAAAAATCGCCATACCGGACAGCATCCTTCTTAAAAACGGAAAATTAAACGATGATGAGTTTGACGTTATGAAAAGCCACAGTACGACAGGGGCGGATTCTTTGCAAAAATCAATGCAGTTTGCGAAAGACGATGACTTTTTAAAAAACGCGTTTATAATGGCAAAACATCATCACGAAAAATGGAACGGCGGCGGTTATCCCGACGGTAAAAAAGAAGATGAGATACCTCTTCTCGCGCGCGTAATCGCCATTGCCGACGTGTACGACGCGCTGCGTTCTGAGCGCTCATATAAAAAGCCGTTTAGCCGCGAGAAGGCAAAACAAATTATACTGGAAGAAAACGGGCGGCAATTTGACCCGGAACTGGTTGACGCTTTTCTGGCGGTAGAACCCGAGTTTGACGAGTTCTGCAAATCCGCCCAAACCGCTCATTTTGATTTATGAACCCCTATTAACAGCGACAGTCTTTGATCAAAATTGCCTATTTGCATGGGCTTCACAATAAACCTAATATATTCATTAAGCATAGGATCGAATTTAAACCCGCTGTAAATCCTCCTGTTCTTCATCGCCTTGCACATCTCCTTTACGAAATGGTTAAAATCCTCATCAATCTCAAATATATTTTTGCCTATCCTATCGGGTTTTAAATCCGCGAGAATCGTTCCATCTTCCGAATAAACCGCCATAAGGGCTATATCATCATTATCTTTTAAAGTATTCTCCAATACCCGCTGTATCACGTTAGTAACCGCTAAACATCTGAAATCTTCCGCCGTTTCACAGTTGCTGTTATTTGTAAAAGATGTCAAAATTTTTACCGGTTTCTTGTCAATTTGGCTTGCTTCCCGCTGTGATAAATCATAATTATTGTCTCCGCATGCCCCGCAAACCGCAAAATGCGCCATCAAAAATGATACGGTAATTATTACTATAGCCGCGGCTATAATTGCAAGTATCAAAATTTTTAAGTTTAAATAAACTCTCATATTTCACTCCTTATCCATAAAACTTTTTAATGTTTTATGTTCTTATATCTTAAAAATAGGAAAATAATTCACTGAAAATACTGTTTAATAAAAAGAAATATAAATCGCAAAATACACCCCTTTTGTTCAATTTTTTTCTTAAACAATACCAAAAAACCCCTTGTCTTTAATTGCCCTTTTTGCTATTCTGAACTAAGGCTTAAACCTCATTTTAAGCTATCCCTCTTTTCCGGTATTGCCGGACATAAGGCCATAAGGAGGAACTATGCGCCGATATGAATTGACGGTTATCTTCCCTCTGGAAGAAGACCAGAACAGGGCGGGACGGGAACAGTTGCTTTCCGATCTTGCCGCCAACGGAGTCGAAGTCGAGAAAACCGATGAAATCGGAGATCGCGACCTCGCCTATGAAGTTAAAAAAAGAAAACGCGGAAAATACGTCCTTTTTACGATTAAATCCGACCCCGCTAAAATCACCGTTCTTGACCGTATTTTTAAACTTAACGCCAATCTTCTAAAATTCCTGTTTGTAAGGAATGAGGAATAGGAGAGTTTATGGCTGATATTAATCATGTAGTTTTAATTGGGCGGCTTACAAGAGACGCGGAATTAAAATATACCGCGGGAGGGCAGGCGGTTTGCAAATTTTCCATTGCCGTAAACCGAAGAAAAAAGAACGGCGATCAATGGGAAGATGAGGCGAACTTTTTTGATATTGTATTGTGGGGCAAACAGGGCGAATCTTTGCAATCGTATCTTGTTAAAGGAAAGATGGTGGGCGTTGACGGGGAACTCCGTCAGGATCGCTGGCAGCAGGACGGGCAGAACAGGTCTAAGGTTGAGATAATAGCCAATTATATCCAGCTTTTAGGCGGTGGAGGAACCGGCGGAGGAGAGCGACAGAACCACAATAATTCATCAGGCGGCAATTCGCATGATACGCAAAATTACGCTTCTTCTTCGGGCAAAGACGACGGTTTTACGGACGATATACCTTTTTAAATTTTATTCCATATAAGGAGATTTTTTATGTCAGATGATAAATA
This sequence comes from Treponema sp. R8-4-B8, assembly GCF_054786175.1. Lineage (NCBI taxonomy): Bacteria > Pseudomonadati > Spirochaetota > Spirochaetia > Treponematales > Treponemataceae > Treponema > Treponema sp. R8-4-B8. The sequence continues at coordinate 75,562 of NZ_BDHE01000124.1, forward strand.
TTTTGATAACGAACAACATTCCCGCCACGACAGGGGAATGGATATGCAGATGGACGACCGCGACAATGACGATAGAGGACGCGGCGGCAAAGGGCAGAAAGTTTTTTTCAAGAAAAAGGTTTGCAAATTCTGCGCTCAAAAAATGAAGATAGACTACAAGGAGGCCGATACTCTTCGCAGGTTTATTACTGAAAGGGGGAAAATTCTCCCCCGCCGGATTACGGGAACCTGCGCGAAACATCAGCGCGCCTTAGCCCTTGCCATTAAACAGGCAAGAAGCATCGCCCTTCTTCCTTATGTAGCCGAATAAACTATGCTTGACGAAGAAGAAGAAGCTTCCCCCCAGGAAGCAGCTTCCCCTCAGGGAACAGTTTCCACGCAAGAAACAGTCTCCATGCGGGAAACAGACAGCCCCTCCGCCGCCGCGCAGGAGAGGCTTCCCGGTATTCATAAATATTTTCCACTTATTACGCTGCTTGTTTGCACGGCTCTTAGCATAATATTTTTAAAAACCGGCCTTCTTTCGCTGTTTTTTCTTGTGCCGATTGGATATGTAATAATAATATCAGGCTCATTTATGCCGATATTTATAACAGCGGCGGTTGCGAATATCATTCTGATTATTATTCAGTCTTTTTCCATGCCTGATATTAGCAATACGCCGGTGGAAGTGTTGTACTTAACAACAGTTTTATTTGGGTTTACATGGATAATGGGCGGAAAGTTTATGCGGACGGCATACAGGTTTGTAATAGCATCGTCAGTATGCGCGGTGATTTTTCTTATTTTTATTAACAGCCCCGCTTCCAGCTTTTTTGAAATGTTTTCTAAAACGGTGGAAGAATTTTTCGGCGGCGGCGCCGATTCCGAGGTCCATGTAAAGAATTTATTGTTTTCGCAAACCTTTACGCCCGCGCGTTTAATGGAACTTGCAAAAATGTTTCTTCTAAGGGGCGGCGCGTTAATAAGCATGTTTTTCCTGTTTTTTGTGAACCGTCAAGTGGCAATCAGTATTGTTTCGATGGTTAAAAAGCAAAAAATTGATCGCGGATTAACGTCGTTTTCCGCGCCCGCAAACGCAATTTGGGTGTTATCCGGCGCTTTGGCGACTATCGTATTAAGCGGTATTTTTAAAATGGAAATATTGGCTACTTTAGCATGGAACGTATTTTCAGTTTGCGGGATAATTTTTCTGGCTCAGGGCGCCGCGATACTGATGTATTGGATGTCGTTTAAGTCAAATGGTTTCCGGTTAATAATTAACGTATTAATTATTGTTGTATTATTCAGCCCGTTAAATTCATTCGCCATAGCGGCGTTGGTTTTATTGGGAATAATAGATAATTGGCGCCCTTTTCGAATCGCGAAAAGTACTTTCCGCTGAGCGAAAAGTTCTTTCCGTTGAGCGGAAAGCGCCCAATAGCCCCTACTCCGGGGCAAACAGCCGCTTTTTTGCGGCTGACATTAATTTAAAACTCCGTAAAATTTTTCGGAGTGTCCTACCGCAATATGCGGTACTGCGGCGCAGTATCGCGACGCGAATGGAAAGGAGCTTGGAATGAAGGTTATTTTAAACAAGGATCTCGCGACTCTTGGCGAGGAGGGAGACGTAAAAGAAGTGGCGAAAGGCTATGCGCGTAATTATCTTTTCCCAAGGGGAATCGCGCTGCCTTACACGCCCAGAATGATTAAATTAATCGAAAGCCGCAGGGCGGAAATAGACGCGCGTAAAGAGCAAAAACGCATGGACGCAAGGGGATTAAAAGAAAAACTTGATTCGTTTGAACTTTCCCTTACAATGCCGGCGGGGGCAAACGGCAAACTCTACGGCGCGGTTACAAATCAGACTATCGCGGACGAGCTTGCTAAGAACGGGTTCCAGATTGAGAGAAAACGCATTGAAATTGCCGGCAACGGATTTAAAAATGTCGGCAAATACAAAGCGGTAATCAAGCTTTATGAAAACCAGTCTGCGGAAATTACAATTACAATTATCGCGCAGGAAATAAAGACTGAAAGCTCCGCTTCCAAACCGGCTCCGAAGCGCCACAGAAAAGACCATCATGAAGCCGAAGCGCATGAAACTCCCGCTGAGGAAACTTCCACGGCTACTGCCACGGCTGCTGCCGAGACCGCTGCTACTGAAGAAAAAGCGGAAACCAAAGCCGAATAGCCATGTAAGGAAAACGCCGCAGTGGCACAGTCAATAAGGGATAAAACGCCTCCTCATGACGATGAATTGGAACAGGCGGCTTTAGGCAGCCTGTTGGCGGATAACGAAGCCGTATCCGCCGCAATTCAGTATCATCTCAGCTTTAACGATTTTTATTCCCGCGCGAATTCCCGCATCTTTGAAGCCATCATGAGTCTTGATTCAAAAGGACTGCGTCCCGATATTCAGACCGTAGTTCAGGAATTAAAACAACATGGGAAACTGGACGAGGCCGGCGGCGCGTCCTATGTTTCAAGCCTGACGACGGTTATTCCCTCAAGCGCGAATATTGAATATTACGCGCAGATGGTAAAAAACTACTCCGTAAAAAGGGAGCTGTTAAACATAGCGTCGAGAATCGGGGTAAGCGTATACGATGAATCAAGAGGAGCCACGGAATTACTTGAGGAAATTCAAAAGGATATTTTTAAAATAAGCGATGAAAGGCAGGTTTTTTCATCCAGAAAAATCGGCGAAGTGTTAAAAGAAACAATCGCAATCCTTGAAAATGTTATTAAGTCCAAAAATCCGATAAACGGCATTTCAACAAGCTTTGAAGAACTGGACCGGCTGACATCCGGTTTTCAGCGTGAGGAGTTTATTGTAATTGGAGCGCGGCCTTCCGTAGGGAAAACAGCCCTTGCGTTGAATATGGCTTCAAATATTGCTTTTCATCAAAAAATACCTACCGCGTTTTTCTCACTTGAAATGTCAGGCATTGCGCTTGCTCAGCGTATAATAAGCAGTGAGGCTGATGTCAGGGCGCAAAATTTAAGAAGCGGATTTTTGGCTACGGGGGAGTTTAAAAATATAGTGGATATAATGGGCCTTTTGTATGATGGGCCGTTATACATTGTCGATATGCCAAATATGGATCTTGTAGGCCTTCGCACGCAGGCGAGAAAACTGCGTACCCAGCAGCAGGTGGAGATAATATTTATCGATTATTTAGGGCTTATTGCCGGAAGCTCCCATTTAAAGCGTTTTGAGCAGATTAATGATATTTCACGCGCCTTAAAAAGCCTCGCGCGAGAACTGCATATCCCGATAGTTGTTCTCTGCCAGTTAAACCGCGACGCCCAATGGGAAACCCCGACTTTGGCGAATTTAAGGGATTCAGGCTCTATAGAACAGGATGCGGATTTAGTGTTGTTTTTACATAGGGAACAGTCAAAAAAGAATAAAAAGGGTAAAGAAGATGAAAAACCTGTTTACAGCGACAAAATCCCGACGGATCTGATAGTGGCAAAGCAAAGGAATGGCCCGACAGGCATAATTAAACTGGAAATGATCGCAAAATACGCTAAATTTACGCCTGCGCCAAAAGACAATAATACAGAACAAATTACTTGAAAAAAAATAATATTTTTGATATAGTTAAGATATATTTACAATAGAGGTGGGAATATGGGGCTTTTAGAAGAATATGATTTTGATTTATTAAAGAACGAAGCTGAGATTTTGGTTATACGCGAAGTTGAGAATCAGCTAAAAGACGGACATGAAGACATGTGCCGTTGTAATGAATGTATCGTAGATATTGCCGCAATCGCGTTAAATTCGGTTAAACCGTTGTACCGTTTTTCACTGCTGGGCGCCCTTTACGCGTCTCAGGCGATGACGGAACAGTCTTACGCGGACAGCGTAAAAAATGCGGTTTCGCAGGCAATAAAGAAAGTAAAGAAAAATCCGGCTCACGATTAACGTATTACTCTGTAACAACTAAATATTCTCAAGAATATCCTTTGCGCCTTCGCGTCTTTGCGAGAACTTCTTTTCCGATATTTTATTTTAACGCGTCAGGCCGCAATAGGTTTTGGACTGACAGATAAGAGCGGACTCGAAGCTGCGGGAAAATTCCGCTTTTCGGATTCTTTTTGTAATCGGTAAGAAATTTATTGTACAGTTCCTGGGGGATTCGCATTACGGCGACTTCTCCCCGCCTTATTCCGTCAAGATGAAATTCTATGCCGCCTGAACTGTTTGAGTGATACCATGCGTTTATTTCCTTGTCAGGATAATTTTCCGCCGCTTTATCTAAAAGGAATGATTTTAAAGTTTCTATAACGACGGGTTCAAGACCGTCGTTTATTACGGCAAGACGGTCAGCCATTTCCGGGTAACTTATAATGGTTTCAAATTGATATTTTTCTTTTTTATTACGGTAGAACTCGCCGCGGTCAAGTTCGGGGAGTACCCGCATTGTTAAATTCTTAGATTTCCATACAATAGTGATAGGATATTCAGGCTTGTTTTTTTTATCGCAATATGTGCATTTATAACTCATAAACGTTCCGCTTAAAATATCCGTCAGGGTTTCAGGCTTCTGATCAAGATCAATTTCTTCTTCATAATCAATTAAAATATTATTTCCGCACAAACATGTAATGTTTTTTTTCATTCCCCCTCCGTCTTAACGCCTGACAAAATAAAGGATGTCCCCAAACAGCGCAAAAGCCATCAATGTAAAAATAATTACGGTTCCGCAAGTTTGAAAAATAGAGATTGCTTTTGGGTGCGCCGGTTTTCTTCGGATAATTTCAACAAGGAAAAGGATAATCATGCCTCCGTCAAGAATTGGCAAGGGCAGCATATTCATTACGCAAAGGGCGATGGAGATAAGCGCGATAAAGTCGATAAAATACCTGAACCCGGTCGCAATGCTCTGCCCAAAACCCTGAGCCGCCATATCCCCCATCATGTAAGTTATACGCACAGGTCCTGATACCGCCTTTGTAAGATCAATTCCCTTAAAGAGCAACTTTAAACTTGTAACGGAGATCGCTAGAGTTTTATACCCTTCTTTAAAACCTTTTGCGACAGCCTGCGGAATTGAAAGATTCGGAGTGCGGTAATTTATTGTTTTCCATGAAATGCCAATATCGATTTCCGGGTCGCTAATGTCCAATAAAACCTTCTCGGTAGAACCGCTTCGGGAAATTTCCAAATCAAGATGATCGGGCTTCTGTTCCAATATTTTCATTAGATCAACAGTGTTCCGCACGGGCGCATTGTTCGCGGCTATTATTTTATCGCCGGGAAGCAAACCCGCTCTTTGCGCGGGACTGCCCTCCGCCACGCTGTCTATTACGGTATCCGTCCAAAAATAAACGCCAATTTTTCCTGCCCCGCTTGATTTGTCAAGAGCGGGCGTTACGCGCAAACTAATAATTTTTCCATCTCTGTCTACAGTTATGGGCAGATTTTTTTCCGCGTTTACGGCGATATTTTCCTGCACTTCATGGTAATAAGAAATTTCATTGCCGTTGATATTGATAATTCGGTCGCCCGTCTCCAATCCCGCCTTATCCGCAGGATAAACTTCATTGGTAAATTCCGAGGCAAGAACAATTCTGTTATCAAGGGTTTTCATTTCAAAACCAAAGCCCCAAAGAAAGCAAAGAAGAATTATCGCAAAGAGCAGGTTGAATAAAGGGCCGCCTATGGCGACGAGTATTCTAGCCGCCGGGCTTGCCGCAAGGTAGGAGCCTTCTTCCGGTTTTATCCCCTTGTTGGTATTTTCCCACGCTTCGTTGTAATCGGTCTCCCCTTTCATTTTGCAGTATCCGCCAACAGGAAACATTCCAAGCCGGTATTCCACAGCTCCTATTTTCTTTTTTAAAAAGGGCTTCCCCCACCCGATAGAAAACGCCTCAACATCAATCTTTACAAGACGCGCCGCTAAAAAATGTCCAAGTTCGTGAAAAAAAACTACAATCCCTAAGCCGAATAGCCCCAACGCTATTTTCAGTATAAACATGGATATATGATAACATATTTTAAGAATTTATTCCAGAAGAGTTCACACAAAGAACACAAAGGAAGAGAAGATCACAAAGAAGAATCAGGGGGTTGTTGTCCTAAGGCTATGCGTGGGCTGATCAAGTACGTCCGGCTTTTTCGTTGGGGAATAACATCTTTTCTATTGTTGCCCAATCAGCGTAGGAAGAGTTTCCCCTATCCTCAATTAGCGGGCAGCCCAATGCGGCGTCGTCTATATATAAATCCGCGTATACTTTTGGCGATTGCGTCCATTTTTTTTGTTCGGGGTTTTGATTCACGCCGTAAAGGGGAATGTCATTTTCCTTAAACCAGTTTACGGCTTCCTGTAATTCAACTCCGCTTCTCATGGTGTTCAAAATAAGCAAATGATTCGCCGCGACCAGTTTTTTAAGTACCGGAACAGCCCCTATGTCTTTCCCGATTTCAGGATATTCATGAGTAACGCAAGTGCCGTCAAAATCTATGGCTATTATCATTTTATTTACTTAAATTTTATATAATATTTGCGGAAAAGTAAATCAGTGCGTTAACGCACGGTTTTACGGTTTTGAAATTTGGGTAGCAGCTACTGGTGCGTACCTATTGAACGCTTAAAAATATTTACTTGCGTCTTTAATAAAACAGCTTCAGAAATAATGTATTCCAGAATTGATTTTGCCAGATACTTTGTATGGGCGTTACTTTTGTCTCGCGGTATACGGTTTCCGGCGCTGTCCTTAACCCATAATTCAAAGTGCCAGTAATTGACCCTTGTCGGCTTATGAGAGAATGAAAGGATATGCGTTTCCCCATTAAAATCAATTTCTTGACGATCCAATTTTGCCGCCGCGAGATAAAGCGGAAAGGCTGTTTCCTGATAAAACTGTATTTCATCAGCCATCAATTCCGGCAATTCATTGTTCCAATCGGCATACAGCGCGGCATCGTTTACACGGATGCCGATATGCCGCTCTTCAAAGTAACCGTACAAAAAAGTTGAAAGATCGAAAACTTCACGCAATGACGGTTGGGGAGCAATCACTAAAGGCAGAATATCATCCGGTTCATAACCTTGTTTTGTAAGGAACTGATACACGTCTACCGTTGTTTCGCGCACTAACGCGTTATCCCTGACATCATCATTTTTCAAAATTGGGTAAGTTTGACGGGAAAGAAGTATTTCCGGGTAACGCGCCACTAAAAACTTCCCAATGTTTCGGGGATACCGCCCAGATTGCAGTCTTTGACAAAAAGCTTTCCGTCTTTTCTGGTTAAAATAAAAACACTTTCAGGTTCATCAAAGTTATAGTCAAGGATGTAATCCTTGCCTTTATAATTTAGCCTAACCTTCACCGCTCTTTCCTGAAAAGCTATACGCATATTTTCATTGACAGCGCCGAGATTTTCTATAGCCCGGAAAAACGGTTCGGTCTTGGCTATATCGAAATCGTTCTTGCCATTGACGGATTTGTACCGTTTCATCGCGTCAACAATAGCTTCATTTTCCGTTGTCTCAATATCGGTTTTATGGGTTTCCGGCACGGTCAGCGCAAACGGTATCCCGCCCCGCATTACGGATTGTCTGAGGAATAGATTTATCGCTTCCGACATGGTTATGCCAAGTTTGTCAAAAAGCGCTGTAGAATCGTTTTTTGTCTGATCGTCAGTTCTTACCTGTATAGTAGGCATTTAAACCTCTTAACAAATAAAATAGTCATTTTTTCATCATTTGTCAATACATTGTAGCTAATATTGCAGTACAAAAGCGAGTATTACCATAAAAATGCTTCCAACCGTTCCTTCGCTTGTTGAATCTTAACCTTAAAAAGTGAAAAAATATCTGTCGTGTCTTTTATTTGCGCCGTCAAAATCTACTCCTTATAAAAAGTTAGTATAAAATTATACAACAACGCAGTACAGCAAAAATCCTCAAGTACGTCCGCCCTTCGCTTCCGGGAATAACATCTTTTCTATTGTTGCCCAATCCGCATAGGACGAGTTTCCCCTATCCTTAATTTGCGGGCAGCCCAATGCGGCGTCGTCTATATATAAATCCGCGTATACTTTTGGCGATTGCGTCCATTTTTTTTGTTCGGGGTTTTGATTCACGCCGTAAAGGGGAATGTCATTTTCCTTAAACCAGTTTACGGCTTCCTGTAATTCAACTCCGCTTCTCATGGTGTTTAAAATAAGCAAATGATTCGCCGCGACCAGTTTTTTAAGTACTGGAACAACTCCTATGTCTCTCCCGATTTCGGGATATTCATGAGTAACGCAAGTGCCGTCAAAATCTATAGCTATTATCATTTTATTTACTTAAATTTTATATAATATATGCGGAAAAGTAAATCAGTGCGTTAACGCACGGTTTTTATTTTTTTACGGAAAAAACAGTGCGTAAACGCACGGTTTTACAGTTTAGTATTTTTATTGACAAAACCGCAATTTAATAGTAGTATGAAATAAACATACAAGGAAGGTATATATTTATGAGTGAAGAAATGAAAACGGTTATGACTGTATATTTGCGCGATAAAAAGCTAGAATATTTCGTGATAAGTTATCATAACCCCGAAAATGCGGATTTTTATTGTAGAACCATAGAAGATCTTGACCCTAAAGACGGGTCAAAAGTTTTCGCAAAAGTAATAAATGCGGAGACCGAATATAAATTAAGTGATTTTTATTTAACTTTTGATGTTTTCTTAACAATGACTGACGCAGCAATACAGAAAGTGCTAAGAGAGGTTGATTCTCAGGAACTCGCGAAAGCCCTAAAAGCAGCAAATAAAGAATTGCAGGATAAGATTTTCGGGAATATGTCAAAAAGAGAGGCATTAATGTTACAAGAAGATATGGAATATATGGGACCGGTTCGGTATAAAGATGTTAGAGTCGCTCAGGAAAAGATTTTAGACATTGTAAAAAAATTAGAGGCTGACGGTGAAATTGTGTTTGAGGGGGAAACAGCATGAAACGGGAAGAATTTTCAACGAAATATTGTGAAACGGTAAACCGGGCAATTGAACTTTCTAAAAAGTTCAAAAACCACGGAGTTTGGGCATTGAGATGCGATTTAAACGATAAAATGGTCAATAACAGGGACATATTTGAATATGGCTTGCAGTTGGTTATTGATAATAATGAAAGTGAATTTATCGACAAAGTGCTGTCAAACATTATTGAACAGGAAAAAGACGAATACGCGCGGACGCTGAAGAGAATTCAAAAAGAAGCCGTTCTCATGATTCAGAAAGGAACAAAACTTAGGTTGATACGCACCATGCTTAATTCATTTACGGATTTTAAGTTAGACGAACCTTGTGAAAAATCTTCCAATGTATAATCACAAAGGAGATATTGATGAATGATGAAATGAGCATGGTTATGACCGCATATTTGCGCGATAACGAGCTTGAAAAATTCAAAATAAGTTATCATAAATGCGACAATGCGGATTTTTATTGTAAAGCCATAAACGATCTTAACATTGAAGGTGAATTAAAAGTTGTTGCCAAAGTAATAAAGGCGGACAGAGGATATTCATTGTCTAATTTTTTAAAATTACCTTTTGATATTTTAATATATCTGGATGACAGAGCAATACAGAAAGTGATGAGATGGGCTGATGCCAAGGACCTTGCATTAGCCTTAAAAATAACAAGTAAAGAAGTGCAGGATAAAATTTTCAAAAATATGTCAAGAAGGGCCGCTTCTATGTTAAAAGAAATGATGGATGACATGGGGCGGGTTCGAATATCAGATGTTAAAACCGCTCAGGAAAAGATTATAGACATTGTAGAAAAATTAGAAGATTCCGGTGAAATCGTTTTTGCAAGATGGTATGAAGAGGAGTTGGTAGTATGAACCGAAAAGAATTTTCCAAAAAGTATTGTGAAACGGTAGAACGAACAATTGAAATCTCTAAAAAGCTCCAAAAAAAAGTTGTCTATAAGAAGTACGAAGAAAAAGTTCTGGCCGAAATCGCAGATAAAGAAGATTATTATTGGGATTTAAGTAATGAATTTGACGAAAAAACAGTCAATACAAGAGATGTATTTGAATATGGCTTGCAGTTGATTGTTGATTGTGATGAATGGGATCTTGAGGCTGATTATAATATAAGGGAATTTATTGATAAAACGCTCTCAAACATTATTGCATTGGAAAAAGACGAATACGCGCGGACATTAAAAAGAATTCAAAAAGAAGCCGTTCTTATGATTCTGGAAAGAAAAGAACCTCGGTTGATACTTCCCATGCTTAATTCATTTACGGATTTTAAATTAGACGAACCTTTTGAAAAACCTCCCAAAGACTCTCTTGATGACTCTCTTGATTTTGATATTTTAAAAGATTAAAAATCACAAAGGAGGTTATTCGTGGAAGACAAGGAAATTAAAATGGAATCTTTTATCACTAAAGACGGGATAGAAAGAAAAGCGGAATTGGAAGACATACTTCCTTTAATTGAAGAGTGGGGGCTTCAATGGGTTTTTATGGCTGACGATTCTTCCGATGTTGATCTGGCGGGCGCCCTGGCGTTTACGACAGATGAAATAAAGAACATGGCTTACCGCAATGTGTCGCGGCGAATCCGCAGTCAACTTGAGGAAGGCATTAAATATATTGAGTCCTATTATAAAAAAAATGACGGTTATCTGCGGAAACAAAGGGCAAAATTAATATCCTATATCGGAGAAACACAAGGATGGAACTTTTCTCTTCCAGAGGATATTGTCTGGAGGAAGACGAAATCTGAAAAAGATATGTCTCCTGTTGAAAAATTAATAAAAGAAATTGAAGAAGCGCGCGATTCCGAATCAGGACGGCTGTGTATATATGACCTTGATAAATTTTCGAATGATGACATACGCGCCGCGTTTGAAGCGTTTCAAACTCGGCGGAATGAATTGCAAAAGATAAAAACCTTAGATATAGATACGGAACATTTGCCTGCCTTCGCCTTGCTTTTTGAAACAGGAGCAATTGAGGGGCTGGGGATTTCCGGTGAATTCAAAGGAACATGGCCGTTATTTTTGGAAAACTGCCGGACATTAAAATCGATCAGCCTAAACATATACGCAAATAAAGGAGCGGCCGAATTTCCATCATGGATACGCAATGTTGTTTCCTTGCAGTCTCTCTCTATTAACAAGGGATTATATGAAAGCTTAGGCATTGCGAATATTCCCGATTGGATTGGCGAGATGCAATCTTTAACGGAGCTTAGTATCGATTGTCATCATAAGAATTCAATAACATTACCCGACAGCATTGGCAACTTAAAGAATCTCACAAAACTCTACATTTACTATTTTGAGGCGGAAAAACTGCCCGATTTTATTGGCAGTCTTTCTTCCTTAAAGAAGCTCTACTTGAATGACTGCAAAAATTTAAAGACATTGCCCGATAACATAAGTAATCTGACAAATTTGGAGGAATTCTATTTGTACGGAACTTCTATGGAAAAATTACCGGACAGTATTGGCGCTTTGATAAATCTCACTGATCTTTCTTTATGGACCAATGAAAACATAAAATGTCTTCCCGACAGCATTGGCGCTCTAAAGAACCTCGCCAGACTTAATATTAGCAGCCTTGGAATAGAAAAACTTCCCAACAGCATTGGCGATTTGTCATCCTTAACGGATTTTATATTAGCCAGTTGCGAAAACTTAAACGCGTTACCAGATACCATTGGCAAGCTGAAAAATATGGTGAAATTTTATCTTGATGACACTCCTCTGGAAAAACTGCCCGACAGCATTGGCAATCTTGCCAATTTGTCTGAACTCACCCTAAGCGGAACTAAAATAAAATGCCTTCCCGACAGCATTGGCGCTCTAAAGAAACTGGTCAAACTTGATCTTTGCGATTCAGCGATAGAAAAACTCCCCTGTACAATAATAAACTGCCCCTCTCTGGAATGTATAAGCGCATACAAAACAAATATCAATTCATTTCCCGATTTTACGCATACAAAAATTAACTTCTTACAGTCAATTGAAATACTGCCCGCAAAAAACACTTTTTCCTACCGTACTTTTTGCAACTGTTATTTCAAACTTGCCCAAATCATATTACAGTTTAATGACAAAGCAAGACGCGAAGGCCTTTTGGCGCTTGAAGATGAAATATGTAATTATTATGATGATTTTTTCATTCAGGGAATCAGGCTTGTGGTTGACGGAACGGATGCGGAGGCGATTAAACATTTACTTATGTTATCAATTGAACGCGAGCATGGCTATTACAAAAAGAAGCTGATGGAAATCGCCTTGGAAGGGATTATGGACATTCAAAGCGGTACAAAAGCAATGCTCATTGTTTTTAAACTTGCCACGCTGGTTGACATAAAAAACAATCCCCTGAACACGGCCATCGCGAAATACTTTATGGGCGACATTGGCGCTCTTAACAATATTGATTTTAAATCGGCAATACAGCCGGAAGATGAACGCGAAGAAGTACGGTTTATAAAACGCGCCATGAATTTGTGTGAAACGGCGCGCAGGGAAGGCTTGCTTGCCCTTGACAAACTCCTTGATCAAGACGGCATAGAGGCAAGAGACGTTTTTGAATGCGGGCTTCCCATGGTAATTGACGGCTGGAAAACAGAAGATATAGACACAATGCTTAACGGGCTGATCGCCCTTGAAACCGATCCCGTGCAAAAAAATATCGCTATCGCAAAAAAAGACGCAATTAAAATGATCCAAAGCGGTGAAAATCGGCAGATAATATTAATGACCTTACTGTTTTATTTTGATGACAGCGTTAAAGAAGAGATCATGTCTCAATTTGATCCATATGACATTTACTTATAGGATTATATCCTAACGAAAATTTGAGATTATGAGATTGTGCAAGAGCAATATGATATATTTCCGATATATTATAAAAGACGAGGAATGCTATTTATGAAAATTCGTTTTTCTTGGGAAATCCAAGATGGAAAGCTTTCGTTTGATACTGGCCGTCTGGTAATCTATAATGGTTACTCTTTCCACGCCAATAATCCGAGCATGGATCACAACGACTGTATCGGCGCGCTTGCGTCTAAGATGAAAATGGACAGGGCGAGTCTGCTGGGCAAAGCCTACCGCTTCTATTGGAGGCGTCTTGGTCAAGACGAGTTACTAGTCAGTCCTGTACGAAAAATCGACGAAGACTGGGTCAGCGGCCATGAAGACGAGTTCAACGAGGCGATAGATCGGGAGTTCGGCAGAAAAAATAAAAAAAAGGTTAATTAAATTAATACTGCCAAGCATAATTGTGACTGACACTTAGCGAGACATCTTTATTTCCCCAACAAGCATTTTCTTATATTTCATGATGGCATCCACACTTCGCCGCTTTTCTTCAACGCCGCGTGCACCTTGGCTTTCAGTTTTTTCGGCAAATTTTGAAACATATATACATTGCGTTTTACCGCTTCAACATATAGTTTCAAAGTCAGGAACTTTTTCGGTATGTATTCAATCACGTCGTCTTCAAAAGTATTACATAACGCTTCAAGGCACAACTGTTCGGTCTTGAATTTTTCCGGAACAAATATTAGCGCGTTACCGTCCTGCCGTACCGCTTCAAGGCACAAAGCTTCGGTCTTGAGTTCTTCCGGAACATATTTAAGCGCCCTGCCTTCTTGCCGTACCGCTTCAAGGCACAAAGCTTCGGTCTTCAATTCTTGCGGAACATATTCAAGCGCGCTGCCGTCCAGACGTACCGCTTCAAGGCACAATTTGGCGGTCTTGAGTTTTTCTGGCGCGTATTTAAGTTCTCCGCCCGACCTCCGTACCGCTTCAAAACATAATTCCTCGGTCTTCAGTTTTTCAGGCACAAATTTAAGCGTATTCTTATGATTTTTGATTCTTTTATCCGGCATGCCACCCTGCAGAACCGCCTCAAGGCACATTGGCGCGGTTTTTAATTCTTGCGGAACATACCTAAGCGCCATACCTTCCTTCCGTACCGCCTCAAGACACAATTCCGCAGTTTTTAATTTTTCAGGCACATATTCAAGAGCCATGCCTTCCTTCCGTACCGCTTCAAGGCATATTTCCTCGGTTTTCAATTCTTCCGGAACATATTCAAGCCTCCATCCGTCCTGCCGTACCGCTTCAAGGCATATTTCCGCAGTCTTTAGTTTTTCAGGCACATAATCAAACGCCATATCATTGTAATGATCATCGTGTAGCCGTACCGCTTCAAGGCATATTTGTTCAGTCATAAATTTTTCAGGCACAAATTTAAGGACATGATCCTCATTATAATAATGATTATTAAAGGGATGCCGTACCGCCTCAAGGCACATCTGCTCGGTTTTTAACTCTTGGGGAACACATTCAAGGATATATCCGTCCTGCCGTACCGCTTCAAACAACAGAGCTCCGGTTTTCATTTTTTTAGGCGCCACCATTATGCTGACGGCATTCCGTCTTACTCTTTTGAGCCAGTATTCTTGTGAATACCAGTAATCAGGATAACCCGGTTCGTCAATATCAGGTTCGACAGGTTTTTTCGAATCTCTGGCAAGCCACATTCTGACGATTGGCTCTAAGTCGGTCTTTATAATTTCGTCCCTTGCCGCGATTGCCTGACGTGCCGCGGTATCATTGTTTTCAAAAACAAAGTATTCTCTGCCATAAAGAGTTGTAACCCATCTTAAATCTTCTTTTTTTTTAAATAGTTCCTTATATGAATAGCGTGTTATTCTTTCCCCCTTTTCTTTATCCCCTCCATGTTCCATGGATACCAGCAAAATCCAAAGGGATAACTCTTCTGCCGCGCTAAGAATCGGTCTGCTCATGCCCCATGCGTAATAACCCTTGTTTCTCATGTCTTCTGTTGAACTTTGTATTTCAACCTTAAAAGGGCTTGTTTCGGTTACTTCGTAATATTCTGCCATAGGACTTTCAATATTTATCATTGACAAGGTTTTAAGGAATTTATCGACAATTCGCGAGGTTCCGTTTTTGAAGAAAACGGTACAGTAATTCATTGTGGTAAGATTCTTCCCGTTAGTAAGAAATCCTTCTTCTTGGGTAATTTTTTTATTTGATTTTTCTTGTTTATTTTGCTTCCTCCTTTTAGACTACCATAAGAGTAGCTGCTATTTGATTTTTATAGTATACCTTAGAAACATGGGGTAAATCCTACCGCCCCGTAAGTTGCTGCCGGCTCGTGACGTTCTTTTTTTAATGTTGTTCTGATGTGTTTTATAATTTTCCATTGAGCGTCTTCTACATCTTTATCACTAATCTGTCCCATTTCTTTCATTAGCTCTTTTATGGAAACAACTCTTTCTTTTGTTAATTTTCTAAATATCCCTTCAACTATCGCGCTGTCAACGCCTTTTAATGCTTTCGCAAGATCGTTATTATCCGCGTCTCTTAACGAAATTTTAACTTCATTTTCACTTAACATAACAATATCTTCAAGAACAGACGTCCTTTTAACAATTTCATCGGCAAGATCGGAATTAATGCCTTCCATTTTATCAATTATTTTGTTAAAAATGTCCCTGTGCGTAAAGTTTATAATTGAGATTATACTGTCGATACCGCCTTTTGCGGGATCATTTTCATTTGATAAAAATATATTTTTTTCCGCTAATAATGTTTTAATAAACAATAATTGATTTGGATTTATTTCTTTCATTTTTGAAATATTCTCAATAACGGAATTTTGCGTGTTAATTAATAATGTTTTAATATAGTTTAATTGATTTGGATCTATTTCTTCCATTTTTGAAATAATCTCAATAACGGAAATTTGCGTGTTTATATTAAGCCTCTGAAAAAGTCCAGCGGCTTTATTAACCTGCATACAAATAAGTATTTGGGCGATAATTTCCGGTTTTTCATCCCTAATTTTATTGTAAAGCTGTTCAATACTTTGGATTTTAAAGCACGTCTGCGCGACCTCCAATTCTTGGGGAACATATTCAAATGCCCTGCCGTCCTGCCGTACCGCCTCGAGGCATATTTCCGCAGTCTTCAATTCTTCCGGAACATATTCAAGCGCACATCCTGCCTTCCGTACCGCTTCAAGGCACAATTCCGCAGTTTTCAATTCTTGTGGGACATATTCAAGCGCCCTGTCGTCCCTCCGTACCGCCTCAAGGCATAAAACTTCGGTTTTTATTTTTTTAGGCGCCACTATTATGCTGACGCCGTTTCGTCTTACTCTTTTGAGCCAGTATTCCTTGGAATACCAGTAATCAGGATAACCCGGTTCGTCAATATCAGGTTCAACAGGTTTTTCCGTATCTCTGGCAAGCCACATCCTGACGATTGGCTCTACATCGGTCTTTATAATTTCGTCCCTTGCCGCGATTGCCTTACATTCCGCAGTATCATTGTCTTCAAAAAAAATATATTCACTGCCGTGAAGAGTCGTAACCGTTTTATTTAAATATTCTACTCTTTTAAACAGTTCCTCATAAGAATAACCTGTTATTCTTTTCCCCTCTTCATTCGCTTCGCTTTGTTCCATGCATACCATCAAAATCCAAAGGGAGCAATCCTGTGCCGCACCAATAATTGATAAGTTCATACCCATGCCTCCTGTTGAACATTGTATTTCAACCTTAAAAGGGCTGGTTTCGGTTACTGTGTATTCGTTTTCATGTCCCCAATCCTGTAAACTTTCCCGCAGGGTTTTAAGGAATTTTTTGACAATTTTCAAGTTTCCGTTTTTGAAGAAAACGGTATAGTAATCTATGGAGGTAAGACGCTTCTCGTTTGTAAGAAATCCTTCTTCTTGGGTAATATTTTTTATTTGATTATTTTTATTCTTATTCATAATAAAATATATAAAATTTAAGTATTTAATGTAAACCCATGTGAACGCGCGGTTTTACTTTTTTTTCAAATTTTTTGCGAGGTTGGGGCAAAAACCGTGCGTTAACGCACGGTTTTCAATTTATTTAATGATAACCATTGGCACTACAATAGCGGCAACAAGCGCCACCAACAGCGGTAAAATTGTCGAGAACAATTTATCCCTCCAATCGGAAGTTGCCGCTTTGCCGATATTTATCAAGAGCCAGCGGAAAACCCAGCCAACTAAATATCCTACAAACGCGGACGGTATCCTAAGGAGAAGTTTTACAATTGAAAAGGAGTTATGCATCACAAGTAATGAAATTACTTCAGCGCCGACAAACGCAATTATGGAAATAATTAAGAATTTCATTAAAAAGCCGCCGCCTACTCCGGACGCTCTTCTCCTGTCTTCATCAGTCTCTTGATTGATTTGTAGATACGCATCACATTTTTCCTGTGTAGGTTTACCCCGGCCCAGTTCAGCCGCTTTACTTCCGGTATTCGCGGTGCATTGATAGCTATAGTCACTGTCATTACTGATTTTCTTTAAATACTGACAAGAACTGCACCGGTCATCTGGGCATTTGTTGAACCTATAATCACCAACACTCCAATACTTATACGCCTCTGCCATAATTTACCTTCGCGTTTTAAGTCCGCATGACTATTACGTTTCTTTAACCGTTCAACGAACAGTTTTTTTAATAGGGAAATTATGTCATAACGGTAAATAGCGGAGTAGAGTGTGAACGCACGGTTTTGCTTTTTTTTTGCGGGTTTAGGGTAAAAATAGTGCGTTAACGCACGGTTTTTTGGGGTGAGGGGAGGAACTTGACAGAATAAAGATTATAATAAAAATACGGGATGAAAAATCTACAACAACCACAGATGAAAAATTACGGAGAGACGATTCTGGAAAAAATATAATCCCTCTTATTCCTATAAATACTGATGGAGAAAGAATTTCTTGGAAGCAATGGGTTCTTAACATTTTAAAAGGTTTATATTTAAAAAAAGTTACTATGGATATTTTATTAGAATTAAAAAATACTTTTAATGATGTTTTTCATGTTGATGATAATAGAAATGAAGAAGAAAAAGTTCAATCAATAATAGAAAATGAAATTAAACCAAAGCAATAATTTCATCTGGTAGCATGACTTTACTTTCTGTATTTTCATCAGCTCGTAATTTTATCTCATTTGTTTTAACAGGTAAACCAATTCGACGCTTTTGTAAAAAATAAAATTTATATTCTGGATGATTTAATGTTATTTTTTTTGTTTCTTTATATGTTGAAGCAGCTAATACTAAAGAAAATACAGGAATACAATCAGATTTTAAATGCGCTTCAAAATCATCTAATGAAGAAGCAAAATAGATATTGACCTTTGGAAATCTGCTAAGCTGTTTTCTGTCCCATTTATTGACCCAAGCTACAATCTGTTTCATTATATACCTCTATAATATATGATATAAAATATTAGTTTTAAGGTTCAAGAGGCTTATTTTCTCACCATCATTAATTATATCAGATTAACCCAATAAAATCCCAAAAGTCAAGCCGCTTTAATCTCCGTCTTATTTAGTAGGTTTTAATAAATTTTAAGTATTGAGACCGCTAAATATGACCGGATAAACTAGTACTCTGTAACAACTAAATATTTACAAAAAGACCTCTCGCAAAGGCGCAGAGGCGCAAAGTTGTTGTTCGTAGGATCGTCGTTTTTCCTTCAAGATTTGTAGTTAAAGTAATATATCTAGATAATAATGAGTCAACGGACAGGAACTTTGCGCCTTCGCGCCTTTGCGAGAGAATATTCGAGAATAATGCTTTGTAAAGTTTTAGATGTTACTGACTACTACAGAATTCCGGTATCGCTACCATTGCGTATACTTTGCAACTTAAGCCTTTATTTGGCTATCAGTTCTTTTGTTTTTCATTCTGACGTTCGCGCTTTTTCGACGCTTTTCTCCAACGCCGCGATCACCCGGGCTTGCAGTTTTTTCGGCACATTTTGAAATAAACGTGTATTGTGCTTTACCGCTTCAACATATAGTTTAAAAGTTAAGAACTTTTTCGGCACGTATTCAAACGCTTCGCCGTAAGTATGCCGTAATGCTTCATGGCATATTTCCCTGGTCTTTAATTTATTAGGGACATATTCAAGCGCATCACCGTCCTGCCGTACCGCTTTAAGGCACATCTGCGCGGTCTTGAGTTTTTCTGGAACAAATTGAAGCGCATAACCGTTCTGCCGTACCGCTTCAAGGTACAATTGCGCGGTCTTGAGTTTTTCTGGAACAAATTGAAGCGCACAGCCGTTCTTCCGTACCGCTTCAAGGCACAAAGCTTCGGTCTTGAGTTTTTCCGGCGCGTATCCAAGTTCTTTGCCGTCCCTCCGTACCGCTTCAAAACATAATTCCGCAGTCCTTAGTTTTTCTGGCACAAATTCAAGCGTATTCTTTTCAAATATATAATGATTTTTATCCGGTATACCACCCTGCAGTACCGCCTCAAGGCACAGCTTCGCGGTCTTGAGTTTTTCCGGAACATAAGCAAGCGCGCTGCCTTTCTGCCGTACCGCTTCAAGGCACAACTTCGCGGTCTTTAATTCTTCCGGGACATTTTTAAGCGCGCTGCCGTCCTGCCGTACCGCTTCAAGGCATATTTCCGCGGTCTTTAGTTTTTCAGGCACATATTTAAACGCCCATATGTCTGTTTTTACCGCTTCAAGGCATATTTGTTCAGTCTTGAGTTTTTCAGGCACAATTTTAAGGGGATGCTCATCTAATAAATCATAATCATCATCTAAGGGAGCCCGTACCGCCTCAAGACACACCTGCCCGGTTTTAAGTTTTTCCGGAACATATCTAAGCGCCCAGCCGTTCTGCCGTACCGCTTCAAGGCACAAAGCTTCGGTTTTTATTTTTTTAGGCGCGTGTTCAAGCAGTTTGCCGTACCCCCGTACCGCTTCAAACCACAAAGCTTCGGTCTTTATTTTTTTAGGCGCCACAATTATGCTGACTGCATTACGTCTTACTCTTTTGAGCCAGTAGTCTTGAGAATACCAGTAATCAGGATAACCCGGTTCGTCAATATCAGGTTCGACAGGTTTTTCCGTATCTCTGGCAAGCCACATTCTGACGATTGGCTCTAAGTCGGTCTTTACAATTTCGTCCCTTGCAGCTATTGCCTGACGTGCCGCAGTATCATTGTCTTCAAAATCAAAGAATTCTCCGCCATGAAGACTAATATACTCTCCTTCTTCCTCTCTTTGAAACAGTTCCTTATATAAATAGCCTGTTCTTCTTTTCCTCTTTTCTTTTCTCTGTTCCATGCATACTAGCAAAATCCAAAGGGATAACTCCTGCGCCGCTTCAACAAACGACCATGACGTATTTATGGCTTCTGTTGAACATTTTATTTCAACCTTAAAAGGGCTGGTTTCGGTCACTTCGAGATTAAGAACATTCATTTCTGAATGTTTTACAAACAGGGTTTTAAGGAATTTATTGACATCTCGCAAGTTTCCGTTTTTGAAGAAAACGGTATAGTAATCCGTGGAGGCAATATGCTGCCTGTTAGAAAGAAATCCATCTTCTAAGGTAATTTTTTCTGTTTGATTATTATTTTTCTTGTTCATAATAAAATATATAAAATTTAAGTATTTAATGTAAACCCATGTGAACGCGCGGTTTTGCTTTTTTACAAATTTTTTGCGAGTTTGGGAGAAAAACAGTGCGTTAACGCACGGTTTTTGCTTAGAATGAGAAAAACGGTATCAGGCACTGTTGCGTTACCTGTTATGCCTTGTTTTTCATTTCGCCTTCCATGAGCCAGAACTTGACGGCTGTCCCGTTGCCTTTCATTGAGATGTATTCCTCATAAAAAGGCTGTCTGAGATTTCTGGGTATGGAAATGTCAAATATCCGATCTGAAAGAAAAGCCATTCTGTCGCTTCTTGCCTGTACCTTTATTTGCCACCTGATCACCAGTACTGATAACAGCATCCCCAGCACTGATAACAGCAAGCCAACCACGCCGCAGAATGCCCCGATTAAACCTAATGTATTTTCCATTCTGCCCTCCTGCTAGTAAGGGTGAATTTTACTATAACATACCGTGGACCACATGGCAAGGCAAGGTACGTTGCAATTCGGCGTTGCGGTACACTACCGGAAAACGGTGTCAAGACAGCCAAGAATTAAATGAAATTTCAGCGGGTCTCCATTCGTCCCATTTAGCCAAATTATTTGCTACATGAGCTTTTAATCTGTCACTTTGTAATTTTGAAATACTTAATTCTTTGATCAATAGTATTTTTCTTTTTAGAAGTTAATTGGGCTTTTGAAAAATAACGTTTAAAAAAAGTGATTATATTCATTTTCAATCCTCATAAATTATATAAGAATCATGCCAACTTTTATTATGAATAATTTTGTACGCGTTTTTTCTTCCAGTCCATTACGATTTTACGGTTCAGTGCCGCTTCCATACAAAAGTATTCCGGAATTTTCAACATATTCCGATCGGGAGTTTCGTTGAAATTTCTTGCAAGGCATACTGAACAAAATGATTTATTAGTACAGTCAATACATTGAGGAATATCTTTCCTGCATAAATTACGAATGCGCTTAATGTTTGGTGAATTTTCCCAAATATCGCTCAAACTTTGTTCTTTTATATTGCCAAGAACAAAACCTTGCCAGGCGGCGCAAGGACAAACATTTCCGTTTTCAGCAATGTTTAAAGACGTAATACACGCGCCGCAAAATCTGTTATTTCTAATTTCGTATTCGCCATTTATATCAAGATCATCTTTTGACAACCGCTGCCGGTATTCGGCGTCACTGTGTAAAATATCATTCAGTACCTGTTCGACTTCTCCAATAGTCAGGCGGTTGACAAGATTATCCGTCGATTGATCAGTACGCGCCATCATATTGTAATCAACCTCAATATGTATCCGACGCTCCTGCGCCCAAGTAATTATATCCCTAACATCATTTTTATTTTGTTTCATTACAGGACAGTTAATCTGAATACGTATATCGTTTTCAATTAGATTAAGAATTGAATTGTATGTTTTACGGAATGAACCTGGAATTTGTGTAATTTCATCGTGTACTGCCGGATTCATACTGTAAAGCGACACCTGTACCCGAAAATTCTGATTTTTTTTAAGTATCGCAAGTATATCGTCAGTAAGATGCGTCAGATTGCTTAAAATAACAACGAAAAAATCGTATCCTGCCGTCTTTTCCAAAAAATCGGCAAAACGAGGGTGCAGCATACATTCGCCGCCCGATAATGTCATATCAATTACACCCAGCCTATGGCACTGTTCAAGTATGTTATAGAAGAGCAAATCATCAATATCAATATTTGATTTATTATTATAAGGAATGTAACAATGAATACAATGCTCGTTGCAACGGCTGGTAAGCTCGATCTGCATATCAAATAAATGAGGATTATCCCTAAAATTTTCTAAAAGATATTCAGTGGTGTCTTTAGGGGAGCGGTTCATTGTATATAAATTATCCATTGGATTTGCCAATGCCGCATAAGAAAAGCGGGTGTTTTTTTTATCAAGCTCAACTTCGGACTCACCGGAAACAATAAATCCGTCATCTTCCAGATTGGTAAAAAACGCAAGAGCGTCTTTTTGTATCTTGAGCGGGTCTACGCCAGAAAAAGTATCGGTGATTTCACTGGAAAGCGCTTCCAATGATTTTGATGTTCGTGACAAGGCATTAAGAAAAACAGCCCCGGTTGCGTTAACAATCTGTTCTTTATATATATCTTTATTAATGATATATCCGATGTTTGCGAAAGTACGTATAAACGTTCCTGTTTTTTGTCTGTATAACAAATTATTCCCCCATAAAATTTTACGCTCCTGAAAACCAAACTGATTTTCAGGGGCGTTTTTTACTAATGTGCGTTTCCGCAGCCCTGGCTGCATTTACACCCGGCACCACCGGAGCCACAGGACGCTGCCGCATACATGCCTTGCTTGCTGTTCTGAGCAAGCACTACAGGTTCGCAATAAGCCATAGTTTTCCTCCTTAATTAAAATATAAGAGCGATGTTCAACGAACACCCAATTTAATCGGGTTACAGTCTGAAACAGTCGGCGGAATACCCGAAAAAAAGCAATTTGAAAATACAATTGGAATATTATGCCATAACGGCAAATAGCGGAGTAGAGTGTGAACGCACGGTTTTGGATTTTTTTCGAGAAGACTCTCACAAAGATCACAAAGGGACAAAGATCACAAAGGTGGATTAGGGGGTTGTTGTTTCAAAGCTGATCTTGAAATTTCACGATAAGATAACGGACAAAAACCCCTGATTCTTCTTTGTGATCTTCTCGCACTGTCGGTCACCTAAAGGTTCCCTTGCTTTTTTGTAATCTGCGGCATTTATTGGTGCTCTCGCTTTGCGGCATTATTCATCTTCACTGCTTCGCAGTGCTTTTGTCTAGCGTTCTTCGTGTTCTTTGTGTGAAATCTTCTTCAATATATTTCCCGAAGCCAATTACAGTTTCATCAATTCCTGACGCGTGCTTGCGCCTGTTTTAAAATAAATGTTGCTGATGTAGTTTTCTACGGTACGCAGGCTTAAACCGAGGGTTTGGGCAATGTGCTGGTTTGTCTTGTTTTGTTTTATCAAAAGCAGAAGTTCCTGTTCGCGTTTGGTAAAGCGGGCGAGGGCGGCGGAGGCTTCCTCTAGTTTTTTATTGATTCCGGGAGGGACATAGGTTTCCCCGCGCAGAACCGTATCAATCGCTGCAAGAAGCCGCGATTTTGCGCTGGACTTGGCGATATAGCCCGCGGCTCCCATGTGAAGGGCGGTGCGTATGCGGAAATCGTCTTCAATTACCGAGCAAACCAGTACAGGAGGGGGTGATATATTTTCCTCCCGGCAGAAATTTTTAAGAGAGGGGATAAAGTCCAGCCCGTTTTCTTCGCCTAACATTATGTCAAGGATAATAAGATGAGGCAGAGGGGATTTCAGATATTTCGCGGCCCCGGCAAGGGTTGTCGCTTGCCCGCATACGTGGAAGCGGCCTGTTTCTTCAAGGCAGGAAGCAAGCCCGTAATTTACCAGAGGATGATCGTCAATCAATAATACGTTCTTTTTATTCATAGTATTGCTTTTATTTTACCGGAAATTCGAGGCATACTAAAGTCCCTTCTCCCGATATGCTGTTTATTGTAAGGCTGCCGCCTAGTATCGCGGCGCGTTTTTTCATTCCGCTTATGCCGAGCCGTCCATGGCTATTGTCGCCTTGCGCGTCAAACCCTTTTCCGTCATCTGAAATGCCGATGTACATTTTTTGTTGATTGGAGCGTATTACGACAACCGCTTCCGAAGCTTGAGCGTGTTTTTCCACGTTTGTCAACGCTTCCTGCACTATGCGGTATATTTGTAGTTGTTTTTCAAGATTCAGAAAATCCAAATTGACGCCTTCCGTTATTTCGGCGCGGCAGTCAATTTCCGCGCGTTTTTTGAAATTAAAGCATAACTGCTGTACCGCGTCGGCAAGCCCCAGAATGCGGAAGTCCGGCGGAACAAGAGCGTTGCAAATTTCATGTAACCGGCTTATCAAACCTGATTGCGTTTCGGCTGTTTCAATGCATAGTTTTTCCCTTTCATCGTCTTCCTTCATCCGTCCGATCTTGTCCATTCTCAAAGAAAGATAACGCAAATCCTGCGCTACGGTGTCGTGAAGTTCTCTGCTGATTCTTCCCCGTTCCTCTTCCTGCGCGATGAGAATAGCCTGTGAAAAAGCGGAATTTTCCGCTTCCCTGTCAAGCGAGCGCGCGAGCGTTTTTTTCATAATAAAAGCCGCAACCGCCGCCAGCGTGACAAACAGGACAAAGACCAAAGACAGGCGGAAATACGCGACGCCGGGAAAACGCTCAATTTCCGTATCCAGCGCCAGCCATCGCGTGAGCGCTTCATTAATTTCCCCTAAAAGAAAAGCAGCTTTCTCCCTGTCTTCCATGACGGCGGATTCACGGAAACCGTAGACCATGCCGGTAATGTTTTCCAGTGAATACGCGTCCGCATTGTCCGCAGGAAGCAGCCGGAGTATGCGGTATGTTTCCGAATGACCAAACGCCTCCATTGTATCGAGAAAGGAGTCAATGGCGTTAATCATGGGCTGTTGCGTTTGCCCTGCAAGAAAAAGGCGTTCAATGCCTGTCCACTGCCACATTATATCCGGCACGGTAATATTTTGCCCATAAACGGGAGAAATGAAAAGAAAAGAAAGAAAAATGAAAAAAGAGAAAAATAAACAATAATTTCCTGCAACCTGCTTCATAATAAACCCTATGGCGAATGCTATCATTATATACATTTTTATTTTATTGGTGTAAGCTTCTTTTAATGAAAAGAGGAAGGCGTTATCTTTATTGGATACGGCTCATTGTTCTCATTTTTCTTGCGGCGGCGTTAAACTGCGGATTGTCTACCTTCCTCTCAATTTTTAAAATTCCGTTGTTTCTGGATACGGTGTTTAACGCGGCAATATGCTTCGCATTCGGCCTGTTGCCCGGCCTTTTAACCATCGTTGCCACTCAAATACTGGCAAGTCTTTCTTTTGGTAGCGGTTTATCTCCGTTTATTCTGTGCAGCATTGCGGAAGTAGTATTGGTATGGCGGCTGAACCCCGATTATCCTCTGGGTGCTGTGCACCCAATGGGAGCGGCGCATCCAGTTGGTGCGGTGCGAGAAGAAAAATCCGCCGCCCTCGTTACTATTGTAGCCGGATTGCTGCTTTTGTACATTGTATGCCTTATTACCATTAGCGTTCTAGGAGGGCTGATTGATTTTTTGTATTACGGTATATGGCGCAACCCCAAGCCGTATTTAAGCACGGTGGACATACTTAAATTAGGGCTTTCAAGAAGCGGCATCCCGACGCTTGCGGTGGATATAGTCTCGCGTATTTCGATAAATATGGTGGATCGTTTTATTGTTGTTTTTGGCGGGTTTTTTATTTCTATGGGAGTGAAGAAAATTAACATAGAAAAATGAGGCAAGATTAAAGTGGCTAACACGATAAAATAACGGACAAAAAAACACGATTCTTCTTTGTGTTCTTTGTCTCTTTGTGTCCATTGTGTGCAGTCTTTGGCAATTGTCAAATTTCCCCCAGGCTGAAGTCTCCTTGAATTTTAAAGTGATTTCCGTCGCGGCAGACGGTAAGTTCGCGTTCAGGGAAATGGAGAGGCAAGAGTTCCCTTATTTTTTCCGCCGCAGTTTCGTAGATTTCACGGCGTATGCTGTCATCAACTTTTTCAAGAGTGGATATTGACACGTCAATAATATAGCCCCTGCCCAATTCCGACCTGTAGCCGGGTGTAAAGATGGCGCCAATGTTAAAAAGACCGTCCGCCTCAGGATTGGCAGTTTCGCCGCGAGCGGGACGCGTGGGATGTAAAGGGTATCTGTCTCCGTAAAGGTCTTCGAGAAAGTTATCAACTTCATCAAAAAGTTTCTTCATGCGGTTATCAAATTCTATAATTTTCGGGTGCCACATTTTATTATTGAGTTAATTATACTAGAATATTAATTTTTACGCCAAGACCTCACACAAAGATCACAAAGGTACAAAGATCACAAAGGGGGAAAGAGGGGGTTTTTGTCCATAGGCTATGCGTGTGCTTCACGATAAGATAACGGACAGGAACCCTTGATTCTTCTTTGTGATCTTCTCTTACTTTGTGTTCTTTGTGTGAGGTCTTCTGGATGTAGTTTTTGGGGGAAAATGACTAAGCATACATTAATTTATTGAACAAAAATATACTGACCGCTAGTAATATACATTTCCTTTGTTAAGATATTATAATTATATTTTACAATAAATTCCGTACTTAACCCGTTATCATTTTCCGGTTTATATGTATTTTGCATGAGTTCATAAAATCTTGTTTTTATAATATCGTCATAATCCCATTTTTCTATATTCCATTCTGTTATTACCAAATCATGAACAATATTATTATAAAACGATAAAGATTCATAATAAGCTGCGTCTAATATTTCAACTTTATTAACAAGATCAAATATTGTAATACCTCTGATTCCAGGGGCAGATCCACTATCAATAAATAATAAATCATCATAAATCTTTTTAAACCAATAAGGTCCTTTATCTGTAAAATCACACAATTTATTTCCCAAAGTCATATACTCCATTATTTTTAGTTTTTCATTGTATTCATAAACACAAAATCCATTATAACCCCATCTTCCATCATGTTCAAAAAATTCTTCCATTACTACATATTTATCATATATATATAAATCACCAATATGTAACTCCGGGAATACTTCACTTAAATCAATATAAAAATTGCCTCTAATGTTTTTTATTTCAAATGATAATATGTCATCATTGATATCAATATAAATTTTGTCCTTAATATAAACTTTGTCCTCAACTTTTTCATCGGCAGTAGTACTATTATTTTCAGGTATTACCGTTACCGCAGGCGTTTTCTTGCACATGGCAAGAAAAACCAATAAAATAATATAAAGAATTAGAGGTTTTCTCATATAATTAAATATACGAAGATAATAATTTTTTATCAAGAAAATTTTTATAAGAAGACTCATACAAAGAACACTAAGGAAGAGAAGATCACGAAGAAGAATTAGGGGTTGTTGTCCGTAATCTTATCGTGAAACTCACATATAGCCTTCGGACACCCCCTTTTCCCCCTTTGTGATCTTTGTACCTTCGTGTCCTTTGTGTGAAAATTTTGCGAGTAATGGCTTTTATTGCTCAAAAACATATGTACCGTAAAGGAGATTTATTTCTTTTGTTAAAACATTAAAATTATATATTATAACTAATCTTGTATTTCGCCCGTCATCTCCTTCCCGTCTTTCAGTGCTTCGTTCAAGTTCAAAAAACCTTGTTCTTATATTATCATCATAATCCCCATATCTTACGCCTGACATTACTAAACCGCTAACAATATTATTTTCAAACGAGTAAGATCTATAATATGCCGCGTCTAATATTTCTTCTTTATTAACAAGATCAAATATGTGAATTACTCTTATATCGGGACCGGTTCCTTCATCAATAAATAATAAGTCATTATAAATACCCTCATAATTATAAGGTCCGTCACCTGAAGCATATAATTTATTTCCTGAATCCTTATATTCCGTTATATTTAAGTTTTTATCGTATTCATAGACGCAAATCCCATTATCATACCATAATCCGGCTCTTTCAGAGAATAAAGATTCTTCTAATACTATATATTTGTCATTAATGTCTATTTGACTAAATTGTATTTCAGGGGATATTACGGTAAGATCAGCGTCCTCAACTTTTTCATCGGCAGTATTATTATTTTCAGGTATTACTGTAACCTCTTCAGAGATTACAGTAACCGCAGGTGTTTTTTTTGCACATAGCCAGAAAAACCAATAAAATAATATAAAGAATTAGAGGTTTTCTCATATAATTAAATATACGAGAATATTATATTCTTATCAAGAAAATTTTTATCAATAAGACCTCACACTAAGATCACAAAGGTACATCGAACCTTCGGTTCGCGAGCACAAAGGGGGGAAGAGGGGGTTTTTTGTACGAAGATTATGCGTGGGCTTCACGATAAGATAACGGACAACACCTCCCACTCCCCACTCCTTAGACTTTGTGTTCTTCTCTTACTTCGTGTTCTTCTCTTACTTCGTGATCTTTGTGTGAGGCTTTTACGGTATAATTGATTTAGCCATCTGCCTTGCGTCAGAGTCGGCTTTTAGTACAGTCTCCAAGTCTAAAGAATCACAAGCCCAGTCTGCGTCCAGAACGTATTCTGCTATTTTTGGAATCTCTAAAAATTTAATTTTTTGTTCTAGAAACGCAGTGACTGCTACCTCGTTTGCGGCGTTGTAGGCGCACGGGTATAAGTCCCCGCGTCTTGCGGCTTCCCATGCGTAGGTTAGCATGGGGAATTTATTGGCATCGGGTTTTGAAAATTCAAGGGTGAGTGAGTCGAAACTGATTGGCTCAAGAGTTGATTTGGTTGTTACAGGCCAGTATAGCGCGTCGTGAATCGGGTGGCGCATGTCTGGTTTTGATAGTTGGGCGTAAATAACGCCGTTACTTAGACGGATCATCGAATGGACGACGCTTTGAGGGTGAATGACCACTTTTATTTTTTCACTGGGCATATTAAAAAATACGCAGGCTTCGATTATTTCCAGTCCCTTGTTCGCCATTGAAGCTGAATCTATTGTTATCTTCGGCCCCATGCTCCATGTGGGGTGGGCAAGAGCGTCCTTTACCGTTACGCTTTCCATGTCTTTAACGCTAAAATTCCTGAACGGGCCGCCTGACGCGGTTAAAATTATTTCGCTTACATTTTCGCTATTACCACCGTTTTGCCCTGCGCTTTGCGCTTGAAAAAAGCGGAGCAGGTGAAAAATAGCGGAGTGTTCGGAATCGACGGGGATGATGTTTACGTTTTTTTCTTTTGCTGAGCGGATGGCCAAGTCGCCCGCCATGACGATTGTTTCTTTGTTTGCTAGAGCCAAGTGGGAGCCGGCTTTTATTGCTGCGAGAGAGGGTTCAAGGCCGGCGGCGCCTGATATGCCGTTTATTGTTATGTCGGGTTTTATTTCGGCTATGGCGGATAAGATTTTTTCTTTGCCGTTGGTATCGCCAGCTAGGACGCAAACGGCGTGGGGGAATTGTTTTGACAACGCTTCAAGTTTGTCGCGGCTGGAGCGGGCTGTAAGGAGGACCGGTTCAAAGTTTTCACTGTCGCGTGAAATTATGTCGAGGGAACTTTTCCCTATGGAGCCGGTCGCTCCAAGAATAGCGACTCGTTTTTTCATCAAAACCTGAAAAACATGCTGAACAGGAGAAAAAATACTGGAGCGGCTACGGCTACGGAGTCAATAGAATCAAGAACGCCGCCGCGTCCAAGCATAAAATTTCCCGAATCTTTAAAATCGCAGCTTCTTTTAATCGCGGATTCCGCAAGATCGCCTAACGACGCGGCGATTCCCGTGCATAAGCCAAGAATTGCGGCCATGATTGCCAAGTAAGAAAAAGAAATTTCATAGTTTAAGTAAATAAATATTTGGGGAAAAAATATTACCGCGCCCACGGCGATGATTACAGAACCTAGAGTTCCGCCTATGAAGCCCGCGACGCTCTTGTTGGGGCTTACGGGAATTATTCCCCTGTTCTTCGCGCCGAATAAATTGCCGCAAAGCCAAGCGGTTGAATCATTAATGAATGTTATGAATAAAAACAACAGTGTCGCGGTGGGTTTTCCCCACGCGCTCATTATTACTATCCAACAGATAAAAAGCCCGGGATAAACAAGTAAAGAAAATTTGCCAATTATTTGCCCGGTAATCGCTTCTATTCCTGACGCGCGGGTAAAAACTTTTGACAGTAACACCCATCCCGCGCTTATCATTGCTATGATGGGAACAATCAATGGGGTAATTTTTAAACTGATTACAAGAGTAAATGTTAATGGAATTACGGCGCCTAAAATAAAACTTTCAATTTTTGAAATAACAATTTTCTTTTTTTCAAGCATGGAAGAAAATTCGACGGCTCCCATCGCGGAAAAGAAAACCGTGACTATATTAAGGGCAAGATTATGGCGGTAGGGCAGTAAGATTACAAGGGCATAAACGGCGGGAAGTCCGATTATAAATATAATTAAACGTTCAATAATTTTTTTCATGTTGTTACCCCGCCAAAACGCCTGTCCCTGTTTTGATAGTCGGAAATAGCCGCCTGCAAATCCTCTTTGTCCCAATCAGGCCAAAGTTTTTGCGATATGTACAATTCCGAATACGCGCCTTCCCACAGTAAAAAATTACTCGTCCTGTATTCGCCCGCGCTTCGGATTATTAAATCGGGATCAGGCACGTCGGGGTTGTCAAGAAAACCGCGAATGTCGTCTTCGCTTATGTCTGCCGCGTTTCCCTCTGCCGCGCCCGGCTCTTTGCCGGAAAACTTCTCTTTGGAAAGTTTGCGTAACGCCCTTACAATCTCGTCCCTGCCGCCGTAATTAATCGCAAGAATTACCTGCATTCCCTCAAAACTCGCCGTGTCGGCGATTGAATCGGACAACTCCTTTTGAATATCAGGCGGCAATCCGGCGAAATCTCCGGCGTGGCGGACGCGGATCCTGTTCTGTTTGCTGAAATCAAACTCCGCCCTTAAATACTGTTTTATCAGCCCCATTATAAAGCCGACTTCTTCCGCCGCGCGTTTCCAGTTTTCAGTCGAGAACGCGTAAAGCGTTAAATATTTTATTCCTAAATCGCTTGCGGCTTTTACGATGCGTTTTGCCGTCTTTAATCCTTCAAGATGTCCCTGCGTGCGGACAAGCCCCCGGCTTTTCGCCCAGCGTCCGTTTCCATCCATTATAATGCCCACATGAGCAGGGATATTTTTACCCATTATACGTCCATTATTTCTTTTTCTTTTTCTTCAAGGATTTTATTTACCTGCCCAACATAATTGTCGGTAAGTTTTTGCAGGTCTTCCTCGCCCTTGCTTTCGTCATCTTCCGTAATCTTCGCTTTTTTATCCTTTAAAAGTTTCTTTAACTCTTCGTTGCCGTCCCTGCGGATGTTGCGGATTGCGACTCTTGACTGTTCAGCCTGATTTTTCGCCAGCTTGACTAGCTCTTTGCGCCTTTCTTCGGTAAGCGGAGGAATTGATACGCGGATAACCTTGCCGTCGTTTGACGGGTTTAACGACAGTTCTGAAGAACGAATCGCCTTTTCAATCTCCGTGATAAGATTTTTATCCCACGGTTGAATAACGACTAGGCGCGCTTCGGGAATTGAAATGTTAGCGACTTGGTTAAGAGGCGATTTTTCCCCGTAAGCGTCAACTCTAATCCTGTCAAACAGGGCGGCAGACGCCCTCCCAGTCCTGAAAGCGGCAAAAGCGTCTTTAAGGCTTGCCACCGTTTTTTTCATCCGCTCTTCGTTAGACGAAATTACATCCTGCATAAAAACCCCTGATTATTCAGCGCCTACTTTGTAGTAAACATACTCGGTTACCGCAAGTTTGGCTCCCGCTTTTTTCCCGCATTCTTCAATCGCCTTTGCGACTGTGATTTTCTCGTCTTTTACATAACCTTGTTCCATAAGGCAAATCTCGCTTAAATACTTTGTCACCTTACCCTTTAAAATTCCTTCAAGAACTTTTTCCGGTTTTCCTTTAAGTTTTTCATCCTGCTGCATCTGAACGCGGAAAATGTCTTCCTGCTCCTTTAACCACCCCGCGGCGATTTTATCGCGGTCAATCTCGAACGGATTAAAAGCCGCAATATGCAGGGCGAGGGTGAAAACAAAGGATTTTACTTCGTCGTTTTTAAAGATTTCCGGTTTGTCGGATTCGCATTTTACGACTACGCCGATGTTGCCGTCCCCGTGAATGTACTGGGTTAAGTATTCATGGGAAGCCGCTTTTACATGGCAAAGCCTTTTAAGCCCCATGTTTTCGCGGATTTTTGTCGCGAGATCCTGCACAAGGCTGTTAAGTTCGTCATTGGGGTCGGTTAAACCTTTTTCAAGGGCGGTAGCCGCAATTTTTTCGCCTAGGGCGATAAAATCGGGGTTTCTCGCGACAAAGTCGGTTTCAGCGTTAAGTTCAACTAACACTGCTGCGGAATTGTCGCTTTTCATTTTAATAAAAACTTTTCCGTTATTGGTGGCGCGTCCGGCTCTTTGTTCAAGGGCGGCAAGGCCTTTTTCCTTTAAAAGTTTTTCCGCTTTGGCAAAATCGCCTTCTGAAGCGACAAGCGCGTTTTTACATTCCATCATTCCCGCTCCGGTTTTTTCCCGAAGTTTTTTTACTTCTGCGGGTGATATTTCAGCCATATTATTCTCCTTAATTTGTTTGTAAATCACCTGACCACTTTCAAGTGGTCAGATCATTCGTCATTGTAGACTTTATCGATGTCAACTTTTATCTTGGTGTCGTCTTCATCGTCTTCAGGGACTTCCTCGTCCGCTTTCGCCGCCCTGTACGCTTCTTCCGTCGTGTATTTTTCGATGTCGATTTCCCTGTCTTCCTCTTTCATGGATACGTCGTTCATCATGCTTTCCATATCCTCATCTTCATCGCCGAGGGTTTCGATGATCTTCAGTCCCACTTCGTTATCCGCTTCTATGACGGCGTTGGCGACAATTTGCGTAAAGAGGGTAATTGCCCTGATCGCGTCGTCGTTGCCGGGAATAGGGTAGTCGATGCCGTCTGGGTTACAGTTAGTGTCAACAACCGCTATTATCGGGATGCCCTGCCTCTGCGCTTCGGCTACGGCGATGGCTTCCTTGCGCGTGTCGATGATAAAAAGAATTCCAGGAAGTTCCTTCATTTCTTTTATGCCGCCCAAGTTCTTTTGCAGTTTAATGCGTTCTTTCCCAAGCGAGGCAATCTCTTTTTTTGTGAGATTTTCGAAAGTTCCGTCAACTTCCATTTTTTCCAGTTTTTTTAGGCGCAGAAGCGATTTTTTAATAGTCACGAAATTGGTAAGCATGCCGCCAAGCCAGCGGTTGTTTATATAGTACATTCCGCAGCGTTCCGCTTCTTTCTGGATAGCCTGTTGGGCTTGTTTTTTTGTTCCTACAAAAAGCACGGTTTTTCCGGCGGCTACGTTTCTGCGTACGGCTTCGTATGCGTCCTTGATAGCCTGAATTGTTTTTTGCAGATCGATGATGTGAATGCCGTTCCTCTCCGCGAAGATGTATTTCTTCATGCGCGGATCCCAGCGTTTCACCTGGTGGCCGAAATGTACTCCTGATTCAAGGAGATTCTTCATTGTTACAACAGCCAAAATTTCCTCCTAACATTGGGTTTTACGCGCCTTTCGGCTTTATTAAAAGCCGAGCATTTGGTTTGAGTAAAACCCTGCCGTCACTATATCTCACTGTTTGCAGAGAGCCTTAAACAGCGGAAAATCGGCTCCCACAGCCGTACAGGCCGGGAACTTATGCTCCGTATGGGTAGCCGTTATCTCTAAGCATGACATAAAATTCGCGCAATGGCAAGCCCGCCACGGCGCTTGAAGTGCCCTCTATTCTGTTTATAAAACAGGAAGCAAGCCCCTGGATTCGGTAAGCTCCCGCCACCCCCTGCCATTCGTTTGTATTGAGGTACCAGTTAATTTCCGCCTCCGTCATAGGATCAAAAATGACCGTACAGGAGACGGTGCGGCAATCGGTCTTTTTTTCCTTGCCGTTGTAAAGGGCCATTGAAGTTATTACCTGATGACGGCATCCTGACAGTTCCCTAAGCATTGCTGCGGCATTTTCCTTATTCTGCGCCTTGCCAAAGATCTTGTCCCCTATGGCAATAACCGTATCTGCCCCGAAAATCCACCAGGGAAGGCGGTTTCTCATTTGTTCAATAACATTTTCTATCTTTTTAACGGCAAGTTCGGCTGTTAATTTTTGTGGGTCTTTTTGCTTACAGAGGCTTTCATCGATTCTGGCAGGCATAACATTAAATTGTAGTCCGAGCATTTTAAAGTATTCCTGCCGCCGCGATGAGCCGGAAGCGAGAATTATTGGTTCCATAAACGAATTATACCATTCAAAATAAAAAAAACTAGCGTTTTTTGAAGTTATGTATTATTATTGAATAATGTGGCAGGTTAAAGCATGAAAATGCGTTCTTCTGATCAAAAAGCGCGAAAAAGACTCATACGGTATATGCAAATACTGTTTGTAATCATTGCCTTTACCCTGATGGTTATTGCAAGCTATATATTTGTAAGTGATATTGAGCGTAAGCATTTACAGAGGAATGTTAAAGACGCTATTTCATATACGGAAGCCAATATTAAAGCCGATATGCTGGAACCGGAAACCGCATTAGCCTCCGTAGCGGAAACCATCCGCGGAATGATTCTGCGGGGGTATAACGCCGATATGGTTGGGGAATATATCCAGGATATTAATCATTATATGCAAAGTAACGAAGCAAGACGCCTTATGGGCATAAATGGCTTTTACGGGTTTTTCGATGTATTTGGCGGGAGATTCGTCACAGGAGACGCTAATTGGATGCCGCCGCAAGACTATATGTTGCAAGACCGTCCATGGTATAAGGCGGCTATAGACGCGGACGGGGACATAGGGTTCACTCAGCCGTATTATAACCTGGCGTCCAAAGAAGATACCATTACTTTTGCCCGCCGTATATTTGACGAAAACGATAAACCGCTTGGTATCGTATGCTTAAATATATACCTCGAAAGGGTTAAGCAATTGGCCATTAATACGCAGTTTACCAAAGACGGATATGGATTTCTGTTAAACAACAACTTGGAGATAATCGCCCATCCTGAGCCGTCGATGCTGGGTATGCGCTTGCGTAATGTAAGAAGCTATATCGCGACCTATGAGGATGAATTAAGACAGAATGGCCATATTTATGAAATTGTAACGATGGATTATCGTAATATCAAATCAATTGTTTTTATCGAAAAACTCGAAAACGGCTGGTATATGGGAATTGTAACGCCCAGGGACAAATATTATCAAAGCACAAGAAATATGGCGATAGTCCTTACCTTGATGGGCGCGGTACTGGCAGTGATGTTGATTGCGATATTACTGATACTGTTCAGGCAGATGAATAAAGAAAATGAAAAAACACAAAAAATGGCCTATTGGTATAATTCGATACTCAACGCGATACCGCTGCCTATAAACGTCACGGACACGAATACAAAATGGACATTTATAAACACGGCAGTTGAAAAATTCTTAGGGATAACAATTGAAGAAGCTATAGGCAAGCCCTGCAGCAATTGGGGATCCAACATCTGTAATACGCAAAACTGCGGGATTGAATGCGTAAAAAGAGGCGTTAAACAAACTTATTTTTCAAAAGGTGATCTGTCGTATCAGGCGGATATGACAATACTTAAGGATTTAAATAATGAAACAATTGGGTATATAGAAATTATTCAGGATATTACCAACTTGCAAATAATGGCAAAAAAACAGGCCGACGCGGAAGCCGCTAATTTTGCAAAATCCGCTTTTCTCGCGAAGGTAAGCCATGAAATACGCACGCCTATGAACGCTATTCTTGGCATTACTGAAATTCAAATGCAAAACGAAACGTTAAATGCCGATACGCAGGAAGCTATGGATAAAATTTACAATTCCGGTTATCTTCTGCTTGGGATTATCAACGACATACTGGACCTGTCCAAGATTGAAGCCGGCAAACTGGATTTATTCCCTGTTGAATACGACGTTCCAAGTTTGATTAACGATACTGTAAACTTAAATGTCGTCCGCTACGAAAGTAAGCCGATTAAATTCAGCCTTCAGGTTGATGAAAATATTCCGACCACATTGTTTGGCGACGAACTTAGAATTAAACAAATCCTAAATAACCTGCTTTCCAACGCGTTTAAATACACGTCTTCAGGCGAAGTTTCAATGTCTGTCAACGTTCAATCGCGGCAGGAAGATACCAACAGTATAATGATCGTTTTCCGCGTGAAAGATACCGGTCAGGGCATGACGGGGGAACAGTTGGGCAGGCTGTATGACGAATATACTCGCTTTAATACTGAAGCCAACAGAGCGGTTGAAGGCGCGGGATTGGGCATGAGCATTACGAAACATCTTGTCAAACTGATGAACGGCGAGATTCATGTGGAGAGCGAACCGGGAAAAGGTTCGGAATTTACCGTGAAGCTTTTACAGGGGCTTGTCGCCGGTTCAAAGAACTTAGGCAAAGACCTATCAAAAAAAATAGGGCAGATGCGTCCGGGCAGAACATCTCATATTAAGAAATCTCCCGTTATACACGAATATATGCCTTACGGCAGGGTATTGGTTGTAGACGATATTGAAACGAATCTGTATGTTACAAGAGGATTGTTGACTCCCTATGGTTTATCTGTTGAAACGGCCACAAGCGGGTATGAGGCGATTGAAAAAGTCAAAGAAGGCGCGACGTGGGATATAATATTTATGGATCATTATATGCCTGGAATTGACGGCGTTGAGGCCGCGAAAATTATTCGCGGTTTGGGGTATAAAAGTAGTATTGTCGCCTTGACAGCTAACGTCCTGGCAGGGCAGGCGGAGATGTTTTTTGCTAACGGTTTTGATGATTTTATTTCAAAGCCGATAGACATACGCCAACTGAACGCCGTACTGAATAAATTGGTGCGTGACAAATATCCTATTGAAACTGTAGAAGCCGCGCGGCTGCAAAAAAGCAGCATGGTAAAAAGCTCCCCTCATCCGACCGTAAATTCTGAGATCGCGAAAATATTCGCGCGGGACGCTAAAAAGTCCATCGCGATATTGGAGGCGATTCACGAAAGGCGTTACAATTTCTCGGACGATGACATACGGTCATACATTATCAACGTCCATGCGATGAAAAGCGCTTTGGCGAATATCGGTGAAGCGAAGCTTTCCAGCATTGCTCTTAAATTGGAAGATGCGGGACGGCAGCAAAATATTGCGGTGATATCGGATGAAACTCCGGCGTTTCTGACCGAATTGCGGGCGGTTATTGAAAAAATTAGCCCGGATAAAGACATTGAGGAAGAAGAAGTTTCAATTAATATCAAGGATAAAGACAAAGCGTTATTAATTGAAAAACTGACAGTTATTCAGAATGCCTGCGCCGAATATGACAAAAAAACCGCAAAAGACGCGCTTGCACAGCTTAGGCAAAAGACTTGGCCTCATAAAGTCACGGAAATTCTGGAGAAAATAGCCGAACATTTGCTTCACAGCGAATTTACCGAAGTTTCAAATATGGCTGAAGATTGCAAGAGAATTTAAAATTATTCCAAAATATTCTCACAAAGAACACAAAGGAAGAGAAGATCAAGAGGGGAACCTTCGACCTTTGGTCTCGGTTGAGGTTCACAAAGAAGAGGGAAGAGGAGGTTTTTGTCCGTTATCTTATCGTGAAGCTCACGCATAGCCCTCGGACAACAACCCCCTGATCCTCCTTTGTGTTCTTTGTTTCTTCGTGATCTTTGTGAGAAGTCTTTCGAATAAATTTTTGCGAATAATTATTTAAACAAAGATAGCTCTTCTTTAATTTTTTGCGTAAGTTCTGCGGCGGCTTTATTCACCGGTATATTGCGGTTTTCTTTTTCACTTCGCTTTTTAATCTCTACCTGCGGATCTTCTTGCGATAAACCTTTGTCGCCGATTACAATGCGCCAGGGGATGCCTGTAAGATCCGCATCGTTAAATTTTACTCCGGGGCGCTCGTTGCGGTCATCTAACAAAACTTCTATGCCAGCTTGCGTAAGTTCCGCGGCAAGTTTGTCGGCGGCTTCTTTAATTTTACCGTCATATTTAATTGGAACGATAATGACATGATACGGCGCTATTGATACCGGCCAAATAATTCCCGCCTCGTCGTGGTGTTCTTCGATTACTGAGGCAAGAGTGCGGTCAACGCCAATGCCATAACAGCCCATTACGGGCATTTGGCTTTTGCCGTTTTCATCAAGATATGTTACGTTCATTGAGCGCGTGTATTTATATCCAAGTTTAAAAATGTGTCCCAGCTCATTGCCCATTTTTGTATGCAATTCGCCGCCGCACTGAGGGCAAATATCTCCCGCCTTCACTGTGCGGACATCGACTGATAATTGCCCGTCAATGCTCCAACCTTCAAAATCGCGCCCGTAAGCGACGTGCTTGTAGTGCAGATCTTTCGCCAACGCGCCCGTAACCGCGTCATTCATTCCCGTAACGGTGTGATCGATAATAACAGGCAAGCCTATCAGTCCGACAGGACCCGCGAAGCCGACGGGCGCGTTGGTAAGGCGCGTAACGTCGGCGTCACTTGCGAGGGCGGCTTCGCTTGCTTTTAAAACGGACGCGAGTTTTATTTCGTTCACGTCAAGGTCGCCACGGATTGCCACCGCGAAAAAAGCTTCGGGGTAGACGGCGGGCGCGTTAGGCGACGGTTTTTTTCGCTCTAATTTGGCGCAACCCGGGGCGGAGGAGAGATCAAGCTCAACATTGACGGCGCGGTATATTAGAGTTTTAATAAACGCCTTAGAATCTGTTTTTAAAAAGGCGCAAAGTTCTTCGATTGTTTTTACATTAGGGGTGTCTATTTTTTCAAAGGCAGGCGTCCCCTTAGCAGCGTCTTTTGCAGCCTCTATCGAGGTGTGCGCCGTAAAGTCGTTTTTGCAGGCGGCTTTCTCCACGTTGGCGGCATAACCGCATTTTTTGCAGAGGATCAGCGTATTGTCGCCGATTTTGCTTTCCACCATAAATTCTTCCGAGCCTGAGCCGCCCATCGCGCCTGAGTCGGCTTTTACGGGAATTACTGAAAGTCCGCAACGTTTAAAAATTTTTCGGTAAGCGCGTCCCATCGCCTGATATGTGTCATCAAGGCTTTTGTCGTCGGCGTGCCATGAATAGGCGTCTTTCATTATAAATTCTCGTCCGCGCATTACGCCGTAACGGGGGCGCACTTCATCGCGGAACTTCGTATTAATCTGATAAAGGGCGATTGGCAGTTGGCGGTAGCTGGAAAGCTCATCGCGCACAATAGCGGTAAAAACTTCTTCGGCGGTGGGGGAGACGACAAAGTCGTTATTCAGCCGGTTTTTCACGCGAAGCATTGATTCGCCGATTGAGTCCCATCGCCCTGATTCCTTCCATAATTCGCCCGGAACAACAACGGTCGGTTTTATTTCCAACGCTCCCGCCGCGTCCATTTCTTCGCGAATGATTTGCTCGACCTTGCGGAAAGATCGCAGTCCAAGCGGAAGGTAGGCGAAAAGCCCGTTTGCAAGTTTGCGGAGAAGCCCCGCGCGGAACATCAATCTATGGCTTGCGATAACCGCGTCCGCTGGAACTTCCCTAAGAGTGGGTATAAAAGCGCTGGAATAATTCATAATGAAGCAAGTTTATCAATTTTTTTTATCTTTGAAAACCACAGAAAGGCTTGACTAAAAACCGTATTTTTGCTAATTTGTAAAAAATTGGGGGCGTGGTGAAGCTGGTTTATCATGCCGGCCTGTCAAGCCGGAGATCGCGGGTTCAAGCCCCGTCGCTCCCGTAAACCCGTCTTTGACGGGTTTTTTTATAAAAAACACGGGCAGTAGCGCAGTTGGTAGCGCGCTTGGTTCGGGACCAAGAGGTCCCCGGTTCAAATCCGGGTTGCCCGATTCGCCAAGACTTCACACAAAGATCACAAAGGTACAAAGAACACAAAGAGGGAAGAAGGGGTTTTTGTCCGAGGGCTATGCGTGAGGTTCAAGATAAGATAACGGACAAGAACCCCCTGATTCTTCTTTGTGTTCTTCTCTTCCTTTGTGTTCTTTGTGAGAGGTCTTCCTCAAATAATCTTTTCCAGTTCATCCACTAATTTGCCAAAAACTCCACATGCGGCGTTTACGGGGGCGGGGTTGCTCATGTCTACTCCGGCGGCTTTTAATGATTCGATGGGGAAGCGTGAGCCGCCTGATTTTAGGAAGGTGAAATAGTCTTGCCTTTCTTTTTCGCCGCCGGACAGAACGCGATCAGCTAACGCGATGGCGGCGGAGACTCCTGTCGCGTATTTGTACACGTAAAACGCGTTGTAGAAGTGGGGGATACGCAGGCCTTCAAGATCGCTTGCCTCTTCAAGTAACATTTCCTGTCCGAAATATTTTTCCAGTAGTTTGCGGTATTCGCTTCTAAGGAGTTCTATGGTCAGCGGAGTGCCGCCTTCTTCAAGTTCGTGGGTTATTTTTTCAAATTCGGCGAACATGGTTTGGCGGTACAATGTGGCTAACAGGTCGTCGGTGTGTTTGTTGACTAAATATAGGCGCAGTTCTTTACTGTCGGCTTGTTTTTCAAGATAGCGGAATAACAGCTCTTCGTTAAAGGTGCTGGCTACTTCAGCCTCAAATATCGTGTAATTGTAGTGCGGGAACGGGTTATTTCGCGCGGAGTACCATGAGTGCATTGAATGGCCGCCTTCATGGGCTAGAGTAAAAACGTCGCGGATTGAATCTTCTTTGTAGTTCATCAGGATATACGGGTCGCCAGTGAAACTTCCGGCAGAAAACGCGCCTGAGCGTTTGCCTTTGTTCTCGTAACGGTCTGCCCACCTGCCAAGCAGGCCGCCGCGCAGGACGGAGACATATTCGTCACCTAACGGAGACAGGGCATTGCTTACAAGATCGACGGCTTCGTTCCAAGTTGTGGTTTTTTTCGCGGCGGGGACAAGAGGCGCGTATACGTCATAGTGGCGAAGCTCCTGCAATTTTAACGCGCGTTTGCGAAGGCTGTAATAACGGTGCAACGCGTCAAGGTTGTTTTCGACAGCCGTTATAAGATTATCATAGACAGACTCGCTGACATCATTGCCGAAAAGGGACGCGGCGCGCGCGGAAGGGTAGCCTCTGACGCGGGCGTTAATAACGTCCTGTTTTACTGAGCCGGAATAAAGGCTTGCGATAACATTCTTGTGCGCTTCAAAACAGCCGTAGAAAGTTTGATACGCGCGCCGGCGCAAATCGCGGTCGTCACTTTCCATGAAGACTGAAAAAGAAGACTGTGACAGGGGGCGTTTGCCTTCCTTAGTGTCAATCATGCCGAAGTTAAAATCGACATTTGTAAGCACTGAAAAAGCGTCGCTAACCGCCCCTTCCCCCTCCGAGTGAAGCGCAATTATGCGCTCTTCCTTGTCGCTTAAAATATGCGGCCTGTAGCGCAGGATTCTTCGCAAAGAAACGCGGTGATCCGCCAATCTTTCATTTTGTAAAAAAGCTTCCATGTCTTTTTCTGGAATGGCGAGTATTTCAGGATTATCCCATGAAGAGGCGGCTGCGGCTTTTGCGCCCGCCATTGTTATTTTTCCGACCATCGTGCGGGCTTGTGCCGCCCCCTCGTCTTCGCTTTGTCTTAAAAACGCGTAATTGCCAAGCCTCTCGCCTAAAAGGTTAAGGCCGCTTGAAAAATCAAGATAATCCGCAAGATGAGAGGCTGATTTTCCCAGCGTTCCTTGAAATGACGGTATTTTTTCTATCATTTTTTCAAAATCGGCTAGAGACTTATTCCATTCTTCGTCATTGGGAAAAAGTTTTGACAAATCCCATGTGTCGGATACGGCAACCTCGCTTCGTAACGGTATGTTTATTTCGTTATCTGACATATTTTTCTCCATGTAAATTATTTTGACAACGCCGCTACCGCCGCTCCAAAAAGACTTGCCTGTTCTACGGGAGAGACGATATACGGGCGCGGTTTTTCCTTGAAAAGCATTTGATGAAGATACGATTCAAGAGAACGGCGCATTCCTTTGTAAATAAGGTATGTCGTTCCTTCCACGGCGACGCGGACGGGCGAATACGGTTCGTATCCGCCGCCGGCCTTTATGATAGTAGCGGCTAACACCGCCGCTGAAAACAAAGCGCCGCGCTCAGTAACTATCGACGTGATGTATTGCATTACTGCAAGGGCGGAGCTTTCATCGGCGCCAAAGAGAGAGCCTAACGGCCC
This sequence comes from Treponema sp. R8-4-B8, assembly GCF_054786175.1. NCBI lineage: Bacteria > Pseudomonadati > Spirochaetota > Spirochaetia > Treponematales > Treponemataceae > Treponema > Treponema sp. R8-4-B8. The sequence goes on from NZ_BDHE01000124.1 coordinate 117,914, forward strand.
TTGATTTGAAAGGGGAGCGTGGGTAAACTCATTTAAAGTCCTTGTTTCAAGATGGGGCATATTTAAAAGTTCGTCGGATTTTCTAAAACATAAAACTTTATCTTTTATCGCCTGTTTTAAAATGTGTAAAGTCAAAGGGCCAAGATACGCCCCTGCCGTCGCTTTTTCAAGAAGGTATCCGTCTGGATTTTTTGTCGTGCTGTCATATTCTTTATCAAGCTTGCCGCAGTATTTAACGCTGTAATTTCCGCTTTCGCATACCACGATTTGCGGTGAAGATGGGGAATTAAAGCCGATTTTTGGAATGACGGTTTCCGTGTAAGCGGTGTTAAATCCCGTTCCTAAAATGAATCCGATAACAGGGCCGCTTTTTACGCTAAAGTCAGCCGTTGTACGCGAAGCCTCTCCGTCGGGAGAAATTGAAACAACGCCGGAGAGCAGGGTAGCGACAGTGTCGTTTAACAAAACGATTGGGCCTGAATACTTGCAGCCCTTTGCGGAAAGAGCGTCGCGCAGTCCCCTGCCGATTGCCTTTCCAATTACATCGGGCGCGTCCACTTCCTTGCTGAACGACAAAAGTATCCCGTCAGCGTCCTGCGTAATTTCCATTGGATAGGAAAATGTAAAACCGACGCCTTCAATCTTCGCGTCATTGAGCAAAGGCAACGTAACGTTTGCGATTGCCTCAAAATACTGCTGGGCGTTTACATGGCCGTATGTTCCCGGCATCGGCATCTTGTTTGTTCCCTGCGGGACGGCCTCGCCGTTTTCTTTAAAATGAACAAGGCTTGCTCTTAAATTGGTTCCGCCCGCGTCAAGAGCTAGGACAGTCTTTCCGGGAGGAATATTTGTAATGGGAGATATATACGACGGAATCATTGGAAGGCTTGATTTTTTTCCGTTAAGCCCCCTGTCCATCTCCGTTAATACGTCTTTTACAAGCGCGTCCGGATTTATATTTTTATAATGAAAGCCATAATGCAGCGCGAAATCGGACAGTTCTTTTGGATTGAAATTATTCATTTTATTCTCCTTTTATATCATTATATCATGTTAATAGCGTTTAAAAAAGTCTAATACTTGAATTGTACTATTAGACGATGTATGCTCGCGGGGAACCCACAGAAGATGTTTTTGCATTTTCCCATGTACTTGTAAGTTTCATTAAAAATAAATATTTTTATAGCATGAACCTGAAAAAACTGCAAATTTTATTTCCTTCCTCTCGGTCCGCCTTGTCTGTTTAGCGTATCTCTGTTTATTTAGGCGCCGTTGTGGACGTATTGACCGCTAAATAGTATGTGCCGGTATGGGTTAATGACTGCGCGTGTACCAAATATTTTCTCCCGGCAACAAATTCGTTCTTGACCACCCATCTGCTAATCACCGTGAAATTAAAATATTCAATAATTACATCGTTAGCGATGTCAAACACATGAATAACAAAACCGTAAAGAGGATCCAGCGTACCAAAATTCGCATGTATGAATTGTCTGTTGGAGGTTGCGGTGAACTCGAACCACTCATCGTGGGTTGTTTCAGTAAAACTGCTTCCGGTCCATGAGGAATTAAGCGATTTTCTGACAACGGGAGGGACAGGAGGGACAGGAATGGCAGGGGCGATCAAAGAATCATTGAGCGCTATTTGGTATGAGTAATTATTATTTGTACTGTTTGTCCATGCCTTTATATAGTACTCCTGTCCAATAGTTAAATTCCAATCGGAGTCTTTGACGACACCAGGGCTAAAAGTTACACAGGAACCCGACTGATATCCATCGCTGTCATACATTTGAACATACACATCTAACGACGAACTAAAAGCAATATGTATAAACTGTGTTGCGGCATCTGCGGTGAACTTAAACCAGCTTTCATCAGATGATGTGGGGACGGTATTCCATCCTGCTGTAAGCATTCCCGCGTTGGATGGCAATTCTATGGCAGGCGACTCCGTGGACGCGTTGAACGTTATCTGATATGTGCCTAAATTGTCGGATGTTGATACCTTAATGTAGTACTCATGTCCGGCAGTTAAAGAATAACAAGCGTATCTATGAGCTTTTTTCTTAGATATATTTATTAAGTTTCCATCGGCATCAACGGCATATCCTATGCTGTCATACATTTGAAAATACAGTTCTTTAATTGTGTCTAAATTAAAATGTATGTACTGCGTACTATCGGTTGCGGTGAATGTATACCATTGTTCGCCGTACCTTGTGGTAAAGTTTCCGTCAGTCCAGATGTCTTTTGTAAGCGTGTTTGCGTCAGATGGCAATACTAAAGGAGCAACTGAGGATTTATTTAACATTATTTGGTACGTACCGCAAGATGAAGAATAATAATAATTTAAAGAATTATAAAAATATATTTTATAGCTATACGGCAAAATCCTTAAATAATACTCCTGCCCGACAGTTAAATTATTCAGGGGGGTATTGTTATTTAAACCGGTCTTGATACTTGCCCTGCTTCCGTCGGTATTATAAATTTGAACATATATGCCGCTTAGCGTGTTTTGTTTGAAATGTATGTAGTGTGTTTCGGAAGTTGCTGTGAACTTGAACCATTGCACATCGGTTTCTGTGGGAATATCGCCGTCAGTCCATACGTCGGCAGTAAGCGCGGGTACGTCAGATGGCAATATTATATAGGTGACAGGCTCCTCATGGGACAAACTTAACATTATTTTGTAAGCGCCGCCGTCTGAGTTTGTCGATACCTTTATATAATAGTCTTGCCCCCCAGTTAAAAAATTACAGGATGTAAACTTGACAGTTTCTTTTTCGCCGGATAAATTTTCGCTTTTAACTACATAACCTCTGTTGTCATATATTTGAATATCCAAATTGGTTAGCGTGTCAAAATTAATATGTATAAACCGCGTATTGGTCATTGAGTTCACTATGCCGGTTGCAGTGAACTTAAACCATTGTTCATCGGTTCCTGTTTGAATATTGCCGTCAGTCCATGCATCGTCGGCGGTAAGCGCGATTGCGTTGGAGGGCAATGTTATGGGTAGATCAGGCGCCGTATCAGATGTATTACAGGCTATCATATATGTGCCGCTGCCTGAGTTCGGCGTCACCTTTATATACTGTACAGCCGGTAAATTATTTTCCCATTTATTGATTTTTGTATTGCCGGAATAGTTTTTCTTCCCTCCTATAGTACTGCCGTTTGAATTATATATCTGAACATTCAGATTTGTCAGCGTACCGAAATTTATATGTATGGTTGGCTCTTTATATGGATAGAAATAAGAATCGACGAATTTGAACCATTGCTCGCCGTTTGAGGCTGTAATATTGCCGTCAGCCCATGTGTTTAAAGAAAGTTCTGTTACATTGGGTGGAGAAAAATTGCCGCTTCCTTCATTATTACCGCCAAAAAAATCGGAGTTACACCCGGCAAACAGAATTAATGTAGATAATAAAATAATCAGAGTCTTTTTCATTTTATTCCTCTAATTAATAATATACCACTTTTTTTTCAAAAAACAATAAATTAATACGAAAAATTTTCACGCGCTAGTTACACGAAATATCACTTGCACTTTTTTACAATCTATGCAATTTTATAAACATGAGCGAAAAAACCGCTATTTTACAGCCATTTTATCGTGTGAATTCAAATTCTCTCTCTTATACGGAAAAACCTTAACTGTAAGTGGAGGACATACAGGTACTTTTAGAAAGATTCAGTAAGTAACCGCAACGGTGTCGAACTTTAGTACACTAGTAGACATCTTACCAGACACGCGAAAAATTATAGGAAGCGCAGTGGTAACTCCTATGATGGCACACAGGTAAAATGCTTATTAGCGCTAGAAGATGTATGCCAAATAAATCCTTGAGTACAGGCGGGCAGCCTGCCCGCCTGTACTGAATAAATTCCATGGGCATACATCGTGTAACAGATCTGCATACGTCTTTATCAACTCTCAAAAGCCTTCTGCTCAATATTAGCCATTTTCACCCTGTCAGTCATTTCCACCGCATGCTCTGTTCTAAGGTAGTAAAGCCAAATGCGGCATTCTTTTTTTATAGGGGCGGCAAAAAGGTTTGAAATAGCCTGATAATAACAGGCCATCTGCGCCGTATGCTCCCACGGTTTTTCGGTATTGTCAGTTTTAAAATCTACTATATGAACCGCGTCTTTATCTACAAAAAACAAATCGACAGTGCCGTTTATAAATATCTCTTTTCCTTCCTTGCTTTTTAACAGCGTCCTGAATGGAAACTCGCTTTCCCTAAGCTTCGCCGTTTGCGCTATCTTTCCAAGGGGAGAAGCCACAAAACGGCGGGCTAATTTATTTCCGGCTTCAAGCAAAATATTCAATTCATCTTCATTTAATAGGCCTGAAATATTTGACGGGATTACAATTTCCGTTTTTTCCAAAAGCGCCTCAACGCAAATATGCGCGATAGTTCCAAAACTTCCCGAATTAAATTTTTCAGATGATTCATCGTCGCTTTGTGAAAAACGGGACAGTATTGAATCTACTTTTCTAAAAACATCTTTTGATTTAACGCCTGAAAATTCTTCTTTAACAGGCAGCTCTTTACCCTCGATTTCTTTGTTTTCTTCTTCGTTTTTTTTCAATGATACCGGCGTTATGTGATTTTTACGCATAAAGAGAGTTTTTAAGATTTCCTTTCTTTCATAAAAAGGGGAAACTTTTTTAAAAAATTCATTTAATCCATTTTGATCGTTAGTTATGCCGTAAAGGCATGTTTCCTGTTTTTTTAAATCTTCTTCCGTTAATGGCTGTATTTCTTCCAGATTGAAAAAACTTGAAGCTTTTTTTAAGCCATCATTGGGAATATAAGAGGCAATCGACGGCAAAAGAAGACCGAATATCGTGTCGTTATTCAAAATAGAATCGCCTTCAATATAATTTTCTTTTCCTTCGCATTGTTCTTCTATATGTCTTTTTAATGCAAGCGAAAAATCATCTGTTTTTTCTTTGTCATCAATATTAAGCGAGCCTGTTATATACAGTTCTTTTTCCGCCCTTGTCATAGCGACATATAAAAGCCGCCTAAGTTCCGCTGTTCTTTTACGTTTTGTTTCTTCATTAGCCTGTTCCCAGAAAAAGTTTTTACGTTTTCCTGAAATTGAACGGCATTCAAGAGGAGGCGGGGGGCTAAAAACAAGGCCTGCCGTATCGGAAAGATATACGTCGTCGCAATTGTCTACTTGGCTTTTTTTCCCGCAGGAACAAATAAATACGACCGGAAATTCCAGCCCCTTGCTTTTATGTATTGTCGTAATATGAACGGCGCTTTTCCGTTCCAAAGGAATTTCAATATCGGAGAGCCTTTCTCCTGAATCCCTAAGTTCAATCATTGAATCCGTAAAAGAGGCAAGCCCCTGATTTTCCGCGTCAGCGTTAGCCGCTAGATGAAAAAGATAATCAAACAATTCACGGTAGACGCTTGTTTGAGGATTCCATTCCGTTTCATAGCGGTATCCTTCGTTGTACCATAATTCGCTTACAAGTTCGCTAATATTTTTTACTTTTGCTTTTTCGCAAATTGACAAGTAGACATTTTTTCCGCAAAGATATTTTTCTTTGTCGGCTGCGTCAAGAAAATCAAGCGGTTTGTCGTCAAACGGCTGGGAGTCATTTGGAGTTTCACCGTAAACGGAAAGGCAGGCGGCGGTTCCCGATATGGAAAGGCCCGCAAAAGGCGAGCGGAGCGTTTCGGCGTAGGCGGCTTTATCCATGGGGTGCGCTGCCAAGCGAAGAACGGATAAAATATCATTTACAGGGCCGCCGTAAAATAAATCGTTAATGTCTTCGCAAGCGTATGGAATTCCTAAGGTTCTTAAATGTTTTTCATAAAAATGCTGGGTAGAGCGCTTGCGAAAAAGAATTGCAATATCATCGGGCTGATATTTTTCTGACAGTAATTGTTTGATTTTTTCCGCGACAAACCGCGCTTCATTATCGTCCGCGGAAAGCCTGTCATCTTCCACAGCGTCAGTTTTTTTATTTAAAATACAAAGCGTTAAATTTCCGCCGCCTGAACCTCCCGCGATAAGAGGGGCATATTCAGCTTCATAGAGGGGGAGAGTTTTTGACCGCGCGAAGACGGAATTGTATTTTACAGACGGAGTTTTTTCATTTGACTCGGAATAAATTCCGCCGAAGATTGCGTTGAAAGCGCCTATTAAACCGGAGGAAGAGCGATAATTTGTTTTTAACGGAAGATAGCCGCTTTTTATTTCTTCTTTTAATTTGCGAAAGACGGATACGTCGGCGCCCCTGAAAAAATAAACAGACTGTTTTTCATCTCCTACAAAAAATAATTTTCCTTTGCATAAATCCTCCGCGGGGGGAACGCCCTTATTCAATTTATTCGGTCTTTCTGCAAGAAGAAAAAGAATGTCTTTTTGAAGTTCATTATTGTCCTGAAACTCGTCTATCATTATTGATTTAATAGCGTCTTTTTCGCTCCGCCTTATGTCAGTTTGTTCGATAAGAATGGTTCTTGAAAGGCTTGCCACGTCGCGGAAAGTAAGAACGCCCTCCGTCCGTTTCATTTCAAGATAGCGTTTTTGCAATCTTGAAAGCAAAGACATTATCGAAATAATAAAGCCCGCCTGCATGCATGAGATTGTCAAAGCTGAAAAGGAATCGTAAATATCGCGGAGCAGATTGATATTTTCCTTTACGGGATTATCGGATTTTTTTCCCCCTCTTAAACTTAAAGTTTTTAGGGTATGTAAAAAAAACAAAAAATTAAAAAAAGATTTATGCAGCGGATGGGATTCAGCTTCTTCAATTACCGATTCTACCGGAGTATTTTGCAGTTGATTAAAATATTTTTGTATATCTGCGCTCCAGGGGATGTAAATATTTTTATTTTCTTTTTTTTCGATTACAGGGACAAGAATGGGAAGAAGCGCGTTATCTTCGCCAACATCGCGCTTAATTTCATCTAACAATTTTCTTATTTTTTTAATATAATCATCCCACTGCGAACAAAGAACGCTAAATTGATAATTTAAATCGGATAAAAAATCACGCGGCCTGTCGATTAAACTGTAATTAAATAAAATGTCCGCAAAAATATTGTGAACGATGTTGTTCGGACGATTTCCCGAATAAAGTCTTTTTACCGCCGGGTGATGGCGGTGAGTTATAAAGAAGGGATACGAAACTTCCAAAGCGATATTATAGCACCTCTGCTGATCAATTTGAAAATCAGGCTTTATTCCGTAACGGGGCGCGCATTGCTTGACAATCGACGTGCTGTATGAGTCCAATGTTTGTATTCTTGCGCGAATAAAATCATCAATAGCTTTTTGCGCCCTTTGGCTTTTTACGCCGTTTTCTTCCTGCGCGATTTGTGAAAGTATGGAGTATATCCTTTTAAACATTTGAGCGGCGGCTTTCTTTGTAAATGTAAGCGTTAATATTTCATCTACTTTATAATCTTTCTCTGTGAGCAGCCAGGCAAAACGATGGGCAAGCACCATGGTTTTTCCCGAACCGGCTCCTGCCGCGACAACCGCATTCTCTTCACAGAAAGCGGCTTTTTTTTGTTCTTCATTTAACTGCTTAATATTTGTTTTTACAATCATCAATGTTTCCCCAAAGATTTTTTATTTTCGCGATTGATAATATAGGCTGTCCGGCATATACGCTGATAATCGCAGTTGTAACAATCGCTGTTGTCCTGCGGAAAAACCGTAAAATTACCTGACGATATTTCTTCCGTAAATTGCTCCGTTCTGTTTTTAAATTCATTAAAAATTTTCATATAACGTTCACTACTTCGGAGAATTTGTTCCTCTTCTTTAGACGGAATATTTTTATTTGCGATCTCATCATGAATTGTTCCAATTATAACTTGCGGTTTTTGATCGATAATACTGTAAAAAAGAGCGGCGTATACGTCGAATTGTTCATTTTTTTCGATTAATGTTATATACATGGGAAGCTGGAAATTCGTAAGCGGCGTATCTTTGTCAGCGGTACAATCACGGCGGTCGGGCATATTTTTTAATTTAAAATCGACAATGACGTATTTATCAGTTCCTTCATGAGTTTCTTTTAAAATGCAATCGACAAATCCGTTAAGGATGTATGCGTCTTCTTCATAATTATAATTACATTCGCTTCCGGCGACTTTGTATCCCGCGAAAAAAGAAAGAAAAGAAGAAAGGAATCTGTCAAGATGATAATTAACATCGTCTTTTCCAGCGCGTAACAGGCGGGCGGTAAGGGCGCTCATCTGCGGGCTGCCGTCAGTTTTTAATAATGGGAAACAGTCAAAAATTTTGTTTATGCTTTTTTCAAGCAGGGCGCGGTAAGGCGGCGGAAGAGACAAGCCTAAATCAGTTTGCACAGGACAAAGCAGCGGGGAGTCATTTTTTAATTCTGTAAAAAAATTATTTAATATCGCGTGGTATACAAGACCCGATAAATTTTCCGCCATCAGGCTTGTTTCAACGCGTGAGTTTTCAATAGCGAAAACATTTTCAAAGAGCCATTTAAAAGAACACTGATAATATTTTTGAAGCGATGTGGCGGATACGCCGTATTTTCCAGTTTTGGCGTATTTTTCTTTAATAGCGTCTTTTATCTTTTCGCCGAGCGTCCATTTTCCGCCTGATGCGCTATTTTTACAGCGGCGGTTTTTCCAATTTGTAAACCCGTTGATTTGATTTTCATGAAGTTTTTCGCTTTTTCCTTCTGTAACCGCAAGCGAAGAATAAAAAG
>NZ_BDHE01000125.1:0-1065 GCF_054786175.1 Treponema sp. R8-4-B8
AAGCCGGTAAAACCACGACGGGCAAGTTCGTCAATTTCTTCATCGGGAATTTGATCAAGGCGGGTGATTTCTCTTTTGTATTTTTGCGAAAGTTGAAAAAGCCAGACAAGAGTACTCTTTGCCATTAGCACCGTGTTGGGCATCCAGTCAAGGTCGGGGCTGAATTTTTCGTATTCATCAAGCCCGGCATAAGTTAAAACTTCGCTAGGGCCGGGGCCGAAGAATGTAGGTTTGTTTTCTTCGTTTATTACGTCAAGGCTCATCAGCAGTCGCGCCATGAATTTTGAAATGAGAAGCCCCCAATGTTTTCGCATATAATCAAGTTGTGCAAAAAGAGAGTCGGGGAATTGAATTGCAGGTGAGCGGAGAAAGTCCCAAAGGTTCATGCCGTCCGGGCCGAAGACCGGCATTTCTTTTAAGTGCGCTTTTATTTCTTCGATTGCGTCATGGTAGGCGGTTTTTGTGGAAAGTTTTTTATCGTCAAATAAAAATTTGAAAGGTTTAAACGCTGGATTTAAATTTGCAAGCGACAGGAGCGTTGTTTCTTCTATAGAGAGTGCGCGGCAACTTTCGCCATCTTCTTTGCTTTTAAGGTATTGCTCAACATTTTTTTCACCCTTGTACACAGGACGTGGAGGGAACTGTTTGGAAAACTCATTTAATAGGCCGTTGGTTTTGCCTTCGCCAAGATTGACGTTCAACCTTTCCAGCGCAGTTTCAAAAACATCGCCTTGAACCTGCTCGCGGTAAAGCGCGACAACATAGTGCAGGATTTCATCGATTAGCCCCATCGCATAAAGATGGCCGGCTTTTATAAACCGCTCAGGATGAGCGGGGTCTTGTTTAAGGTTGAATTTATTTGCAAGTTCTCTGCACTGTTTAATGTCCGCAAAAACCACGTTCCCCGTTAATGAAAAGAGGCTGTCGCTAAGTCCGTACTCATGGCGTACATCGCTATTTACGTGAAACTCCATGAGAGTTTTTCGGCTCTTTGCCCAATGCGCGGATTTTTCTTCCAGCCCGGTGAGAATAATTTTAAATTTTACACTGAGGTCTCCTTTTTGC
>NZ_BDHE01000126.1:0-1045 GCF_054786175.1 Treponema sp. R8-4-B8
CGCGACGGCAATCACCGCGTATCAGTCGCTAAAATGCAGGGCGTTGAATTTATTGACGCGGAAGTAAATATTTATTGAAATCATGATAACGTCCTTCGCTGCCGACAATCAATTTTATCGGCACCGTCTGGCTTCCCATGTATACTTCGTTCTTAGGTCTAAGTATGCCCTTCACATCGTTAAACGAAAGCAGTTTGTCACGATCCGTATTTAAAAAATTCTGTATTTGCGATAACATCGCCCTTCCCCTCGCGCGGGAAAAATCGGCGTAAGCAATCTGCGTTACTACGTCACCTGCCATTTTAATCTCCCAAATCTATAATGTAATGGCTGTATACGTTAATTACAGTCGTATCATTCCATTTTGTGCTGCGAGTGTCGTTTAAATCATATAAATGAATATGGCCATGTACAAGGTACTTTGGTTTGAATACTTTCATAAACCACAAGAAAGATTTAAAACCAAGATGGCACTTGTCGTTTTTATCGTGAACGCCTTTGGGCGGAGCGTGGGTCAGAAGCACGTCCAAAAAACGCCCGTGCGCGATACGGTTCCAAAGAAGGCTTGGTATTAATTTTAATATTTCGATATTCATTTCAAAATTTGTAAATTGATTGGGGCCGTTATTGTAACGCATTGAACCGCCTAACCCGGCTATTAAAATTTTCCCCTCTTTCTTAACTTTTGAGCCAAGATAAATGGCGCCGCAGCCTAAATATTCCCTGACTTCCTGTAACATCAGGATATTCCAGGGTTTTTTATAGTGGCGCAGTTCTTCGGTATGATGGTTGCCAAAAACGAAAAATAAGGGCTTATTAAGGCTGGAAATGATGAAATCGAGGTAATCCAGCGGCAAATCTCCGGCGGAAAGGATTAAATCGACATCCCCAAAACGCTCTTTTACCCGCGGAGAGTAGATTTGAGGGTCAATTTTGTCAGAAATACACAGTATTTTCAATACAAAGTCCTTTTTTGTCGATAATATTTAATATATATTAAATATTATTGAGTATAGGAAGGGAAAGATGACAAAAAAAATAATTT
>NZ_BDHE01000127.1:0-1040 GCF_054786175.1 Treponema sp. R8-4-B8
GAAATATTTTTTATTCCAAAGACACCCTTGGCAAATCCCAATGCTACCATCCGGCACAAAAACAAGCTGACCTCCAGCAGTAGCCCCGCAATCTGAATAATAATGCTTAGGTTCAGAATACGAGTCTTGAAAAGTTTTTACTTTACGCATGATGCGATCTTCGTAAATTCCTATTTTCCGTAATTCAACGAACATGTCTATAATAAACTGGGAGGCTTTTTCATTGTAATCTTCACTTACTTTAAATGTTTCTTCCGGCATTAAAATATTAAAACCAAACCCTTTAATATTGTATTTTGAGATTAATCCTAACATTTCAGATTTGTTTTTTATAGCCTCTTCATTAAGCGTAACCGAAAGTCCAACGCCTATATCGATGTCTTTTGCCATATCCAGTATTTTAAGAATATTTGAAAATACCGGCTTACCCGCCCGGTCAACGCGCAATGCGTTGGATTCCTCGGTACAACCGTCTATTGAAATGCCGATATTAACATTCAGTTCTTTTAACCGTTTTAATTTCTTTTCATCAAGTAAAAGTCCGTTAGTTACAACAGATACGACAGCATCCTTGAAATACGATTTAGTTAAGCGCAATTTATTTATACGATCCGCGATAAAGTCTAACACCTCAAAATTAATAAGCGGTTCACCCCCATAAAAGACTATGAAAGGTTTTCCTACATTTTCATTTTTTTCCAGTTGGCGTATAAAAAAATTCAGAGCTTTTTCCGCGGTTTCCATGCTCATGTTTTGCAGGGAAAAATGTTTGCGTTTTTCCGGATTGTTGTTCCCTAAGAAGCAATATTTACACGCCAAATTGCACTGTTCGCTTAAAATAAAATAACAACCGCTGATAGCCGGTTCAGGATGCATTGAGCGGAAATATGTTATAACCTTGTCGTCGGTATCAAAATCTTTTGTGAGTATCTTGCACTCGCTAAGTTCCGCCGCTATATGGGCAAGCGACGCGGGAAAGTCAGACAAGCTTTCAATCTTTGAACTTTGTAAAAAATCTGAAAAGGTTTTATATTCTGTTT
>NZ_BDHE01000128.1:0-1035 GCF_054786175.1 Treponema sp. R8-4-B8
GCCGCGCTGGGCATAAACCGTACATAGCGAAAAAAAGAAAAGAAACGTAAAAGCTAAAAGAACTGCTTTTTTATTCATATTTTACCCCCTATTACATTATATCAATAATCGTCCGGAATTGGAAGAAAAGAGAAATACACCCATGCGTTATCAAGCAGCCAACGCGCTTTCCGCTGGGAGATTATATTTACAAGCCGAGTAGACGTATTTTTATTAGGATCGATAGCTATGGCTTTTTCAAGACAGTCTTTAAAAGAATTATAATTCTGGGCGGGAACGCAGACAGACTGGGCGTAAGAAACATACGCGCCCGCGGAATTTCCCCCTGTTTTTTCAAGAGCCAGTTTATAATGGTATTCCGCTTTATCACGATTTCCGCCCAATAATTCAGGCAAAGAAGCGTAATAAAGTATAAAAAATTCATCTAAAGAGGCTGTGCCATAGTTAGGGTCAAGTTCGTAAGCCCTTTGGATCATCGCGCTCCACTGGGGTATGTTAGCGCTCAGGTTATAGTCAAGAATATCGATGGAATACGCGGAAAGTCCGCCCGCGACGGCCCAGTACAGAAGACCTACGTCTTCTTTTTTACATTTTTTTAGCAAAGGCTGAATTGTGCCTTTTGCTACAGTAGCCTTTTTAAAACCGGGAAACTTTTTTTCAAGAGCGTCATAAAGTATTCCATATCCGCGAAGATACAGCTGCTTCGAGCGTATCAACGCCGCTTCCCGCGTTTCCCATTCTCTTCTTGTAAGCATTTCCGCAGGTCCTTCCACAAAGGCGTTGGCGTACATGATAAAAAGCGAACCTGTAGTCAGCATAAGCCCTTGATGGTTGGGGTTCGCTGAAAGTAGGGATTCGTACATTTTAATAGCGAAGGGGATAGCGTCCCCTACAAGTTTTGGGTCAGGATCCCCTGTAAAAACATCTGAACTGCCGTCTCCTGTCAGCGCATCGGCTACTGCATTCATTGCCAATTTGTTAATTGAACAGGAAGGGAGTATGGCGCAACAGGCCGCAAAAACAATAAATAAAATC
>NZ_BDHE01000129.1:0-1007 GCF_054786175.1 Treponema sp. R8-4-B8
GCGGCCGTCGGCTTCAAGGGCGGCTTTATACCAGGGGCGATCCATAGGCGAAAAATTTTCCGGCTGATTCCAGTCAATGCCGATAAGAAGAAACGGCCCGTCCGCAAGCGTTTCAATATAGCCGTAAGGCCCGTTTGAACTTAAAGTGTCCAGTTTCTTTGAAAGCAAATGATTTGATATGTACGCGTTATAAGCGCGTAACTCTGAGGCGTCAGTACCGCGTAAAATTAAATATTGTATTGATTGCGCGAATTCGTCCAGTATAGTGCGCGATTCCAGCAGTTCACTGTCAATTTGGGATTCCACGGAGTTAAGCACGCTTTCAACATGGCGTAACAGGTTGTCGCGCACGATTCTGCTGGTGAAGATAATGCTTAACACAACCATTAATAAAAACGCGAAAGAGGTAAACAGCAGTTGCACGTATAGGGGGCTTTTTGAAAAAATTCCCGGTATTTTAATCTTCATCTTTTTTCCACTCCCAAATATGAGTGGAGAATATTCATCACTTCCTCAAAATCCAACGGTTTGCCAATGTGGCCGTTCATGCCGGCGGCAAGACATTTTTCAATGTCCTCTTTAAATACGTTAGCGGTCATTGCGATTATTGGAACGGCCTTTGCCTTAGGATTATCCATTGACCGAATACGCTGCGTCGCTTCGTAGCCGTCCATTTTGGGCATTTGTATATCCATAAAAATTAATTCGTATTTATCGGGGGCTTCGGTAAACATGCGGACGGCTTCTACGCCGTTTTCAGCGCAGTCTATTTCCAACTTTGTCGGCTCAAATAAAGCTATTACAATTTCGCGGTTAATTTCTATGTCTTCAACCAGCAATACGCGCCGTCCTGCAAAAATGCCGTCAATGATTTCATCCTGCGATTTTTCCGTCTGCTGTTTTTCAACGCCGAGACATTCATTGATTATTTCTTCGATAGAGGAGGGGAACAGCGGCTTGGGAAGGAATTTATCAACGCCCGCCGCCTTTGCCTCTTCACTAATCGC
>NZ_BDHE01000130.1:0-1006 GCF_054786175.1 Treponema sp. R8-4-B8
TCTGCAGCAATTCCCCTTTGACAATTTATTCATGGTTACAAATCTCCACTCTCATTCATGGACGCAATTTTTCATTCCCGATTACGGATGGCTGGATTTTGAGTCCACCGCTTTCTCCTTGCCTCCTATGGGCATGGGCGATTTTAACAACTGGGACGTGGTTATCCCCCTCTTTGACGAACAGCAGACTTTTTCTAACGTAAAAAAATTCCCATGGCGGGCACTAGGCAAGGCGGTAATCAATCTGGCGATTCTTGCCCTAATCTGCGCCTACGCTCTCCGTTACGGGCGCGAGCTATTACTGTACGTTAATTCCCGTAACGCGAGCCGCGACATCAGAAGCAGAACGCGCTCCTTGTACCTGCTCCTCCTTGCCCGCCTTGCCGCGGACGGACAGCCAATTAAACCCGCGTCAAAAACCGCCGCAGAGTACTCTCAATTATTCCGCGGCAACGATAAAACTTCATGCTTTAAACCGTTTGCGGAAATTTACTCCGAACTCCGCTGGCGGCAATTCGACAACCCCGCGGAAATGGAAACCCGTTTTGAAAAACTAAAGAGTGAGTACCAGAACATCCTTACCTCCACCCGCAGAAAAGGCATACACCGTTGGTTTATCCGAATCATTTCTCTAAGAGGGTTAGCCTATCTATGAAAAAAATAACATATATAATTATAATTGCTTTCTTAATTCTGAATTCTTGTTCGCGCGCAAATGACTGGATACAATTCCGCGGCGAAGACGGAAGAGGCGTGAGTAATTCCCGCATCACCCCTCCTCTGGGTATCCGCTGGAAAATAAAACTTCAATCCGGCGGCGAGGAAAGAATACGCGCGTTAAATCCGCCAATCGTCATGGGGGATACGATTTATTTCGGCTCAGATGATGGCAATTTTTACGCGCTGGACGTGGAAAGCGGATATATGCGCTGGGTGTTTAAAAGCGGCGCGGAAATTAATTCAATCCCGTCTTCGGATAAAGATAATATTTATTTTGGCAGCAAGG
>NZ_BDHE01000131.1:0-999 GCF_054786175.1 Treponema sp. R8-4-B8
TGTTGTTGTGTATTGAGGGTTGTGTGGGCTCTTTTGTTGGTTATTTAGTGTTGTTGTGTGTAGGTGGTTTTTTTGTATGTTATGGGTTTTGTGGTTTTTCTCCTTTTTTGTTGTGTTTTTGTAGGGGGTGTGGGGGGGGGTTAAACATGGCTTTAAGCCCGAAGCGGTTTTGTATTAGGGTAGTAAGCAACGGGTTTTGTGTAGGGAATTGGGTATTTATTGCGGCTTTTTGTTTCATTGAGAGTATTTTGCGGTTTTTAGGGGAGTTTGTCAAGTGGGATTTGGGGGGAAATGCTCTTTTTAAGGTGCGAATTGCTAGGCAATCCAGCGTAAGCCGAATTGCCTCTTTCTTCTCGGCGTTTAAAATGGTATAATAGGATATGTACGATGATCTTGAGATTGTCTTTAGGCAGTCGGCTTTCAAGCATGGGGCTACAGAGAAATAGAATGGCGCAAGACATGACCGAAGAAGAAGCCCAGTACTGGAGCGATTATTATACTGAAAATCCCCCGAAAACCGATCCTTCCCAAAAAGACGGTGTTTTTATGAAGCGCAAAATGAACCGTTTTTCGGGTATGGATAACCTTACGGTCAACTACCTTTTAACAAAATCTATAGAGACTCGCAAATCCCCCGAAGAAATAATCGGCGATCTTGTGCGCGAGAAAATTGCGGCGGCTGTTTGAGAAAAAACCGCCCCGAATAATGTCTGTTACTAATTGCTAATTGTTCATTGTTATATAGCTCACAGTGGTAAAATGCTAATATGCGTTACAAGATGATGTATGCCCAATAACTTCTTGAGTACAGTCAGGGCAGGCTGCGGGTGGTAAAAACGTCTTCTGTGGGTTCCCCGCCGTAGAGACTTTGTAATAAAACAAAGAAAATTCAGAGAATAAAAGTTCAGCGAGAAACCCACGATAAAGCTTTCTACCCACCGCTGTTCAGTCGCTGAAAAGGCTCGAAGGCGGGCTCTCCCAGAGTTTTTGCCACCCGCA
>NZ_BDHE01000132.1:0-998 GCF_054786175.1 Treponema sp. R8-4-B8
AGCGTCCATTTTCCGCCTGATGCGCTATTTTTACAGCGGCGGTTTTTCCAATTTGTAAACCCGTTGATTTGATTTTCATGAAGTTTTTCGCTTTTTCCTTCTGTAACCGCAAGCGAAGAATAAAAAGTGACCGCTTCGGGATTGCAGTCGATTATTTTTAAAGTGTCGTCAAATAATAAATTGATATGCGGGTTTGACTCAAACATGGACGCTATGGTGAGCAGCGCCGATTCCTGGGCTTGGAGCGCCGCAGTTATGAATAAGGCGATCAATACGGCCAATATAATTGAAATAACGACGGAAATAACGGAAATTATAATCAACAGCATTTTAGAGTGGTTGGCGGTAACCAGCGCGTTGTTGCTTGTTCTTTTTTCTACGATGTTCGCCAGTTCGTACAATTCAATATTAAGCGCCCCAACTTCGTCCACGAAAGTTTCTAAGTTTTCGGCTATCTTTATGCACTGGTTATAATCGCCGTTACGCGCCGCATTCATTATAGGATCGCAAATTTCGTTTTTGTACCGCCGCACATGGGTCTTGAGCAAATCGACGCGTTCAAGCCGTATTTCCCTTTCCTCTTCATTTATTAGAGGGTTTTTTTTCATAAGATTTTCAAATATTTGTATGGTATTAATAACCGCTCTATACGCGGTTTCGGCCTCCTGATACAGTTTGTCGATCTTTTCACTTTCGCCCAATGGCGCGAAGGCTATCATAGTGTTGGTAATCCGGCGCAGATCATTATACGCGGACTGCGCCTCTAAAATGGCGCTTCTTACTGTTACCGGGTATTTCATTGTGTTGCCGTATATATTCGCGACTTTATTCAATCGGTTGATGGCGAATAGGGCCATACCCGCCAACGTCACGATAATCAGCACAAAGCCGATTATCATTCTTGACTTTATTTTTAAATTACCAAACCAATTCATAATTTATCCAAATATGAGTGAAGAGTGCTCATAACTTCCTCAAAATCAATCGGTTTGCCAACA
>NZ_BDHE01000133.1:0-981 GCF_054786175.1 Treponema sp. R8-4-B8
CATTCTTTTTAATGTTTTTGAAGGGCTTGTAAAACCGGATACCGACGGCAGTATGCTTCCCTGTATCGCCGAGTCATGGACTATTGAGCGTGACGCGCTTATTTACACTTTCACTCTCAGGGAAGGCGTGCGTTTCCATGACAATTCGATTGTAACAGCAGCCGATGTCAAATTCAGCATTGATACGGCTATTGCCGCCGGTATCAACGGCATGAACAGGATAGAAAACGCGGCTATTATTTCGAGTAACAGCGTGAGAGTAACCCTTAAAGCGCCCGACCCGGAATTTCTCCCATTTTTAACAATTGGAATCGTTAAGGCGGATAACGGCGACCGCGAGAAAAATATTATAGGGACAGGCCCTTTTTCCATTGAAAGTTTTACGCCGCAGAGGGATCTTGTGTTAAAAAAATTTGACGGTTATTGGCAGAGACACCTTGCCCAGCCGCAGGACGTGCCGCGTCTTGATAAAGTAACCATCGTATTCTTCGCGAATGTTGAAGCTTTGAT
Source organism: Treponema sp. R8-4-B8 (assembly GCF_054786175.1). NCBI lineage: Bacteria > Pseudomonadati > Spirochaetota > Spirochaetia > Treponematales > Treponemataceae > Treponema > Treponema sp. R8-4-B8. The sequence goes on from NZ_BDHE01000133.1 coordinate 511, forward strand.
GATTGCTTTAAGAAGCGGCAATATTGACGGCGCGAATCTGGTAGGCTCTTTTGCCGCCCAGCTTGACCACAGAAATTTTGATGTAATCGACAGTTATTCTGCGGCGGTACAGCTTCTTGCGCTTAACAACCAAGTTCCCCCGCTCAATGATATCCGCGTGCGTAAGGCTATAAATTACGGCATTGACATACAGGGAATAATTGACGGCGCTTTTTTTGGAAAAGGCTCCCCTTCAGGCAGTCCAATAATTCCAGGATTATCGACATACTATGACGGCTCTTTAAGTTACCCGTATGATCCGCAAACGGCGCAAACGCTTCTTGCCGAAGCAGGTTTCAATGACGCGCGCAAACTTTCGCTTGAAATTACAGTACCTTCCGAGTACGCTATGCACGTCGATACGGCGCAGGTACTTTTAAACTAGTTCGAGCACATTGGAGTTGACGCGTACTTTAAACTAGTAGACTGGAA
>NZ_BDHE01000134.1:0-973 GCF_054786175.1 Treponema sp. R8-4-B8
TTGGGGTAACCTGAATTCTTTTTCTGTCTTGTTGTCAGATCCATACTGTTGCAGACCGACCAATTTTTCGAGTAAACTGAATTGTAACGATTATGTTCTTCAAACTCCTAATGTTGCAGACCGACCAATTTTTCGAGTAAACTGAATTCATCTCCTTCTTCGTTATCTTCACCATTGAGTTGCAGACCGACCAATTTTTCGAGTAAACTGAATTACTTACCGGCTAATTCCTTACAGGATAAGGAGTTAGCCGGTAAGGTCGGCAAAAAAAGCGTGTCAAAACAGCAGTAATTGTGAGGGTTTTGGCTTGTTTTTTTCTTTCTTTTTCCCGGAAAATGAAATAATTCCTTCATATTGCTTATCCGTAATTGTAAGAATGTCTACTTTGCCTTTTGGCGGAAGTTGCGCTTGAATATCGCTAATATATCCATCCAGAGCTTCTTTCCCGGGCAATAATCTATAATATACCGAAAATTGGCTCATGTGAAAACCCTGATCTAACAAAGATTTTCTAAAAAGAGACGCTGTTTTTCGCTCCAATGGGGTAACGACAGGCAAATCAAAAAGAACTATCATCCACATAAGTTTATAAGAGCTGAGATTCGTCATCTTTTTTTAACCGTAATTCGGCGATCTCAATTTGCGGTTTCTTAAATTTGAATGAATTGACTAAGGAAAAAGCCAGCCGTTCCATCGCCGCATAAAGAGGAGTAGTTTCGTTCTCGAAATACAAATCTGCCCATAAAAAAGAACTTATCGTTTGTTTAGCAGTTGGATTCATTTCCTTAATATCCAATGCGACAACTTTTTTAGCATAAAAATCGACTAAGGGGCGGTAAGGCTCCATAATATCATCCGCCAAAGGGAAGGGGTTAGTGCTGTTTTCATGGTGTATTCCAAAGATAGGATTTAGCCCTGCCGCCCAAATAGCTCTGGCGGCACAAGCTCTAAGAAGGGAATATCAATAATTTAA
>NZ_BDHE01000135.1:0-969 GCF_054786175.1 Treponema sp. R8-4-B8
TATTAAAAAATATTTTCCAAAAGCGTTGGTAGCGGTTGTTGCTTATGATGGCGAACCGCCGTTGAATGTTCCAAAAAGCGCCATGCTTGCACAAGCCCTTGAAGGTTTTTTTGACAAAAAGGGAAAGCGGGAAAATTTTTTACTAATATCGACTGATTTTTCACATCACGGTAATCTTGAACTGACTGAAAAGAGGGATAGTTATTCGTTACGGTATTTAAAAAACCCCAGTGATAATTCCTGGTTTACGGTTGGCTGTGATAACAGGCCGGGAATTTTTGTGCTAGACCGTCTTGGGGAAAGCAATCTTGAATCTTTCATACTCTACCATACCAATTCATGGGAAATCTCTAATGAGTGGGAGCATGATGTAACCAGTTATTTTTTTGCGTATTTCGGGGATAAATCGCCAAAGACTTCACGCTAAGATCACGAAGGGACAAAGATCACAAAGAGGGGTGTCCGAAGGCTTAAGGAACGGTTAGAATACATTTAGAACTTTAGAAATATTTAAACTCCGTGTCCGTGTTTCTGCTATTATCCCATCTGAAAAATATTTAAATGTTGCTTCGTTATAAAAATTATTTATTTTCTAATTCTTTATACAATAAGCTAGGCTGTATTCCCTTATTATTTTGATATTTCTCACTGCTGTATTTTTCATATTCTCCTTCAATTGTATGATAGTATATTTGACAAATTTCTATATTAGGATATATTTTTATCGGCTGTATGCAAAACATCTCCAAAGTCCAATAACCGGCGAAACCTACGTCTCCAAATCCTGCCGAAACATGGATATATAAACCAAGCCTTCCAATAGATGACCGGCCATCTATCGCCGGAACATAATTTTCCGTTCTTGTGTATTCAATAGTTTCGCCTAAATATAATTTATTTGGATATAATATCATTCCGTCATTTGGAATAATTATTTTTTTATATTTATTATTTATTTTCATATCTAGT
>NZ_BDHE01000136.1:0-967 GCF_054786175.1 Treponema sp. R8-4-B8
TTTGTACAAAGCATCCGTTACGAGCGGATTCACTTTATCCATTTCCATATTTCCCTCCGTTCCAAATGGTTTTTCAACATATTTTATAATAGTGATTCTTTTTTGGAACCACTTGCAATCCGGCAGTATTTGGCATTGCCATACGCGCCTGCCCCCAAGCTTCAGATAACAATAGCCTGAAGCGAGTGGGCGAAGCGGCAAGATAACTGTTCCAATATCCCATCTCATTATTTCTTTGATAGTATAATCACGCCTTAAAACCTCGGCATTTAGGCGGACAGGTAGTTTCTCTATGACTTCTGATGAAAATAAAGTTGTTTTAATACGATTTTTTCTAACCCAAAACTGGGATGAAAATTTTCCGATAATTGGTTCGATTGTGAGATATGGAATATAGAAATTTATCATCCCCTGTACATCGCCTATTTTTGCTTCCATCGTTATTAAAACCCCCATTTCAGAATGGGGAACGATCTGGACAAACTTGGGATTTGTATCAATCTGCCTCAACCGAGGACGCAGGTCTATTATATTTATCCATGCTTCGCGCATATTACCCAACATGTAGACGATAATGCCTTCCATGATAGCTTGTTCAGTATCAGTTAGCTCGTGCTGGGATTTTGTTCCATCTCCAAGCCCGCCGCAAAGCCGGTCAATAATTGAGAAAGTCACATTAGGATCAATTTCAAGAATTGCGTTGCCCCCCAAAGGATCCATATCTATAGCCGCCAAAGTAGTCGGACACGGTACGCAGCGGAGAAATTCATCGGGGGTAAGCTGATCTACAGACGCTACATGAACTTGAACTATGCTTTTTAATTGGGCTGTAAACCTGCTAGTTGTTAAACGGGCAAAGGTTTCGTGGAGTATCGAAATATTTCTTTCCTGTTCCCTTGAAAATCTATCTGGCCGTTCAAAGTCGTATATCTTGATTTTCTGTTTATGCGGAAGCGGTTGGTTCATT
>NZ_BDHE01000137.1:0-958 GCF_054786175.1 Treponema sp. R8-4-B8
CCTTAGTGTTCTTTGTGAGAATTTTTCTGTATTATATTAACAGGAGTAGAGTAATGAGACTAAAGATTTTCCTAATAGCCGCCGTGTTGGCGGTGTGCGTACAAGGGGCTGTTTTTGCAAAGGGGATCGCTGAGGAAAGGGCTGCCTCTGATAAAAGAGCGGTCTCTAATGATTATGATGCGTTAGCTGAACAGGCAAACGCGAATATTGAAGCGGGCGACTATGCCGCCGCCATACCCTTGCTTAAACTTATGCATGAGCTTAAACCGGGGGAACTTGCACCTATTGAGTATTTGGGTAATTTATATACACATGAAGATAGGCCTGAATTTCATAACGCGCTGTTTTGGCTAACAGAAGCGGAAAAACGTGGTAGTTCGAATAGTTCTGTTTACTATAACCTTGCTTGCATATATTCACTTAGGGGTGAAATTGAAAAAGCCGAGGCAGAAATGGACAAAGCCTTTGCTTTGGGTTTTTCCAATTTTGAATGGATAAGCCAAGACGATGATCTTGTTAATTTCAGAACCGGCTCCTTGTGGGAAGGCATAGCGGATAACTATACGCAGATTGAACAACTTTTAGCTCTATTGGATGAATTCACTTCCAATGAAGAAGAAAAAAGCATTACAGACAGAATAACATTTTACAGCGGCATAGTAACTTTCCTAAAAGAGCTTGCTCCCCATATTCCTGCACTGCAAAGTCGGCCTTTGTTTTTTTTAGCTCATTCGTATGAAAATATGGGGAACTATGCCCTTGCGGAACAAAACTATCTTGAGACAAAAGCCATCTATGAAAAAGTTGTAGGTAAAGAGCATCCCTATTATGCCACGACATTAAGCGGTTTGGGAGTGCATTATTGTGATATAAGTGATTACGCCAAAGCGGAACGCTATTTACTTGAGGCGGCAGCCATTTTGGAAAAGGCGCTAGTTAAAGAGCATCCCTATTATGC
>NZ_BDHE01000138.1:0-929 GCF_054786175.1 Treponema sp. R8-4-B8
CCGGTTGAGGATATCGAGCGCGGGATGGAAATAGTGACAGACGCGGTCAAGGCGTTTGTTAAGAAATAAATAAACCCAGATGTGTATCAGAGACAGGATATAGAGAGCTACTATCAGGAAGCGGGCCGCGCCGGACGTGACGGCGAACCGGCGGAGTGCGTTCTGTTCTATAGCGACAGGGATATACGGATGAACGCGTGGCTGCTTGAAAACGAGAAAGAGTCCCGATATCCCAACAGAGAAACGGTTCGTCTGCTGAAAGAGCGCAGCCGCGAGCGGATGCGGGAGATGATCTCCTACAGCACGACCGAGGGCTGTCTGCGCGGATTCATACTCAAATACTTCGGCGAGACCCCGCCGGAAAAATGCGGCAACTGCGACCGCTGCAACAATGTCGCCGTTACAATAGGTTTTGACGTTGATACGGCAAAGAAAGCAGACACTAAGAAGAAAAAGGTCAAGGCGAAAGTTGCGGATAAGGCCGTCGCGAAAAAGAAACCGGTTGCGGACAAGACCGTCGTCGATACAAAGGAAAAGGCGATCACGGCGAAGGTTGCAGATAATATCGCCGCTAAAAAGAGTGTCGTTAAGACAAAATTAGTTGATACGGTTAATACGGCAAATGTTCATGTAAAGACAACGGCCACGGACAAAATCGCCGCAAAGAAAGAAACCGTCAAGACAAAATCAGCCGACAAGGCGGTCACGAAGAAAACTACAATTGATACGACAGATGATAAGGATAAAGATAAGGACAAATATAAAACCTGTCTCTTATACACATCTAGATGTGTATAAGAGACAGGTCTCAGAATACGAATTTGATGACAGCGTCATAGAAAAGTTATCCGTTTTGAAATTTGAGACATACTCCGAAGATTGGCTTGAATTTGTGACGACGTGCAGACTCGGTAAAGACGCGGCTTGCG
>NZ_BDHE01000139.1:0-925 GCF_054786175.1 Treponema sp. R8-4-B8
GCTTTTAAAAACGGAAGCCGGTCCTTTAATTGTGGAGTTTAAATGGGCAAGAATTAATTTACAGCCTCAGGAGCTTTTAAGGCTGGAAATTGCCGAGGATAAATATTTTAAGAGAATAGTACAGACGGTTGATAATCTTGATTCAAGCGCGATAGCCTCTTTGAATACCGGCCTTTGGCATTGGCGGCTTTTACATGGAAATAACGCGCTTGCTTCAGGGCGTATGAGCGTGGTTGAAGCCGCCGCGCCGACTCTGCTTGCCCCAATGGCGGGAGGTTCCGCGCAGGTTCCGGTAAGATATGCGGGGCAGGAAGTCCAATTCAGATGGGCGGAGGTCCCTGACGCGGCGTATTATATGTTAAATGTTTCCAGATCGCCTGAGTTTATCGCGCCTGAAATCAGTTTGCAGGTACAGACGACAAGTTATATTAATTCCGATATAGACGCGGGAACATGGTATTGGCGCGTTCAGCCTGTTTTTTCAAGCAGTTATGAGGGCGAGGCGCGTTTTTCACAAACGTCTTCTTTTCAGGTACAACCCGCTTCTGTCGCTCCCGCTCCGGCGACAAATGAAAATAATTCCGGCGTAAATACTCCAAGTGAAACTGTTCAGGAACAGGCGGTTGTCGCTGTTGCAGAAGAACAAAAACTTGAAGATGCCTTTACGTCATTGCTTGAAGAGACAAGACAAATTTGGCAGGAACAGCAAGTACAGAAGGAACAACAAGAGAATCGCGCTCAGCAGGAACGTGTGCAGCAAGAGCAGCGTGAACAACAAGAACGCGCGCAACTGGCGCAACAGGAACAGCGAGCGCAGCAGGAACAAACACGGCAGACGACTCAAGTCTCTACAGCCCCGCAGACGCGGCCGGAAAAACAGGCGCCGCAACAACCGCTGCGCCTTAGCTTGATCTCTCCTGAGAAT
>NZ_BDHE01000140.1:0-914 GCF_054786175.1 Treponema sp. R8-4-B8
GCGGTTTGCACGTTTCATTCCAACTGCCCTCACTTAAAGTTTCAGGCTTTTCACTTTCAATTCTTGAACAGATCGCCGTAACAAGGAAGAGCGGGCTAACATTTGCCGTTGAAACGCCCAAAGATGCATGGCAGATGTCCATAAATAAGGAAGTGACAAAGGATTCAGTCGTTTCCATTATTCAAGAGGCAAGGAAGAACGGTTGGAAGGGAGCCAAGTTTTATTTTATGATAGGGCTTCCCGTGCCTGTTTTTGATCAAAATGAAGAAGAGGAAATAGTCTCATTTATCGCGGATATTGGCAGAAAAACCAGAACGCATTTTAACATTAACGTGGGAGTTTTTATTCCAAAACCGCATACCCCATACCAGTGGGCGACGCAGCTTGACAGTGAAACAGCAGTAGAAAAACTTAATTTTATACGCTCAAAATTAAAACCTTTGGGGCATAAGGTAAGCATTTCAGACCCTCTCATTTCACAAATAGAAGGGCTGTTAAGCAGAGGGGATGAAAGAGCGGGCTTATTATGTAAAGAAGCATGGCTTGCGGGAAGCAGGCTTGATCCCTGGAGCGAATTTATTAACAAGGAAGAATGGCGCAGGGTACTGGAAGAAAACCGTAATGTTTTAGATTCAATTTTATCAGGAAAAAATAATCCGCTTCCATGGGAAAGTATCGATTCTCATGTAATGCCTGAATACCTTAGGGATGAATTAGAAAAATCGGAAAACAGCCTTATTACATCTTCATGTAAGGAAAAATGCAATAATTGCGGGGTAGCGTCTAAAATAACTCCATGTCCGCCCAACAAACCGGAAAACCATTTAACCAATCAGGATATTGTTGTTAATCGTAAAAATAATCAGGCTAACAATACGCCTATTCATAAAACAGATCCGTCAATATACAGGGTA
>NZ_BDHE01000141.1:0-920 GCF_054786175.1 Treponema sp. R8-4-B8
CCTTAGCATACCTAATCCTACCCGTTTGCTTGACGGGATTCTAACCCATGAATCTCTTGATGAAATTTCCAATGTGCCGGTCTTGGCTAAAGCCGCCTCCGCGTTGATAGCATTGAAAGATAATAGTCTCCTTAAAAATGGCTTAGTGCGTCTTGCGATGCGTGGAAATTTGGAACTTGCCCTGCTTCCTACTAATTCTGAATCAAAAATATTAGTAGCCGCATGGGACTTTGGTTTTTTCTCCCCGTTACTGCGCTTTCTTCCAGTGATTTCAAATTTCAAAAACATCCCCGATCTTTATTATGTGCAAGCCGGAAAAAATTCACGTTTTGAATACCGCTTGAGCGACAAGACATATTACATCGCTCCTTATCGCAACCTGCTCTTTATAACCGATAATTCGCGTATTTTTGAGTCACGCTCCGCCGCAAATTCAGGTAACGCTAAGGCATTTGCCTCTATCAAGCCTTCAGATTTTGACGCGGCGCTTATGCTTTCCAATGAATTTATCAGCTCTCTTTTATCAGATCAGGACTCAGGTATTGCGGCAATTTTGAATAATGTCGTATTTGATTCAAAGGTTGAGGCGGGACTTTCAATATTTCCCAAAAAGATTGAATTCAATTTGGCGTCTCCGTTGTCGTCCAATCAGGCTAGTTTAAGCCGATTGCTCGGACAGCGTTCCCGCGTCCCGAACATAGCGGAACGTATTCCCGCAAACGCGCAATACGCGACAATACTTTCCGCCGGTACGTTAGATGAAATTTATCAGACCGCTCTTGTGTTTACCCAGGGACTTGATAATGCGCTCAAGACAGCGGATAATTCTTCCAAATTACTTTTAGGTTTATCGCTGAACGATCTTCTTTTTTCATGGTCGGGAAATGAATTTGCCGCTTTCGGCTTGGAGGGGCGGCCTC
>NZ_BDHE01000142.1:0-882 GCF_054786175.1 Treponema sp. R8-4-B8
TATGCCAGTGATACAATTGCTTCTTGGAAAAAAGATACAAATATAAACCTTTGCTCGATTTTTTGGCCTTCGAACATTGATGGCCAATATTATAAGTCAATTAATGTTTTGTTTAGTGAATATAAAATAAAATTAGTAAAAATAACTGTAGATGGAGAACAATTTACCGATCTTAATAGTTAATGATACCTAGAATTGTTGATGTAAGTGAAAATGGCCGTTTCATTGCCAAGCATCGCGGGTTTATCACCATAAAACAAGGCGATGAATTTTATGGTGAAGTACCGCTGGATGATATTGGGGTTCTGATGATTTCAGCATTTGGTGCGACCTGTACCAAGGATGCGCTTGTCAGTCTTGCCGAACGGGGAGCAGTTACAATTCTCTGCGATTCTAAAGCTATGCCTTCCGCTTTGGTACTTCCAGTGAACGCCAATTATGAATCTGCTTTGCGGATACGAGTACAAAGCCAAGCAAGCCAACCGTTGAAAAAACGGCTTTGGCAGGCAATTGTAACGGCAAAACTTAAACATCAAAGTGAAGTTCTTAAGTTTTTTGAAAATCAGGAAAAAGCTAATCAAATTGGAATATATGCCAGACAAGTTCAATCTGGAGACCCGCAAAATAGAGAAGCCTGCGGTGCAAGGGTTTATTGGAAAGCTCTATTTGGTGATAATTTTTCACGGAGTCCTGAAGGTAATTGGCCGAACGGTCTTTTAAATTATGGATATGCCCTTCTTAGAGCTTGTGCCGCCAGAGCTATTTGTGCGGCAGGGCTAAATCCTATCTTTGGAATACACCATGAAAACAGCACTAACCCCTTCCCTTTGGCGGATGATATTATGGAGCCTTACCGCCCCTTAGTCGATTTTTATGCTAAAA
>NZ_BDHE01000143.1:0-881 GCF_054786175.1 Treponema sp. R8-4-B8
CCGTGCCAATTTGACCCAGGTACTTTGCCGATTGCCGTCTTACATCGGGGAAGTTGTTGACAACACGACCGTTTTCCCTGGCGGTAGACGACCTGCCTTCTCTGGAAAGGAATTCCAGCGTTTGGCGAATTTCGTCGTTTGTGCTTCCTCTGGCAAGGGCTTCGCCGATATATTCCAAGGCGATAAATTTTTGTTCCCTTGTATACGATCTTGCAGTTTCTCTGATGATCATTATTTCTATTGATTCCTGCAAATAAGATTCCTCAACTGACATTTCCCTTCTTGGATTATTCTGTGCGGCGGCGGTTGAAATAATAATAACAGCCGTTACTAATAAAATGGAAAGACGCTTGAATGAAAACATTTTAATTCTCCTTAATTAATTATTGTCCACGAATTACCGATTTTTTCAAGATCATACAAACGAAGCCGCTGTTCTTCACCAGCTTTGTTTGTCGTTATAGTAAACGCTTTAACCCTGTTTGCGCTTATAAATTCAATTTCTTCAACATGAAGATCGGCCCTTGAAGGGACAACGACATTATCAAAATAATCCCTGGCCGTTTTTAATACAATTTTTCTGGATTTCATCCCGGGCTGAGCCGATATTCGCTTTAAATTTTCCTCAGATGAAATTTCCGCAAAATATTCGGGAGATAAAGAATTCTTCCATGCGTCAAAATTTTTGTTTTTTATATTTTTATTTTGCTCTTCAATAAATTTTTGCACTTCGGCGATTGTAGATTGATATTGCTCCTGACTGACTTTTTTTGGATCGAAAACTTCACTCTTGCCTGAATTGCCTGAACTGCTGACTGCGCTTACCTGCTTCTTTTCCGGTCCAGAACCGCATGATAATACGATTATTACCGCTAGAGACA
>NZ_BDHE01000144.1:0-881 GCF_054786175.1 Treponema sp. R8-4-B8
TTTTCAAAAGTAATTGAAAAATTGGAAGCATTGGCCACTACATGGTAATTTGTAATAATGTAATTTACGCCGTTTTTATCAACATACACAAATCCCGATCCATAACCACCCATTCTTGAAGCGTTAAGACTTTCAGCAATTTTCTTAATATCGGAATTATCTTCATCTTCCCACATCATAGTTGCCAGATTACGTAAAAGTCCATCCATATTTGGATGATGACTAATATTGATTCGGCATACATAGTCTCTTATCCCTTCTTCTTTCTCAGAATTACCTCCACCGAACAGCGGAGATAGCGCGGTTAATAGAATGATAACCCATAACAGCAATAATTTTTTGTTCATTTTTTCTCCTCAGCAAATACCTTGCTTTTAGCATATTTTTAATAATTCTAATGGCTATTTTATAAAATGTCAAGCTAATAGGATAATAAAAAATTAACCATCTTCTGCCAAATTTAACAAAATTAAGGAAAAATAAAGAATGACAGAACAAAAGTTAAGGGCTATTTTAAGCGTAAACTTGAAGCGGTACCGTAATTACCGGAAGTTATCTCAAGCTGAATTAGCTGAAAAATTAGGGATTTCTATTCCTTTTCTAAGTGATGTCGAAAACAGCAGAAAATGGGTATCTCCAGCCACATTGGTAAAATTTGCCGATGTACTGGGAATTGAACCATACGAACTTTTCAAACCTGAAGAATGTCTCTCACCTCCCTTAACCCTAACTTTAAACAAATGGAGTGATGAAATTGTTCAAGCTGTAACTCAAACGGTTAAAAATATACAAGAACACTACATTATAAAAAATGATATATAATCGTACTTAGCTAAATTTTACTTTACAAAAAAGCCGCCGCCTACGCAAAAAATGCCCCT
>NZ_BDHE01000145.1:0-877 GCF_054786175.1 Treponema sp. R8-4-B8
ACGATGTAAATACCTGTATTTTATGTATAAAATTAACAAAAGGCGTTCTATTTAATCAAGGGAAAAAATACAATGTAAATTTCGATGATATGAAATTATAAATATAAGTAATATAAAGAAAAATTGGTGTACGCCCGTACTTCGTCTAACAGGTCTGTTTACGCATCGCCGCCCGTTGGGCGGCTTGGCTTCCGTTCGGCTAGGTCATTCCGCTTCGCTCCATTCCCACGCCTCACTCCAGCACAGTTTGCAAGCCCTGCAAACCTTCGGTTTGCTTATTCGGGCTTGCAAACCGTCGTAAACAGCAGGATCGTTATGCGAAACACCACCACAAAGATATATAAGAGCAAAACATAACCAGCAATATTAAATTTAATGTATAAATTAAGGGGTTTATTGTCGGGCAACCTTCAAAAACGGCAAAAATAGCCCCAAAATGGCACTTGAACAGTAATATTGAAATATGCTATTATAAATCCAATAAACTTGATGGTAAAAGGGGTTATTTTGGCAAAAGGCAAGGAAAAACAGTATATTTATATCGTTCAGTCTTCAAAAGAAATAACCAAATGCAAGATCGGCAAAACCAATAATCTTGAAAGACGGTTAAAAGAATACAATAATATGACTGGAAAATCAAAAGAAACTGTTTATCAGTATTTGTTGACTTGTGAAGTAAAAAATATGGTAACAATAGAAAATGATATAAAATATACATTTATTACGCTTCGTGAAGAAAAAAGCAAGGAAATATACTTTTTTAACACACATTGGTTTAATGAATATGTTAAATTTATTAAGTCTCATCCATTGTTTGTAAAAGAAACATACATCAAAACTGAAGAAAAAAAACAAGTAGTCAAAAAAAGAAAAAAAA
>NZ_BDHE01000146.1:0-872 GCF_054786175.1 Treponema sp. R8-4-B8
CGATGACTTTTTTCCGTTTTAGAGCAAACAGGAAATCAAAAATCATCGCTCTCCGCTAAGATTATTTGCCGTAAGTGCGTAATTCCGCTAATAGTCGCCTTGGAATATATCGGCGAAGCCCTTGCCAGAGGAAGCACAAACGACGAAATTCGCCAAACGCTGGAATTCCTTTCCAGAGAAGGCAGGGCGTCTACCGCCAGGGAAAACGGTCGTGTTGTCAACAACTTCCCCGATGTAAGACGGCAATCGGCAAAGTACCTGGGTCAAATTGGCACGGAAGAAGCCAGAAGAACCCTCATTGAAATAATTCAATTTGAAAATGAAGAGACTGTTTTGCAGGAAGCGATAAAGTCTCTTGGTGATATCGGAGCAAATCCAAACAATGAAACTGTAAACCATATATCATGGGTTATGAACCGGTATAATACTCTAAAGCCGGACAATTTGATGGCGCTTGCCACCATTGACGCGTTTGAAAAGATTGCCAGGAAAAACGGCGGAATTAACTCCCCTGAAGCGATTAGGACTTTAATCCTCATTTCCGAAGGGCTCTATGTTACGCCGGTTAAAGAACGGGCAAGGCAACTATTAGCGGAATTACGCACTTACGGCAAATAATCTTAGCGGAGAGCGATGATTTTTGATTTCCTGTTTGCTCTAAAACGGAAAAAAGTCATCGCTCTTATTGGCGACAGCGGCACAGGCAAAAGTTTCCACGCAAAGCTTGTCGCGCAAAAATACAGACTAGACTATTTAATAGACGACGGCCTCTTGATACGTGACAACCGTATCCTTGCCGGCCATTCTGCAAAAAAAGAAAATACTTTCCTTTCCCATCTTAAAGTAGGCATATCTGACGAAAAGTCGTACAG
>NZ_BDHE01000147.1:0-870 GCF_054786175.1 Treponema sp. R8-4-B8
CTGAAAAGATTTTCAACTTTTATTGAATGATTGTGAACGGTTATAACAGTGTCTACGCCGGCTTCTTTTAATAGCTTGGCATAAAGCAGGGATGTAAATGCTTGCCCGTCAAATTTTTTCAAATCCAAAATATCTCTGTCTTTTTCAATTTCTCCAAAGCGATATGCCCCTCTGTCTTGGGCGGAGTAGAACAAATCCGGTTCAATTAAAACCACCTTTTTTGCGCCATTGTCTTTTGCGGCTCGCGCCAAAATCATATTTCGCATTGCGCAGTCGTTGCGGCTTCTGTCGGAGAGCGAAACCGAGCATATAATAACAACCTTGCCTTCTAGGTAGCGACCCACTTTCTCCAAATTTTCAATATCGGAAATATAACGCGGGCAAAACTCGCTGTTGGCATAGGTTTTAAGCGACACTTCATCTGAAATATCGCCGCGCACACCCAAAAACTGCGCCACATCCATAGCAAAGGAGTCGTCTGTGAAGGTGCCTGTTACAACAATGCTGTCTGACATAATTGAAGAATGTAGAAAATTAGAAAAATTTATATCGCTCTAATTAATTATTGCTTGCTATACAAAGCTCTCTTTCTGCATAGTTCCAAAATGTTTTCCCTTATGCTTTTCAGCTTTGCTTCATCTTTGTGATTTTCAATAGCCTGCACAATTGCTTTTGCAACTGCGCGGGTGTCTGCAACATCAAAGCCTCTGGTTGTGATAGCTGCTGTTCCTAAGCGAACCCCAGATGGATCCATAGGCTTGCGCGGGTCAAAAGGAATGGTTGAGCGGCTTGTGGAAATGCCAACCAAATCCAAAACTTGTTCTGCTTCCTTGCCAGAAATTCCTTTGCTCGTAACATCCACAACCATAA
>NZ_BDHE01000148.1:0-868 GCF_054786175.1 Treponema sp. R8-4-B8
ATTTTCAGCCCATTTCCGCGCTTTTCTTTTGCTTCCGAGAAAGTCCAGCTGGGTAAGGGGAATTTCCTTTTTATAATCATTCTGCGATATTGATTTCTCAGGTATGCCTACTACCCATTTTTTTTCAATATTTGATTTAATATAAACGGGCAGAACTGTGCCTGAATCAACGGGCGGATCGTCAATTGACCACAATAAAACCCCGTAACCCAGCTTTGAACAAGAAGAAAGCAAAAGTATGTAAAAAAGAGTAAATAAAACTAATAAACGGTTTAATTTATTCAACTACTGCTATGATATCAGCCATTCTCAGGATCAGGTGTTCTACACCGTCGATTTTTACCTGTGTTCCGGCATATTTATCGTACATTACTTTATCACCGTTTTTAACCGTGATTTTTTCTTTTTCTGTGCCTGGTCCGACCGCTACGACGGTTCCCTGTTGCGTTTTTTCCTGCGCCGTATCGGGAATAATGATTCCCCCGGCTGTTTTTGCTTCATTTTTTTCGAGTTTGACCATAACCCGGTCTCCTAAGGGAATAACTTTCATCTTCTTTCCTCCGTTTTAAAATAATTATTAGGTACATGATACAAAAAACTTTTTTTTTAGTCAATATCAGATTATAAGCCTCTTTCCAGTTCAAGGCTGGCGGTTAAATTGTCGGGGTCTAATTCAAGGGCGTATAGGAGGGCTTGCCTTGCGTCTGCTTGACGTTTTAACGCGGTGAAGCATCTTGCCATGTGTATTTGTACTCTGGCGGCGGATTTGTTGCTTTGCGGGCTTGCAAGTTGCGGGTTTTCCGCGGCCAATTTGAATTGTTCAAGAGCGCGGCCAAAGGAGCGCGTTGATTCTAAGACAAGGGCGTAA
>NZ_BDHE01000149.1:0-860 GCF_054786175.1 Treponema sp. R8-4-B8
TACATGGCGGAGAGGTTCGGCAAAAACGCGGATGACGTGCTTGGAAAAAATGATCAATATGTTTTGGATTGCTCCGAAAAAGAGGCGGAGATTATTAATGAAGTTGATAACAGGGTTATAAAAGAAGAACGGCGGATAGCGGTTGAGGAATGGCTGTATTGCGCCGACGGCGTTAAGCGTCTTTTTGAAACGGTAAAATCGCCGCTTATACTGTACGGCGAAATAATCGGGATTATGGGCGTAGGGCGCGACATAACCCAACGTAAAGTGATGGAAGACGAAATCGCGTTTAAAACCGCCAAACTGCAAATGATAATTGATACAATCCCCGACATACTGTTCTGTAAAGATACCGATTTAAAATATACGCAATGCAACAAACCTTTTGAATTATTCTGGGGCATAAATGAAGCGGCTATGATTGATTTGACTGATGAGGACAGCATGTTGCTTCCCCCCGATTTGATAAAATATGCACATAATACGGAATTAACGGTAATGAAAGAAGATAAAATCATTACCAACGAAGTTTCAATCTCGTCGGCATTGACCAGGAAAGAAGCGGTTTTTGAATCGACTATAGCCCCGCTAAAGCAAGGTGGCAATGTTGTCGGAATAATGTGCCTTGCGCGAGATGTAACCCAGCGCAAGTTAATGGAAGAGGCAATCCAGGCCGCTTCACAGGCTAAAACGTCATTCCTTGCCAATATGAGCCATGAAATAAGAACGCCGCTTAACGTTGTTATAGGACTTACGAATTTACTGCTGGAAGATGAAGATCTGGACGATCATGTCGCTGTTAATTTAACGAAGATAAGCAACGCCGGCACTACGCTGTTAAGCATTGTAAACGATATTCT
>NZ_BDHE01000150.1:0-850 GCF_054786175.1 Treponema sp. R8-4-B8
TGTCCAGACATTATGTGAAGTTTACAAAGAATCGGACGCGGTTAGCGCTACGCGAATATTTTTTACCACTTCCGCAAGCTGTTGTATAAAGACTGGTAAATGCCCGCTGATAAAAACCATATCCGAGGATTTGCCCGCGGCTTCCAACTCAGCGGCAAGAGTCGAAGCCTCAGCGGCCCCGATAGAGGCGCAAACGCTTTTCAGCGCGTGAACATTGATAATAAATGAAGGAAGGTCAGTTTCGGACAAATTTTGCAGTAACGGCAATCTTTCATCCGCGTCCTTGCAGAAAAGGCTCAGTATATTTTTATAAGTCTTCAAAGAGCCGCGGAGCAAAGCGACTCCCTTTTGCACGTCCACGCCGGGGATAGTTAGCAATGAGCAGTGAGCAGTGAGCAATGAAGAATTGTTATCCTTATCCGGCAGTTTATCTTTCCCTTCATTATCATTGCTAACTGCTAATTGTTCATTGCTCACTGCTAATTGTTCATTGCTCACTGCTAATTGCTCATTGCTCATTGCTAATTGCTCATTGCTCATTGCTCTTTTCCCCCCCTTTACCCATCTGTCAAGAATTTCATCCAGTTTGGAAACGTCTACGGGTTTTGAAAGAAAATCATTAAACCCCTTTTCGATAAACATTTCCCGCATCCCGACAACCGCGTTAGCGGTTAATGCAATAATTGGAATTTGCTGACGCAAATTCCTCGTGCTGTTTTTTTCACCTGCGGTGAAACTCGCGCTATTTTTCTCTTGTTGTTCTTTTTCCCATGCGCGGATAATCGCCGTAGCTTCAATCCCGTCCATTTCCGGCATCATGTGATCCATGAAAATCAGATCGTACTTATTC
>NZ_BDHE01000151.1:0-851 GCF_054786175.1 Treponema sp. R8-4-B8
CCGAGCCGGAATGTATGCCAATCGTGAAGTTACTCTTATGTATTGGGAAATAGGGCGTTACATAGGTTCGGTTTTACTTGGCGGAGAACGAGCCGAATATGGGAGGAGAATTGTTGCGACACTGTCGCAACAATTAGTAAAAAAATACGGTTCTGGTTATGAATTACGGAATTTGCGGCGAATGGTTCAATTTGCTGAATTGTTCCCAGATTTATCAATTGTGTCGCCGCTGGCGACACAATTAAGCTGGTCTCACTTTATCGAAATTTTACCGTTGGAAACAGAAAAAGCAAGACTATTTTATGCACATGAAGCAGCGACACGACATTTAGGGAAAATGGAACTTCGTAATCAAATCTCCCGAAAAGCTTATGAACGACGGGAAATAGCCAATTCACAGTTAAGCAAGGAGTCTATTGTACCCTTTAATGTTTTCAAAGACCCATACCTGTTGGATACCCTGGGATTAAAAGAAAATTTTCTGGAAGCCGATCTCGAAAAAGCAATACTCACAGAACTCGAAGCGTTTATTTTGGAATTTGGTCATGGCTTTACATTCGTAGAACGGCAAAAACGCATGATAATGGATGATGAAGATTTTACACTTGATTTGTTGTTTTATCATCGCATACTAAAAAGACTTGTCGCCATAGAATTAAAAATCGGAAAATTTGTGCCTCAATATAAAGGACAGATGGAATTTTATCTAAAATGGCTCAGTAAGTATGAACGGCAGAATGACGAGAATGAGCCAATAGGAATAATTCTTTGCACAAAAGCAAGCCGAAATCAGATTGAATTGATGGAATTGGATAAATCTGGTATTGCGGTTGCGGAATACTGGACTAATT
>NZ_BDHE01000152.1:0-848 GCF_054786175.1 Treponema sp. R8-4-B8
AATTTCATAACTGGGGTAACGGGCGTAACATGGGTTACGCCTGATTTTCCTCTGAGGGCGGCAAGTTTATACACGCCGGTAAATGCGGCGGCGTTATCGCCGGTTACAAGGCGGGTTCCCACTCCCCAACTGTTTACGGGCGCGCCGTCTTTCACGAGCGTTTCAATTATATTCTCGTCAAGATCGTTGGAGACTGTGATAAAAGCGTTTTTAAGCCCCGCGCCGTCAAGCTGCCGCCTTACCTCGGTTGAAAGATACTGAATGTCTCCCGAATCAAGGCGCACTCCGAAATTTTTCCCCTTAGCCGCGAGTTTTTTTCCTGACTTTATCGCGTTAAGAATCCCGCTTTTTAAAGTGTCATAAGTATCGATTAAAAAAAGTGATCTGTCGGGGTACAGCGCGGCATAGGCGTCAAACGCTTCTTCCTCGTTTTTAAATGACATTACCCATGAATGAGCCATTGTTCCCATTACAGGAATTCCGTAAATTTTACCGGCTAAAGAGTTGCTTGTGCCGCAAGCGCCCCCGATGTACGCCGCGCGTGAGGCTGAAATCGCCCCGTCCGGCCCCTGAGCGCGGCGAAGACCAAACTCCATTATCTGCCCTTTCCCCGAAGCAAGCCAGATTCGGCGCGTTTTTGTAGCGATTAAACTTTGAAAGTTAATAATATTTAAAATAACGCCTTCGATTATCTGACATTCAATAAGGTTTCCTTCCGTCCTTATTAAAGGTTCCTGGGGAAAGACGACCGTCCCCTCGTCCATTGCCCAAAGTGAGCCGTTAAAACGAAAAGTTTTAAGATAATCGGTAAAACCGTTTTCAAATACGACCAAACTTTTTAAATAGGC
>NZ_BDHE01000153.1:0-843 GCF_054786175.1 Treponema sp. R8-4-B8
AGTATATGGACGGTCAAATTCAATTCCTAAAATACGTCCAATGTTCATTATTAAAAGAACTACAATGGTTGGCCTGATTCCCGGCAGGGTAATATGCCAAAGTTTTCGCCAGCGTCCCGCGCCGTCAACTTCCGCGGCTTCGTATAACTCCGGGTTAATTCCAGTAATTGCCGCAAGGTAAATGATTGTTCCCCAGCCCATTTCCTTCCATACTCCGAATACAATGTAAGTCAAGACCCAGTTTTTGCTGTTCATAAGGAAGTCGATAGGTCTGGCGCCAAAGTTTTCAGTAATGAACATATTAATTACGCCGTTTGTCGGCGCTAAAAGCCTGGTGGCAATGCTGGATACAATAATCCAAGATAAAAAGTGAGGAAGATAAATGATAGTTTGAGTTACTTTCTTAAAACTTTTAAATATTAATTCGTTTAATACAAGGGCGAGAATAATCGGAGCCGGAAAACCTACTATTAAGTCCAGAAAATTGAGCGTTAGGGTATTCCGCATTGAAAGCCAAAAATCCCTCCTGTTAAAGGCCTGCTGAAACCACTTAAAACCTACCCAAGGCGAATCGTCAGACCATACGCCTTTGAACATATTGTAATCCTTAAAAGCAATTACAATGTTTGTCATAGGTATATACCTAAAAATGATGAAAAACGTTACCGGAAGCACCAACATCAAATAAAGCATCCAAGAACGCCTAGCGTAACTCAAGAAATTAGCTCCGCTCAAACTTAATGTTGTATTTTTAACCTTATTGTCCTTTTCTTTCACTTACTTTTCCTTATGTTTTTATGTTATATTGAATATCAGTTATTGTCAAGGTGAAATTTTTAGTGT
>NZ_BDHE01000154.1:0-839 GCF_054786175.1 Treponema sp. R8-4-B8
TTGTTTACGGTAGTATCACACCCGCCGTTAAGCTCTTTTAGCAACTTTTCATCTAACGGAGGTACAAAACAAAAACCCCAAAACTCACCGTAATCTCTACAACCCGCTAAACGCTTATGGCCGTACTTCTCCGCATCGCTTTTCGCTTTAAGATACGCTTCATGTAAAGTTATCATCACGCCCTCCTATTCTTTACAGCGTTTAATACCTTATCGTTAGGTTTTGTATTATCGAGCCTAACGTATTCTATTGATTGCGGTTTCATCTTTTCCAAATGTTTCACATTCTCCTTGCCGCTTTGCCCGTCTTCATACTTAACCTCGCCATTGCGCACCTCAAAAGAAAAGAGATGCCCTGGTTCGCCATCTGACATCAAAGCCCAATTTCCCCTAATAGCGCCCCTTGCGCCTTCTCCCCAAGTCAAAATATCTTGCTCGACGATAAGTTTCATTTCGCTCGGAACATCCGTTATTGATAACTGCTTCGCGCTCTGTACCTTAGCCCCGTCGAACATCTCAGCCAATTCGGCTGTACGCATACCGTCACCCGGCTTAGCCTCTACATCGTAACCCTGATGGCGCAATTCATTAGCTACCGTACAATTCCCGCAATTGTTGGTATACTTTATGTCTCCGGTCCAAAAAAGAGGGTTTATAGCCTCTAATCTTTCTTTATCGCTCTGCTCGCCCTCAGATGTGTATAAGAGACAGACCCTGAACAGCCTGCTCCAAGACCGGGCTTTGGCCGACGAGTTCGCCGACGGTATCTGCCTCATCTTCAGACTGACCCCCGACGACTACCACAGGTACGCCTTCGTCGACGACGGCGAGATCATGTCC
>NZ_BDHE01000155.1:0-841 GCF_054786175.1 Treponema sp. R8-4-B8
AGACATTGGTTTTGACTATGAAAAGGCATTTAAATCCGGTTATGGTACTTATATTACGCGGATAGAAATCAATTACAAAAGGTCCGCCTTTACCGATGACGCATTGGTAATAAAATCGTGGCCTGTTAAAAAAGGCGCGGCCAGCGGAACAATAGCGCAGGAAATTTGGCGCGGCGAAGATCTGATAGTCGAGGCAAAAGTAACATGGGCGTTTGTCGATTCAAAAGGGACGCCTGTAAGAATCCCGCCGGAGTTTGATGTGCCGGGGCTTATGCCGTAGTTAGGTAAGGTTGATACACGCTCAGGCATAACCAAAAAACTTATCGAAATTATAGATTCCTCGTGGGCGCAAGAAACTCTTTTACCGCCATTGCGCTTGCAAAATTATTTGAAGAAGATTTTTCTTTAGAGACGCCTATAATTTGCCCTAAAAATCAAAAGTATTTTAATGAAACAGACGGTTCAGATAATAAAAAAGATATAGTTATGCAATTATTATTATTTTCAATGTGTAAACTAGAAAAAGGCATTGAAATATCTGATGAAAAATTTTTAAAATTATTGGAATTATGGGCAGAAAATTTTCCATTATTTATTAATAAATAATTATGTAATTTATAAAAATAGTATTGTAGGAATGAATTCTAAACTTTATTATCAATTATGATATAAAGTTTAGAATAGGTAATAATTAAAGGGAGAGAAATAATGGAAAAAAAGATAAAGAGCACAATTCATTGGGTATCTGCCGCTCATGCCGCGCCAATACAGGCGCGTATTTACGATTACCTGTTCAGCGCGGAAAAACCGATGGAAGTATCCCAGCGCCCGGACGGCTCTC
>NZ_BDHE01000156.1:0-836 GCF_054786175.1 Treponema sp. R8-4-B8
CGATTTCTTTGCCGGTGGCAACGTCCCAGATGCGGGTGGTATTATCCTGTGAGCCTGAAACAACGGTTTTACTGTTGGGGCTGAACGCTACGGATTCAACACCCCATGTATGCCCCGAAAAGGTTCGTATCTCCCGCCCGCTTGCTATGTCCCACAGTTTTACCGTGTTATCCCATGAACCTGAAAGCGCCTGTTTCCCGTCAGGGCTGAACGCTACGGAATTAACCGATCTTGAATGCCCCGAAAAGGTTCGTATCTCCCGCCCGCTTGCTATGTCCCACAGTTTTACCGTATTATCCCATGAACCTGAAAGCGCCTGTCTCCCGTCAGGGCTGAACGCTACGGATATCACCAAATGTGTATGACCTGAAAGAGTGCGGATCTCACGTCCTGTGACTGCGTCCCAGAGTTTTATCGTAAAATCATATGATCCTGAAACAACGGTTTTACCGCTAGGGCTGAACGCTACTGATTGCACTATACCTGAATGACCAGACAGGGTGCGGATCTCACGCCCTGTACCTACGTCCCAAAGTTTTATCATCTCATCTTCTGATCCTGAAACAACGGTTTTACCGTCAGGGCTGAACGCTACGGATTCCACAGCCTTTGAATGACCAGACAGGGTGCGGATCTCACGCCCTGTACCTGTGTCCCATAGTTTTATTGTCTTATCATCTGATCCTGAAACAACGGTTTTACCGTCAGGACTGAACGCTACGGATTGCACAGCCTTTGAATGACCAGACAGGGTGCGGATCTCACAACCTGTACCTGCGTCCCAGAGTTTTATCTTCTTATCCCGTGATCCTGAAACAACGGATTTACAGTCAGGG
>NZ_BDHE01000157.1:0-837 GCF_054786175.1 Treponema sp. R8-4-B8
GTTACCTCACTTAGTATCATTATTCTTAACGATTCATCGTTAAATTGGAGCGATTCAGTCTCAGCAGCTACGAACAATCAAGGAATGATGTCGCTTATGTCTGGAACCTTCTCGGGGGGTAATTTGACTACAACATGGTCGGGTCATTGATATTAATTAATCCATAAGTAATCGGGGCTGTCCAAAAAGTAACATTTTGGGCAGTCCTTTTTTATAACTCACGCACTGGTAACAGCTATCGAAGTTCCGTAGTATACCGTGCCTTGTACGGTACACCATAATGGAATGGCACAATGGAAAAATGCTTATTTGCTCTAGAAGATGCATACCAAATCAAATCCTTGAGTAAAAGGCAATTCGACTACGCTGTATTTCTAAGGAGTTTTGCCAAAAAGAAAACTACTGTTTTTATTGGATTTTTTCCTTTGGTAAGGTTCTATGCTTTTTTATTGTTTTTTGTATTTAGCAAAACTCCAGACTGTGATGTACCTATTAGCGCTAGAAGATGTATGCCCAATAAAATGCTTGAGTACAGGCGGGCAGGCTGCGTGCGATGTAAAAACATCTTTCGGGCGTTCCCCGCCGGAGAGACTTTGAAATAAAACAAAGAAAATTCAGAGAATAAGAGTTCGGCGACGCACCCTAGATAAAGCTTTCTACCCACCGCTGTTTAGTCGCCGAAAGGCTCACAGCCAAATAAACGCACGGCGTAGCCGTGTAGATCAATAATGCTACACGCTGAGAGCACCAAAAAATGCCACAGTCCCCAATAAAAGCAAGGCCGCCTTTAGGTGGCCGCCAGTGCGAGGCGGATTCATACGAAGTTTTTACAGCGTG
>NZ_BDHE01000158.1:0-837 GCF_054786175.1 Treponema sp. R8-4-B8
TGTTATATCCTACCTGTTATAATATAACATATTTTATACTTTATTGTTCCAAAATTGCTTTTTAATAAAAATGATCAAAAATGTTCATTTTATTATTAACTTTTAATATATATTTAATTAGAAATAAAATGCGTAAATCAAACGACGTTTTAGAAGGCGTCCTGGACGAAATTGAAAACAACCTCAAAGATGATATCAACGCGGATATTCTGGCGGATGATTTTTCCCTGTCATCAGTCCATTTACAGAGGCTGTTTAAGCAAATGTTTAAAAAGTCGATAGGAACATATATACGCTCCAGAAAATTATCGGCAAGCATAGGGGATTTATTGTACAGCGGTTTAAATGTTCAGGACATTGCTTTGGAATACGGTTTTAGCTATGAACAGGCGTATATACTCAGCTTTAGGCGGGAATTCGGATTTACCCCCGGCGATTTACGAAGAAACAGACAGTTGGTAAAAACCACGCCGCCCCTTCAGCCTTATATAAAAAGATCATTATATAAAAATGATTTTATTGTCGGAAATATCATTAACAAAAAATATATGGACAATGATTATTTTAATTTTATTAAAAATAATTTTAATATTATTACGCCGGAAAACGGCCTTAAACCCATTTCTCTGGCAACAAACCGCGGTGGCGCGTATAACTGGTCTTATGCCGATCAAATGGTGAACCGGTCGCTGGAAAACGGAATGCCTGTTCATGGCCATGTTCTGGTATGGCATGATTGGACTCCCGATTGGATGGCAAAAGGAACAAAAGCGGAAGCGGAAGACAACCTAAAAAATCATATTACCGACGTATTAGAACATTATCACGGCAGGATTT
>NZ_BDHE01000159.1:0-826 GCF_054786175.1 Treponema sp. R8-4-B8
GCATTATTAAATCCAATAATATTAATTGGGGAACAAGCCCTTGGTAAAATAAAGCAAGCGCTTCTTTGCCGGATTTGGCTGTTGATATGTCATACTTATTTTGCAATACCGTTTTTACCATTTCAAGATGAATACCGTCATCATCTACTATTAGAATTTTTTGCTTTTCATCGCCGACGGTATCGTTAAATTTTTGCGTTTCCTGTTTCAGAGCGTCAAAGTTCCGGTTGTTTTCAATGCTCATGTCGTTTACATGGCTGACTGAAACGCTTATCTGATTAACGCCCTTCAATATCTCGTTCATGCCTTTTACCGCTTCCCGGCTTGTATTTATAAATTCGTCCGTTTCTTTAACCAGAGTCTTTCCCGATTCAGCCATGTCATCAGAGCCTTTTTTAACCGAGCGGGTTATGTCCCTAAGGCGGCTTATGGCTTCCAATATTTGCTTTCCGCCAGTTTCCTGTTCCTGCATGGCGTTTAAAATATTTTGTTCATGTTCTGAAACTGTTTTTACGCTTGAGTCTATAGCGCCAAAACGGTCTAACACGTCTTTAGACGATTTTGTAATGTTGTCTATGGACGCTTTTATTTTTTTGAGCATTGACGCGGTAGTTTTTGACTGATTGCTCGATGACTCGGCAAGTTTGCGGATTTCATCGGCGACTACCGCAAAACCCTTGCCGATTTCTCCGGCGTGAGCCGCCTCAATCGCGGCATTCATCGAAAGCAGATTGGTCTGGCTTGCGATACTGTTCATCACCGAATTTATTTCCAAAAGCCCTTCGGAATCATGGGCTATTTCCCCTATTTCCTGCGCGACTGTCTG
>NZ_BDHE01000160.1:0-835 GCF_054786175.1 Treponema sp. R8-4-B8
CCTCCGCTCCAAGCGGTTTTTCGCTGACAAAGCCCTGCTTAAGGTGCAGGCTGAATGTCGAACCTTTGCCAAACTCGCTTTCCATTTTAAGTTCCCCGTCCATCATTTCCACAAGTCTTTTGGTAATGGGCAGGCCCAATCCAGTGCCTTCAATATTTCTGCTTAAATTATTTATAACCTGATAATAATCAACGAACAGATTTTTCATGTCATCTTCGCGTATTCCGATGCCGGTGTCGCTGACTGAAGCGTCTATCCATATATTGTTGCCTTCACGAGTACAGCGCATTTTAAGTTCGATGGTTCCCTGTTTGGTGTATTTGACGGCGTTAGTGAGCAGATTGGTTAAAATTTGTTTCACCCGCAGATCATCGCCGTACAGTTCGCTTGGCAGCTCATCGACGATATTTAACCGGAATGTTACCGGTTTTTCCCCAAGACGCGTAGTAACAAGGGTGATAATATCGTTAAGCAGGCTGGACATATAATACTTAACCGGCGTTATTGAAAGTTTGCCGGATTCAATTTTGGAAAAGTCCAGAATATCGTTTACAATGCTCAATAACGTGCTGCCCGCGCTGCTTATCTTCGTTAAATTTTCAGTAACATGTTCGTCCAGAGATTCTTCTTCCAGTATTAAATCGGTAAGCCCTATAACCACATTGAGCGGCGTTCTTAGCTCATGGCTCATATTGGCAAGGAAAGCGGACTTGGCTTTGGAAGCGGCAAGGACTTCTTCTTCCATTTCTTTGCGCCGGGTAATGTCGCGAATAATGGCGATTAACCCTACGACGACGCCGTTCTGCCAACTCGGGGCTTTAACCGTTTCAAACAC
>NZ_BDHE01000161.1:0-824 GCF_054786175.1 Treponema sp. R8-4-B8
AAAAGAATGTACCCGCCGAAGAGAAAGCGACAAAAATAGCCGTCATGTAAAGACCAATAATTATGCCGATTATTCCCTGGCCTATAATAAAAAATAAAAAGCGAAGACTGAATGTCTCATAACGCAAGTCGCTTAATGTGCCTCCGGGCAGGGTAACAATACCGTTAGGTGAATTAACCGCCATAAAAATTTCCGCGGTGGGAATAACGGCGAAAGCGGTAAGGCCCGCAAGCGCTATTTTAGCGACTTGAGGAACAGCTTCAGAGGAAAGAAGCGGAGCGGTTTGAATCATGGCAAAAGCCCTTACCGCTATTAACAGAAAGACAGGTCCAAAAGAGAGAATATTCTGTAAAACCGCATTTTCTAACAATTCTTTACCTCGCCATCTCAGGAATTCGCTCGAACAATTCCCTTGTATATTCTCCAAGAGACGTAAACATAAACCCGCCCAATAACGCAAGCACTCCAAGAATAACAAACAACTTTGGAACAAACGTAAGCGTCTGTTCTTGAATTGACGTTGCCGCCTGAAGTATCGCGACAACCAAACCAATCGCCAACGCCGATAACAAAATAGGAGCCGCAAGAATCAGCGTTTCCAATATTCCCTGCCGTAAAACGAATGTTATTTCACCAATACTCATTACTCATCATCCCCTAATTACAAATGAATTGAGCAGTTGTCCGGTAAGCAATGTCCATCCGTCTACAAGGATAAACAGAACTAATTTAAACGGCATGGAGATCATAACGGGAGGGAGCATGATCATACCCATCGACATAAGCGCACTCGCGACAACAAAGTCTATTACAATAAACGGAAT
>NZ_BDHE01000162.1:0-815 GCF_054786175.1 Treponema sp. R8-4-B8
TCAGGCCTTCTCTTGACATCACTGATATTTACGAAGCCAATAAAAGTAGACTTCTTGCCTATCCCGCGGAGATTGGCACTTATAAAGGCAGAGTATATGCCATGTCATGGCAGTCCTGTCCCGGAGCTATGTTTTATCGCAGAAGTCTTGCCAAAAAATATCTTGGCACCGATGATCCCAAAACAGTACAGGCCTACTTTGCAGACTTTGACAAATTACTTGAGACAGCCCAGCTTCTCAATCAAAAATCCAATGGTTCATGCGTTATCGTTTCCTCATTAGGCGATTTGAGAAATTCATTCCTGTCAGCCCGCAAAAATCCTTGGCTTGTGAACGGCAAACTTGTAATTGATCCCGTCATGGAAAAATACATGGATATTTGCAAGACGCTTCATGACAACAAATGGGAAGGCAAGAACAAGCATAAAATAAAAAATAACATTAATCTTTTTCATTTTCTTCTCCCTTACTTTGAGATAATAATATAAAATTTAATTTTTATCAAGCAAGCAAGCGATATTAGATTTCAATAAATATATTTCATATAAAAAACATTTCAGTTAGACGGCGTTACCATTCGCCGATAAAAAGTATTTCAGGTTCAAGAGTAAAGCCTGTCTTCTCTTTAACCTTAGCGGCTGTTTCATCCATAAGGGCGCGGATATCCGAAGCGGTGGCGTTTCCGGTATTAATGACGATGTTTCCGTGGAAGGGGGCTATTTGAGCGCCGCCTATTTGACTGCCTTTAAGACCAAGCTCATCAATACTTTGCCCCGTAGGTTTCCCAAAATTACGGTTGTTCTTAAAGGCGGAAC
>NZ_BDHE01000163.1:0-801 GCF_054786175.1 Treponema sp. R8-4-B8
CCAAACTCCGCTGAATTTATCGTTACGCGAAACTATCTTGACGTAATTGCCGCCCTCCCTTGGAACAATCCCTTGATTTCCGCCTCGTCCCTCATTCCGCCGACAGAAAACCGGAAAAATTGCTTGCCAAGCGCACGGGCAATTGATTTGCCCACGGAAGTTTTTCCCACCCCCGGCGGACCGACAAGGCAGACAATGGAGCCTTTTGTGTCTTTACGCAGTTTGCGAACAGCCAAATACTCGACTATTCTTAACTTTACGTCTTTAAGGCCGTAATGATCGGCTTCTAAGATTTCCTGCGCTTTTTTAAGCTCAAAGTCTTCCGGAGCGGGATTGTTCCAAGGGAGGGCGGCAATTACGTCAAGATAGTTTCGCGTAACGATAAATTCAGCGGAGTTTGGCTCCATTAACGAGAATTTTTCCATCTCCTGATCGACAACTTCCTTTATTTCGCCTTCAAATTTAAAAGAGTCAAATTTATCTTTAAAACGCTGGTGGTCGGAGCTTTTAGCGTCCGTTGTCATGCCAAGTTCGCCCTTTATCGCCTTAAGCTCCTCCTTTAAAAAATAATCCCTCTGCGATTTTTCTATTTTCTCGTTTATTTCCCTTTGAATCTTTTTCTGTATCCGTAAAAGCTCCTGTTCTTTTTTGATAAATACCAAAACCTGTTCCATCCGCTTTCGCACATTCAGTATTTCAAGAATTTTTTGCTGTTCGGCCTTGTCAATGTTAAGTATGCTCGCTATAAAGTCCGCGATTTTTCCCGGATGATCAATATTGATCATATTAAGACGCATTTCC
>NZ_BDHE01000164.1:0-799 GCF_054786175.1 Treponema sp. R8-4-B8
CGAAACAGCAGACTATGCTCGTTTTGGCGGCGGCTTGGAAATAGACATAGCGCACATGGCAGGTTTAAGCAAAGCCTTGGTTATTTCAGGCTCTTATGAACAGAATAAAGAAGAAAAAGGCAAGGAAGGAAATCCTCAAATTGATAGAATTATGGCTGGTTTAAAAGCGGGCATTTGGCGCGGGCTTTCTTTGAGCGGAGGTTTTCAGCAACTCAACAAGGAATTTAAAAATGCTCTAGTGGTAATTAACGACCCTGCCACAGGCATTGTTACCCTAAATAAAACCAGTGAAATGCTAGCTATAGGCGGTCCGCAAATTAAAATAAGCGAAGGCGCAAATTTCTCTTTGCAAGGCGGCTTGCTTTCCAATTCAATAGAAGGCAATGCAATAAAATTGGATTTAGATAAATATATTGTATCTGGCATAGTGACGGTGGAATTTTAAGGAGAGTTGGATATGAAAAAATTTCTTTTGCTGATTGGCGTTTTGTTTTTAGGTTGCTCAGATTTGTCTTCAAACAGAGAAGAAACATTGAAAGACGAGCTTCCCAAAGACTTTGAGCGGAATGTATATGCCAAAATAAACGGAGATGTTGGAACAAGCCAGGTTATTTTGGATATTCAAGACAAAGTGAACAGGCTATATGGTGATCAGGGCGAAGGGCTTAAAGCAAGAAAAGTAGATTGCGGCAATACTTTAATAGAAGACCATTCTCTTGTTGAAATGATTTATACAGAATATATGAAATGCCCTTTAAAAGGCTGGGATCCGGACAAAGTGTGTAGCGGCGAATATGCA
>NZ_BDHE01000165.1:0-796 GCF_054786175.1 Treponema sp. R8-4-B8
TTCACGCCTGTCTTTTCTGTACTCTTCCGTCTTAATTAACATTTTTTCTTTATCGCCTTTTTTTAACCTGAATGACGCGCTTATTATGACGCAATCCATTTCTTGGAAAGGGCTTTTTTTATACGCGAAACCTTCTCCGTCTTTAACTTCTACCCTCTTTATTACATACGTACTTTCCGTTACGTGATCACAAGTGATAATTTCAACCCAACTTAAAACATCCGCTATCTCGCCGCCGTAACAGCGGGCGTTCATCCAAACCGCCCCGCCTACAGTTCCTGGCATTCCAGATAGAAACTCAAGTCCGCTTAAACCGGCGACGCAGGACGCGTCAACGGCTTCGTCTATGCTCGTTCCGCTTTTAAAAACCATTCCGTCTTTTTCAGCATTTACCGGCGTGTTTTCGCCTTTCCAAGCTCCCATGTCCAGTACTATACCGCGTATCCCCTTGTCACAAACCGCGATATTCGCGCCGCCGCCAAGAACAAACACGGGAATTTTTTCAACGCGGCAGCGGTTTAAAATATTGACGCAAAAAGAAACAAATCCTTCGCCCTCAGGACGCAGCAGGCAGTCGGCGGAGCCTCCCACTTTAAAAGTAACGCGCTCTTTCATAGGCTCGTCATAGAGGACATTAACCGCGCACGGGGTTTCTTCAAGACATTTATCAATTATTTCTTTAATTTCTTTTTTGCCCATAACTAATTGCTTGGAACTTCTATTCCAAGGCCTTCCGCGGTACGGCGGGCTTTTCTTGCAATGCTTTCATTTTTGTCTTTTGTAAGCGTTAAAATAT
>NZ_BDHE01000166.1:0-788 GCF_054786175.1 Treponema sp. R8-4-B8
TCAACCATCCGCATTGAAAGCGGGATAATCTATGGCAAGGATGCGGCAGATAAACTGCAAAACAAGGCAACTAATAGTGCGGTTTTAGATAAGAGCAGCGGCGGTACTGCCCAAAATGGAACCTTTAACGGCGACTCATGGAACAATTTTGGCAGTCTTGGTACCACAAATTATACGTTTGAGGTGGCAAACGGAATTTTAACTGCTACTTCTTTTAATGTAGCAAGCGCGGATGATTGGAACGATGTAAAAACCGAAGCCTCAAACAGAGGCGAGGGAACCGCAGACAACAGAAAGAGCTACACCATCAACATACTTGACGACATTCCCAATGCTACAGGTGCAACCTTTAACAATGCTCAATATATTAACGTAACCATTACCGGGGACTACACCATAACGCTTACAGGACAAGGCTCATTGCTCCGTCTTATTGCAAACCAGACCGTCGTTATTCACGACACCGACTTTAAGGGGAACAGCGACAATAACACGGCTCTGATTTATTTAGGAGGCTCTAACGCAAGCCTGACTATGGAGGGAACCTCATCGGTATCCGACAATACATCAAGCAGCAACTCATACCGTGGCGGTGTGTATGTTGATCAATATACTAGTGGTGTAACTTTCACTATGAAAGACAGAGCCTCGGTATTCAACAATACCAATTCAAATGGCAGTGGCGGTGGAGTGGTAGTTAACAGCGGAACTTTCACCATGCAAGACAAATCATCGGTACATGACAATACAGCTACCGAGGGCGGCGGGGTTTATGTTTACAATACAAC
>NZ_BDHE01000167.1:0-788 GCF_054786175.1 Treponema sp. R8-4-B8
ATTGTCCGATTCGTTTTTAATATATATTTCAAAAGTTTCCCGTGTCCATGGAGCTGATGAAAGAAGCAATTTAATGATTTCCTCATAATCAGTTGTATCCGGCAGTTCTGCAATAATTGCATTGATCGCTTCCCTGCCAAGCTCAATGGTAATACTTATATCCAAGTAGCTAAAAAAAGCAGCATCAGCATCATCACCGGTAGGAGGTTCAATGGCATATTGGGCATCGTTTTCAATGTTCACGTAGTGTTTCAAGGGCGTAATTAATTACGCTGATATTATTTGTTTCAGCAATGATCTTTTTGAATTTCTTCCATGTTTTTTGGATCAATTCGTCAATTTTTCTACACTTTTTGTTAAAATAGGAATCCCATATTATGCGCAGTTTATGGATACCAAGAATAAGATATACCAGTAACAACAATGTGGTAATACCAAGAGCGGTGTAAAGAATCCATGGGTAATTCTTTACAGGTTCGATTAGCAGTGTCAGCCATAAAGGGATAAGAAGCGCTTTTGTTACATTGTCAAAAACTTTGTCGTACTTCATAGCGTCTCCTTTCAGGCAACACCTGGTATCTGCTCATTTCCATTCTCTACAATTCCTTCCCGCTCAATGCGTCATACACCTTGATAACTTTAGCGTCACTGAAATTACAAGCAGTGATGATCCGTCTGCCGTCTGGTGTCCATGTTAATGATTGGGGTATTCCCCATGGCCAAAGATCACGTATTTTAATACCTGTATCCGTATCAAATATATCTATGTAACCGCTATCACTATCAAA
>NZ_BDHE01000168.1:0-788 GCF_054786175.1 Treponema sp. R8-4-B8
CAGGCTCCGGTGATAAAACAATCAAGCTGTGGGACGCGGCAAGCGGCAAGGAGATAAGAACCTTTTCAGGGCATACTAATAATGTTTCGTCCGTAGCGTTCAGCCCTGACGGAAGGCAGGTTCTTTCAGGCTCCGGTGATGGAACAATCAAGCTGTGGGACGCGGCAAGCGGCAAGGAGATAAGAACCTTTTCAGGGCATACTAATTATGTTTCGTCCGTAGCGTTCAATCCTGACGGAAGGCAGGTTCTTTCAGGTTCCGGTGATGGAACAATCAAGCTGTGGAACGCGGCAAGCGGCAAGGAGATAAGAACCTTTTCTGGGCATACAAATAGTGTTTCGTCCGTATCGTTCAGCCCTGACGGGAGGCAGGTTCTTTCAGGCTCTCACGATAATACAATGAAACTGTGGGACGTAAGTAACGGCAAGGAGATCAGAACCTTTTCGTGGCATACAGGGCTTGTTACATCCGTAGCGTTCAGCCCTAACGGTAAGCAGGTTCTTTCAGGCGACACTGATAACTTCATCAAACTTTGGGATACGGCAAGCGGCAAGGAGATAAGAACCTTTTTAGTGCATGAAAATAGGGTTTATTCCGTAGCGTTCAGCCCTGACGGAAGACAGGTTCTTTCAGGCTCTGATGGTGGAACAATCAAGCTGTGGGACGCGGCAAGCGGCAAGGAGATAAGAAACCTTTCGGGGCATCCTAATTGTGTTTATTCCGTAGCGTTCAGCCCTGACGGAAGGCAGGTTCTTTCAGGCTCCAGTGATGGAACAATCAAGCTGTGG
>NZ_BDHE01000169.1:0-783 GCF_054786175.1 Treponema sp. R8-4-B8
ATCCGATGAATTCACCCCGATTCAACGTTGGGCATTGGCGGGAATTATCGGCGGCGGAATTGGAAACATCATAGACCGTATTTTCCGCTCAGACGGAGTTGTAGATTTTATCAGCGTAAATATTTACGGCCTCCTTGGAATGCAGCGCTGGCCGACTTTTAATATTGCCGATTCATCAGTTGTCGTAGGCTGTATTTTACTGCTTGTCACCATGTTTTTTACTCCTAAAAAAAAGGAAACAACGTAATGAATAAAAAAGTTAATACGATATTATTTGTACTTGGCGCGACATTGTTTAATACTATTGTGGCTGTTATCAGTTTTATTGTTTTAATCATTTTGTACGGAAAATTCATATTCCCCAAAATACCGGAATCAGGTTATGGTTGGGCCGCCTCATTAATTTTACTGGCGTCAATAGCGATTTCAATTTTTGTTTACCGCGCCGTGTTAAAATATTTCATAAATAAAATAAACGTAGAACAATACTTCGATCCCCTTTTCGTAAAAAGAAATCTTAAAAAATAAATTCCCAAAGACTTCACACAAAGATCACAAAGGTACAAAGATCACAAAGAGGGATCAGGGGTTATTGTCCGTTATCTTGTCGTGAAGCTTCACATATAGCTTTCGGACAAAAACCCCTTTATTCTTCTTTGTGATCTTCTCTTCCTTCGTGTTCTTTGTGTGAGGTCTTCTCAAATCAGGTGTTTTTTAAGAGTAGCGTATATTTTCTTCGGAACGATGGGTTTCGCTACATGGTCGGTCATGCCGGCGGCTAGG
>NZ_BDHE01000170.1:0-785 GCF_054786175.1 Treponema sp. R8-4-B8
GTGTCGTCTCCTGTAGCGAGTATCTGAGCGGCTAAAATTGCCGCGTTATCAGCGCCGTCAATGGCTACTGTGGCGACTGGGATACCGGGAGGCATCTGTACTGTGGCAAGGAGCGCGTCAAGTCCGTCTAATGTCGATTTTATAGGAATGCCAATAACGGGGAGCGTGGTATGCGCCGCAATAACTCCGGCAAGGTGAGCCGCCATTCCCGCCGCCGCAATAATTACCCCAAAGCCGTTTTTTCTGGCATTTTTGGCGAAGTCCGCCGTGCGCTCAGGCGTTCTGTGGGCGCTCATTACATGCGCCTCAAACGGGATACCGAAGTCTTTTAGTTTCTTAAACGCTTTTTCAATTACAGGCATATCGCTGTCGCTTCCCATTACAATTGCTACTTTTTTCATATCCCCTCCTGATTTGATTGATAATTGAATATAACATTTTTTATTGGGACTGTAAATCTTAGGGAAATGTTACAATAAAAACGGAACGCTAGGCAAAAAGGTTAAAAAGCTGGACGCAGTTTGTCACCATGCTTTTCAGCCAGCTGACTGGGGGCGTGAAAAATCACGCGTTAGTTTCTCGCTCTCTAAATTACGCGCAAATGATAAAATTTGAACAAAACTTTGGGGGAAGTCCTGCTTCTGAATTTATTTCACCATCTGTCTAGAGATAATTATTTCTCCTGTCTCCTCAAGATGCCACATAATACCAATAATCTTTCTTTTCGCTTCATTTACATCCTTTAATCGGATAGGGCCCATGTAGTCCATATCTTCAATTAACAT
>NZ_BDHE01000171.1:0-779 GCF_054786175.1 Treponema sp. R8-4-B8
CCGAAGGCTCTCCGGCGGGGACCGCCCGAAAGATGTTTTGCCACCGCACGCAGCCGGCCCGCCTGTACTCAAGGATTTTATTGGGCATACATCTTATGGCGCTAATAAGCATTTTATCACTTCGTGATCTTTGTTCCTTAGTGAGATTTGTGTGAAATATTATGGATAAATTCCAAAGTGTTCGTGTGGTTCGTTGTAAAAAAAAAGAGAATTATCTACTCACTGCCCACGCCACGCCGCCGCTAATTACTGCCGTAACTGGGATCGCTATTATTGTAAAAGTTCGCCAGCCTGACCACCTAAATGTGAAATTACGATAAATTTATAAATACTTAATTCATTTATTACTTTTTTCTTAATGAACAAAACTACTTCTTTATCGCATTTAAGTGGTCAGGCAATGTTTGTAAATCGTTGTCTATTGAAGAAAAGTCCTGTGAGTAGGCAACCGGCGAGAAAAGCTGTTACCTCGCTTAGTATCATTATTCTTAACGATTCATCGTTAAATTGGAGCGATTCAGTCTCAGCAGCTACGAACAATCAAGGAATGATGTCGCTTATGTCTGGAACCTTCTCGGGGGGTAATTTGACTACAACATGGTCGGGTCATTGATATTAATTAATCCATAAGTAATCGGGGCTGTCCAAAAAGTAACATTTTGGGCAGTCCTTTTTTATAACTCACGCACTGGTAACAGCTATCGATGTTCCGTAGTATACCGTGCCTTGTACGGTACACCATAATGGAATGGCACAATGGAGAAATGCTTATTTGCTCT
>NZ_BDHE01000172.1:0-777 GCF_054786175.1 Treponema sp. R8-4-B8
TTTGTAGTCAAAATTATATATCTTGATCAACAATGAGCTATCGGACAGGAACTTTGCGCCTCTGCGCCTCTGCGAGAGGTCTTCTCGAATAAATTAAAAAAAAGCCGCATACCTGCGTATGCGGCTCTGTGAAGTTATTTAAGTACTCTTAGAATTTTTTGCTTGCAATAAGAAGACTGCTGAGAACCATAAGATGAACGGCCAGCCTTTGTAATATTTCCCATAAAGTAGATCCTCTGTATTTGCCGGTTATCCATGCAACAATCTCTACGATGACATACACTGCCCATATAATAGCAATAATAAGTATCAAAGAATCCAGGAATGAAAGTTGGACATTGCACATTTCCAATAAAATTGCGATACCCGCTATTAACGCTATAACGCTGGCAATCGTTACAAGAACACCTGAACCCTTTCCAAATATCGCGCCAAAAATAATCGAAAAATCTCCTCTACCGGAACCAACTAACCCCAGAACTCCGTTTGCAATAAGATACAAAGCAACCGAAATCTTCCACAGAAAACTTCCTAATTTCCCTTCCATAATAATCCTCTCTTATAAAAAAATTAGAGATGATGAAAAAATGATTTTCATTTTTTCATTTTTTATAACTCAACGAGTTACAAAAGTATTTTACAGTATAAATATAATTAAAACAAGAGGCATAATAGCGGAGAACAAAGAGAAAATTTTAATATATTCTTAAATTAAGAAAGAAATTACACAATAAAACAATGAATCTTAAAAAAAAATTATATACTTTTACAAATTGA
>NZ_BDHE01000173.1:0-782 GCF_054786175.1 Treponema sp. R8-4-B8
CGGGCGCAAAAAAATGTGGGTGGAGTGAGGCGTGGGAGCCTTCAGGCGACCTAGCCGAACGGAACCCCGAGCCGCCGTAAGGCGGCGATGCGTTTACCGACCTGTTATGCGATGGGCAGGCGTACATCATTTTTATATAATTATTTTTATAATATAAATTCATTATCTTTTCTCATATATTTATCCCCAACTTTTTTAAAACCATATTTTTCATATAATCCATGTGCATCTCTTGTTGCCAAAATCCCAAACATTCCATCCAGTTCTTTCATTTGTGTAATTATTTCGATCAATTTTTTCCCCAAACCATTTTTACGATATTTTTCATCAATAATCACATCACAAAGCCAATACATTGTAGCATAATCAGTTACAATTCTTGCAAACCCAATCATTTTTTCTTTTAAGTATATTCCAATACATATAGAATTTTCTATTGCTTTAATTGTTATTTCTCTTTTACGATTATTTGCCCAATAACTATTCCTCAATAATTCACATACTTTATCTATTGAAATTATGCTCTTATTATCACTAAAATTATATTCACCATAATTTATATCCACAATTTATCTCCTTACAGAAAAACATTATTTTTTTATATCTTATATTTAATATTATGTCAATATATTCTTAAACCAATTTAGCCTGCCTTTCGCATAACGTTTGGCGGTAAACGACGTTTTTTTGCGCCCGATAAGAAAACCGCGAAGCGGTTTTTCGGGCACAAAAAAATGTGGGTGGAGTGAGGCGTGGGAGCCTTCAGGCGACCTAGCCGAACG
>NZ_BDHE01000174.1:0-774 GCF_054786175.1 Treponema sp. R8-4-B8
GATTGTAATTGGCATCCTGTTGACGCTTTTCATTTCGATTACCGCAAGTATTTTTATGACGCAACTTTTAAAATTAATTAACATACCGGAAGATATAATAGATACGGCATATTCGTATATTTCAATTTTGACCGTCTTTTTAAATATAACTTTTACTTATAATCTCTGCGCCGGACTCTTGCAAGCTATAGGCGATAGTACAATGCCGCTTATATTTCTGATTATTTCATCAATACTTAACATAGTGTTTGATATTGTTTTTATCACAAAATTTAATATGGGAGTCCGCGGCGCGGCGGCGGCTACGGTTGTCGCGCAAAGTATCTCTACGGCGCTTTGTCTGTTTTATATTTTTAAAAGATGCCGAATACTTATTCCTCGCAAAGAACATTTCCATTATGATGCCGCATTATACAAAGAACTTACTGCGCAAGGTTTTTCTATGAGCTTTATGATGTCGATTGTAACCTTAGGCACTATCGTGCTTCAAAGCGCCATAAACGGATTAGGTTATCTTGTAATTGCAGGGCACATAACGGCGCGTAGAATCAACAGTTTCTGTATGATGCCTATGAATACAATAGCCATAGCTCTTTCTACAGTTGTTTCACAGAACAAGGGAGCGAATCAGCTTAACCGCATACGAAAAGCAGTCCGTTACGGCAATTTTATTTCGTTAATATGGGCTGTATTTATAACGGTTGTTCTTATGTTTTCATCCAGAGTTTTTTTTGAATGTACGCAAAAACGCTCATCAAGAGAATGTATAGTATT
>NZ_BDHE01000175.1:0-772 GCF_054786175.1 Treponema sp. R8-4-B8
CGTATGGGGCGCGTCTCGCGAAAATCGCCGAAATTTACAAAATAGACTATGAAACATATAAAAGTTCCGGCTTCGCGCCGTTGGACTGCGACGCGGTTAAGGAAAAACTTGTAAATGGAAAATTTTCGCATTTTGCCATAGTATATCACGAAACCACCACAGGACTTCTGAACCCGGCGCCCGAACTCTGCCGCTTTTGCCGTGTTCGCGGCATCACGACCATCGTTGACGCGGTGAGCGCCTTCGCCGCTATTTCCATAGACATGGATCGCGACGGCTTTGATTTTATGGCCTCTACCTCAAACAAAAACATTCAAGGCATGGCCGGCGCAGCCTTCGTATTTTGCCGATTAGAAGCGCTTATGAAGACAAAGAACTATCCGATGAGAAATTATTATTTGAACTTGTGGGACCAATACAGCTATTTCAAGAAAAACAAGCAGACCAGATTCACGCCGCCTGTGCAAAGCCTCTACGCCCTGCGCCAAGCCATCATCGAAACAAAACTCGAGGGAATAGAAAACCGCTACGCACGTTATACGGCGTGCTGGGACGAATTGGTGAAAGCCGTGAAAAAAATCGGACTTAAAATGCTTGTGCCGGAAGCGATCCAATCAAAACTAATCACCGCCATAATTGATCCGCCATCCCCCAAATATTCTTTCAACGAATTGCACGATCTCGCTAAAAGCCTGTCTCTTATACACATCTAGATGTGTATAAGAGACAACGCATGATGAGATCATAACCTCGTCGGCGGCGGTGCCGGAGC
>NZ_BDHE01000176.1:0-770 GCF_054786175.1 Treponema sp. R8-4-B8
ATACGAGGCGGCCGTCATCTTATTGGCGGTGGCGGTAATATTTATCTTAATGTTGTAACCCGTAGCCGTCTTGATTATGCTTCCCGTCAGGAAATGGCTCGTAGGCGCCAAGTGTCCGAGCGCTACGTCCATCTTCGCCGCCGCCTTGTCGTCGTACTCCTCGGCGATAAGTTTGACGTATATATCGTCTAAGCGCTCCCAGTCTAATATGGAAATAGCGGAGTAGTTTGAAAAACTGCTGACAAACCCGCCCTGCACAAGGGCCGGGATGTAGCTCTGCTCCTTGGCAAGCCCGGTCGACTGCGGGACGTATATGGTAAGGCTCATCCCCTTGCCGCCGTCGCCCGTGTAGTTTTGCGATTGCCCGTATATGGCGAACGCTGTCAGAATAACGGTCATAACCGCCATAGCAACCGTAACGGTACGGCGAGAATAGTTTTTACGAATCATTTTGCAACCTCCGCTAAGACTTTCAGTTTGTTGATAACAGGCGGCGGATTTGCCGCGCATAATAGTTATACTATCGTAAACGTCCCGCACCACCACTCGTTCTCTATCAATACAGACGATAGCTTGAACCCGAAACTTTCCGCCGCGCCGACGACCTCTTCCGACTCGTCAACCAATATCCCCGACCAAATCAATACGGAATCATTATTGATGACGCGGACACTCTGTCCCAACAGCGGGGCTGATTCTGTCTCTTATAAACATCTAGATGTGTATAAGAGACAGGTGCTAACATACTCCGCGCCCTTCATCCGCCCCTC
>NZ_BDHE01000177.1:0-768 GCF_054786175.1 Treponema sp. R8-4-B8
CGTCCAAAAGATCAACGACGGCATCAAATCCGGAACGGTAGTCAATCGCGCTGGCACCGCGGTAAAGGAATCGATCGACGGCGGCCTGCTGCGCGAAGACGGGAAGTATCTGTACCCCATTCGGGAGGATATTCCCATCATGCTGATCGACGAGGCGTTTTTAGTCGGGGCATGACGGTGTGATCGGCTTAACGATTCGGCGGATTGATATTTCAGACCTCGACCAACTCCTGAACGGCCGCCTCCGGCTCGGGCGCGGTTTCCGAGACGCCTTTCATTTTCAGGAGTTCGGCACGCAGGGTCTCGCCAGCTTCACCTATATTCTCCGCGAGCGCCTCCGCAAACTCAAAACAATGTCTGTCATCGTAACCATCCGGTTCCTCGCCGGGACGCATTACTGACCTTAAAAAACCCCACATAGTTTCAGGGGTGCCCCAAAACGCTAGTTCCTGTCTCTTATACACATCTAGATGTGTATAAGAGACAGTCATAACGGTATGTGTAATCTTTCTGCGGGGGATGTAATATCATTTATTGAGGATGACGGCTATGAGACTCGTGTAGTAACGTCGGACGGACGCTTTGTTAGCCTAAAGAGGGGTGACGGGGCAAGAAATACGTCTTTGGGCGAAGATATGAAAAAAGCGTGTACTAATAAAACGTTCTTTGAGCGAGTTATAATGAAAACTATAGAAAAGTACGGGGTAGCAGCAGGCTATTTCCTAATTAACAGAGAGTTAGAAAATATGATGAATGAGTGGTTATGTA
>NZ_BDHE01000178.1:0-767 GCF_054786175.1 Treponema sp. R8-4-B8
AGGTTACAAGGAAAAACTGCAAAATCTTAAAGTCGTTCAGTCCGCGGAACTAGCCACCGTTATTTTAAAAACGATTATAAACAATGAATCATTAGACAACCTTTTAAAACCCTTCAGCGCGAGGGAGTATTTTGGGACTAAATGATTTAAGAACTCTTACTGCGTTCCATTTCTTCCAATTCCCTAAAGGCGATTTTTCCTACGTGGGTCATGGGCATTTTTTCGATAAACTCAATGTAACGGGGGCGCGAATAAGTTATAAGGTGGCTTTCACAGCTTTTAATAATATCCTGTTTTAGTTCCTCTGATTCTTTGTATCCGTCTTTAAGCATGATAAACGCTTTTGGCTCCTCGCCTCGGTTTCCATGAGGCACGCCAATCACGCAGGACAAACGCACGGCAGGATGTTTGTTTAGTATGTCTTCAATACGGGAAGGATAAATGGCAATGCCGGATGTTTTGATGATTCGTTTGGCGCGTTGTTTAAAGTAAAAGAATCCGTCTTTATCCATACAGCCAATGTCTCCCGAATGTACCCAGAGCTTGCCGTCTTTGTGCTTCTTTAACACCTGCGCGGTCGCTTCAGTATCTTTAAAATACCCAATCATGACTGTCGGGCCTGAGACGCAGATTTCGCCGTCTTCCATGAGCGGACATTCTTCTTCCGTGCCGGGTTTTACCACTTTAAACCAGTTGTCGGGACAGGGAATGCCGAATGAATTTTCGCGGTACCGTTCACGGGGCATAATGGCGCTTGCGGTTACAGT
>NZ_BDHE01000179.1:0-767 GCF_054786175.1 Treponema sp. R8-4-B8
CAAGCGTCGTCCAGATGAAGTCGGCGTGCATCAGGTTGCGGATGGGCTGGGCGGCTATGCCTACGAATATCAACGCTGGCAGCGATATGTAGTAGACCAACCAGTTGAGAAAGGCTTGGTGGCTCTCGTCCATTTTTTTTGCGCGGATTTTAACAGTTCCGAGATGGCCGTTGCTGTGCCGGTTTTGTTTGAAATCAACCCGTTTGTGCTTAGCGGGCTCAACTCGTCAATCTATGAGATGATTTTCATTCAACTCGGGGTACAGGCGGATTATGCGTTCGGCTATAGCGAAGAGCTCAACGGGACCGCTGTTGATAAAGAGGATCTGTGGGAAAGAAAGAATTTCGGTATTGGAATAGTTTTAGGCGCCGTCGGCTATTTCAACAGCCATCTTTCTTTAGACGTCAGATATTACTACGCGTTTACTAATTATTACAAAAAATTCCCTAAGTGGTACCCTTACACAGGCAGCATCGGTTTGAGCTTTTATCTCTAACCGACGTGAATGTTAGCTGTTTTTTGTTTGATGTTACCCGCGCCATAATGTATATTACACTATGGCGCGTATTTATTTTGCGCAATAACAGTCCACCCGTCAACTAACTATATAGCATGGACCTGTCTCTTATACACATCTGACCATCGTGAACCTCGGCTTAGACCTATCCCTGCGCCTTCAGCAAAAGATGTCATTCAACATGATACAGTCGCTGAAGCTTTTGCAGGTCAACACTTTGCAATTGGAGCAGATGCTTCAAACCGAGCTT
>NZ_BDHE01000180.1:0-765 GCF_054786175.1 Treponema sp. R8-4-B8
TTTTCTCCGCCCGCGTCTACTGAACAAAAAGCCCAATTGCTTCTTACTTCATTTTCAAGATTATCAAGCGTTTTAATGTAGGTATCGCAAAGATATTTTTTTACCAGAGTTAAGGCGGGTATGTCGTCAATGGCGCAGACGGACGGATCCAGCATGGTTTTTGACTTGTCGGAATGAAGCTGAAAAGTGATAATGTGCCTCGCGCCAAGGCTGGAAAGCGTCTTAAAATGAACCCATAAACCTACGGAACTTCTATGCGTGGTACGGTCTGAGCGCGAACAGG
This sequence comes from Treponema sp. R8-4-B8, assembly GCF_054786175.1. Taxonomy (NCBI): domain Bacteria; kingdom Pseudomonadati; phylum Spirochaetota; class Spirochaetia; order Treponematales; family Treponemataceae; genus Treponema; species Treponema sp. R8-4-B8. Next base: position 284 of record NZ_BDHE01000180.1, read on the forward strand.
AAATAAACGGTTCAAAAACGATAACCCTGTTAGCCTGACAGCGTACTAGGGCGTCTAGCGCGTGGTATAATTCTATTTTTGATTCTCCCACATTAATACCGGCTTCATTTCGCGCACTTGATGAAAAGAGAATAACATCCCTGCCGCGAATCGAATAATTGACTTTAACTTCAATTTCGCCATTGGCGAAATTATCGGTATCAAGCAAATCAAGGCCGTTAATCTGATCCGTCATTTTGGAGAAACTCAAATATTTTGATAAATACCCGATTACTTGGGAAGCGTAATTTCGCGTGGAACGCGTGGCGCAGACTATGAACGGATTCATGATTCATTATCATATATTTTAAAGTTTAATTCAATGAATAATTAAAAAAAAATACTTGACAACCATGTCGTTGTCTATAGACATTATTTTAAAAAATAAGCTAAAATATTTCATGTTTCGGTAAAGCGCCACGAATCCGCGCGCCATATATCGG
>NZ_BDHE01000181.1:0-756 GCF_054786175.1 Treponema sp. R8-4-B8
TCGGTTAGGCTATCCAGTTCAGATGTAAGAAACGCCATCCATGATTGAAGGGTATACGCCGTGTCGGGGGTGAACTCTATACTGAATTCGTAGCCTTCGCGTATGTCCATTGCCGGTGTAATAGCCCCCTGCACGGGGTTGCTTGTCCCCCAAGCGGATGGGTAGTCAAGCCTGACCGTCAATTTTTTAGCATTTGCCCAATCCACTTCGTCGCTGATTACCTTAAACAAATCAACTTTTGGGGCGGTGAATAAATCGCATGACGAAAGAAGAGAGAAAAGAGAAAAAAGAAGAAAGAGAAGAAATGAACAATTAGCAATCAGTGAGCAGTGAGCAGTGAGCAATGTCGTTGTTTGCGTGCGGTGCGGGTTGGCAAGCCGCTACGCTTGCTAACTTCGCTCTTTGTTAATTGTCCATTGCTAATTGCTAATTGTTCATTGTTCATTGTTAATTTATTCATACATTACTCCTTTTTTCAGTTTCTGCAGTTTACTTATGGGAAATAGTTGCTTTATAGAAGAAATATACCTTAGAATTTTGAAATTTTCCAGTAAAATCTTGTTAAATTTTGTTAAAAAGGGCTTGAAAAACAGCATATTGACACATTTATTCATTTATTTTTTAATTGAATTGTCAATATAGAACAAATCCTGATGAAATGGAATAATCGTTTAAGTGGACAGATTAACCCCCGAACAGCGCCATAAATGCATGTCGCATATTCGCAGTACTGAAACAAAGCCGGAAATATTTTTT
>NZ_BDHE01000182.1:0-759 GCF_054786175.1 Treponema sp. R8-4-B8
GTGTCAATTTGGCACCGCAAAAGTTCCCATTCTTTCGGAAACCGTTTTATTCGAGATGTTTCACACGAAGATCACAAAGGTACCAAGATCACAAAGGAAGAAAAGAGGGGATTTTTGTCCGAGGGCTTAGCGTGGGCTTCACGATAAGATAACGGACAAAAATCCCTGATCTTCTCTTTGTGTTCTTTGTTTCTTCGTGAGAAACTTTTTCGAAAAATTTTTAAAAACGGTCAAGCAAAATGGCACTTTCACGCCATATATAGGGAACCTTCTTTTTGAAGGTTCGGGAAAAAACTATTTATGGAGGACATTTATGGAAAATGCCAACGAAAAACACAAGGATACTGTTTTTACGTTCCTTTTCAGTAATCCGGCTCTTTTAAGGGAACTTTATTCGGCGATAAAGGGTATTACCCTTCCAGCAGACGTGCCTATCGACATTAATACGCTTTCAGACGTACTTTACAGGGGGCAGAGAAACGACATTTCGTTTTTACTCGACAACCGGCTCATTGTTCTGATTGAGCACCAGTCAACTATCAATGAAAATATGCCGCTGCGGTGTCTGATGTACGTTGAAAAACTGTATGAAGTAATAACAGACCCCGATGACAAGTTTAAAACTAGGCTTGAAAAAATCCCAAAGCCGGAGTTTATTGTTCTGTACAATGTTATAGACCCGTATCCAGATCACAAAGAGCTAAGGCTTTCAGACGCTTTTGTAAAAACTGACACAATAAAGATTGATTTGCCGTTGGA
>NZ_BDHE01000183.1:0-756 GCF_054786175.1 Treponema sp. R8-4-B8
ACGGATATTTAAAAATAATTGTGTAGAAGTTTAAACTTTCAATAACACCAATTTTTATTTCTTTGAAGGACTACAGAATCTGTGAGAAATGAGTTTTTCTACAAGCTCCATATAGCGGTGGTCGGCTGTTATGGTACACTATGGAAAAGTGGTGTCAGTCACCCGTGCCTACCCTCTCTCTACTCCGGCAATTGTAGCGTTACTGAACCTGTATCGCTGAAATAAGTACTAACAAAGTTACCACCACCAAGTGCACTAAATTGTACTTTTACAGTTCTTTGACTACCCGCGCTTGTTATTTCAACATTGTTTAGATAAAAAGTTTGTGTGAAAGTTATAAGACCAGCAGTGCTATATGTGCTAACATTTACCTCTCCATCAAATCCCTGTGCAGTATTCCAACTATTTGGCGGTGTGCTGTCATCAGTTAGAATATATGTAACACCATCAGGCAAAGCCGCATTTGGCGAAAAATATATTGTTTTAGCAGGATAAGAAGCAGTAACTGGCACAAACGACACCGTTATAGGCGGCGGCAGGATTTCGGTTATTGTCTTTGAGAGGGTTAGGGTTATAGCAGGTATACTTTCAGATATATCATAGGTTTCCCCAAAATACTCAAACTTTCCATTATCCACCATTACTTTTAGAACACGTGAGCCTTTTACTTCTCCGTTATTATAAAAAGTTTGAGTAAAAGTGGCTAAGTCTGTGCCATATTCACTTCTAGGAAGTATCTTTCCGTCAAAACCGACA
>NZ_BDHE01000184.1:0-752 GCF_054786175.1 Treponema sp. R8-4-B8
GCCTGTTTGAGTTACGGACGCGCTCTGATTCAGCACCCTGCCTTTTATGTTTTGAATGGTGGCGGTAATTTCGTTAATAGCGGAAGCGGTCTCGTTCATGTTGCTTGCAAGATCATTGCCGGTATCAGATAACGCCGCCGTGTGTTCTTTTATTGAAACGATCAATTTCTTTATCTTGGCAAGCGTCCTGTTAAAGTACCGCGACATGTCGGAAATTTCATCGTTTCCCTTTTCTGGAATTACGCGCGTTAAATCGCCTTCGCCTTCGGAAATATCCTTCAGCGTTTCCGTTACTTTGACAATTGGTTTAGTAACAAATCCAAGAACGAAAAAGAAAGCAACCGCAGTCGCAATAATGGCTATTGTGGCAAGGATAACGGTAAATGTGGTTATTTCGTTTATCTCTTTTAATACGTGGGATTCTGAGACGCCTATCAGCACCGTCCATTCAAAATCAGAAGTGCCTATTTTAATCGGCTTGACTACAAACCTGAAAGTATCGTCGTGCTGCGGATCATATACGCTGCCTTTGTAAATCCTGTCGTTATTCATCGCGTCGTATATTTCTTTCCTTGAATCGCCTAATTCCACGTCAACGTCAACCATTTTTTTGCCGATGCGTTCCGGTTTATAAAGCGACTGTATCAAGAATATAATAGAAAACATTATCAAAATACAAATTCTCATGTATTATTTTCTTGATTTTACTATGATTTAGTTATGATTGCACATCACTAATAAACAGCACACAA
>NZ_BDHE01000185.1:0-750 GCF_054786175.1 Treponema sp. R8-4-B8
ATTAATTGCAGTTCGTGCGGCAACAAGGTTCTTTTGCACCGAGTTTGCCCTAAATGCGGTTTTTACAGGGGCAAGCAGGTAATCGTACCTGATTCTAAAGTTTAGTTAAGGGGAAAGAAATGGACGAATTATTTGAAAAAATGAAAAAGCTCATCGCCGAGAAACTTGAAGTCGATGAGGGCAAAATTACAATGGAAGCGTCATTCCGCCAGGATCTCGGCGCTGACAGTTTGGACACTTATGAGTTGGTTTACGCCATCGAGGAAGAAATGGGCATCAATATTCCCGATGAAAAAGCCAATGAATTTGAGACTGTGAAGGACGCGTACGAATTTATTAAATCCCAGCAAAAGTAAAAGCGTCCTCAGCCAGGAAAGGAAAAAAAAACTGGCGGCGTTTCAAAAAGCCGCCGGTTTTAAATTTAAAAACATTGATAATTTAAATTTTTCATTCATGCACCGTTCTGTTTCCAACGAAACGGGCAACAAGACAAACAACGAGCGTCTTGAATTCTTAGGCGATTCCATTCTTGGCGCCGTCTGCGCCACTCTTTTGTACCGTTCTTACAAAGATAAAGCCGAAGGAGAACTGGCAAAAATAAAAGCCGTAGTTGTCTCCGAAGATATTCTTTCCGGTATCGCTTTAAATCTTGGAATAGATAAAATGCTTCTGCTTGGCAAGGGCGAAGAAATGTCCGGCGGCAGGACAAAAAAAGCGATTCTTGCCGACGCGCTGGAAGCTTTGATCGGT
>NZ_BDHE01000186.1:0-749 GCF_054786175.1 Treponema sp. R8-4-B8
ACAAAAAAATTGTCCGTGACGTTATAGCCCAGATACGCCGTAAGCCGACCGCCGAAGACATTAGATGGGCAAAAGCACGCAAGAAACTTTTTAGCGAATTAACCGCAAAATGAACCAAAACGGAAAAAAATCAATTATCGCCGACAAGCGGCTTTTCTCCCTTGAACAGCTTATAAAAAGAATCTGTCTTGATAGTTTTTTCTGCCCGATTGAAGAATACAATGACTACCTGTTCCACGAGGCATTAAGATCGCAAAATGACCAAATGGCTCTTACATGGCTCCTTCTTGAACGCTCCACCGGAGCCATCGCCGCATATATGTCCCTTATAGCCGATGCCATAAAACTATCAGCCACAGAAAAAGAACTCCATAATCTTGACTATCCCTTCAAAACCGTCCCCACAATGAAAATAGCAAAACTGGCAGTTTCCGCCCCATTTCAGAAAAAATACCGTGGCATTGGTTCATTAATGGTAGATATGGCCATCGAGATCGCCGAATCCTGCAATGAACAACATTTCGCCTGCCGTTTCATTACCGTTGACGCCGATATAGAACACAACGAAAGCGTCCTGAATTTTTATCAGAAAAACGGTTTTATCCCCAACGAAGAAACCAACAACAAGCGCCGAAAAACAATCAGTATGAGACGGGATATATTGTTTAGGGTTGTAAGTTAATTTTAACTAAGCAACCGAAGTAAAAAAATGGAAATAATTGCTGATTTTTATTCAGATTTTATTAACC
>NZ_BDHE01000187.1:0-747 GCF_054786175.1 Treponema sp. R8-4-B8
CCATACGAGGGTTTTGGAGTTGAAAACAATTTAGTTAGGTCTGCGTTGAGATATTATTCATCCCGGCATCATCAATATTATTAAGGAAGCTGCGGCGCGCGGCGAGGTGCTGGTTGGTCTCCTGACCGACGCTGCCATAGCCACTCACAAGCGTCTGCCGTATCTTACGTGGGAACAGCGGCGCGAGGTAGTGGAGAATATCAAGGGGGTGTCTCGTGTGGTTCCGCAGGAAGAGTGGAGTTATGTCCCCAATCTGAAAAAGCACCGTCCGTCAGCCATCATCCACGGCGACGACTGGAACAGCGGCCCGCTCAGCAAGGAACGCGACGAGGTTATCGCCCTGATGAACGAGATGGGCGGCGAGGTTATAGAAGTTCCTTATACCAAAGGGGTCAACTCATCAGCGTTAAACGAGGCTATGCGCTCTATAGGTACAACGCCGGATATACGCCTCAAGCCGTTGCGCCGTCTCATTGAGATTAAAAAAACAGTAAGGATTATGGAGGCGCACTCCGGGCTGTCGGGGCTTATCGTAGAGCGCTTAGAGGTGGAAAGGGAAGACGGGTTGCACAGTTTTGACGGTATATGGTCGTCAAGCCCTGTCTCTTATACACATCTAGATGTGTATAAGAGACAGCGCCTGAACCCTTTCCGAGGCAGGATATTTCTGTCGGCGTTCTGCATCGCCTCGCTTGCCGCGTTTGCCGTGGAGACTGTGTGTTTCAATTATAAACATTTTCTGAAATA
>NZ_BDHE01000188.1:0-745 GCF_054786175.1 Treponema sp. R8-4-B8
TTCTGCATGTCAAAGTTCTTACCGGTTTATCAGGGTATAAATCACGTGGTTTTACACAGCAGGACGCTTTTTCGTATGTTGCCACATACGCATCCATTGCGGAAGTGAGGAATTTACTTTCAGGCGGGGTTGTATACATTAAATCGCCTATCGCTTCTTTTGCAGTTACTTTTTTTATTTTTGAAACAGGAAAACTAAATTTACCCCTATGTCCCACAACAAAAAGCCGTTCACGGTTTTGTGGAACTCCATAATCAACAGCATTTAATAATTTGTATTCAATATAATATCCCATTTTTTTAAGTTCATCTATAATTACTTCAAAATATATTTTATTGGCATAAAGCAAGCCACGAACATTTTCAAAAAGAAAAATAGAAGGATTTATTTTTTTTATTGCATCGACAAAGATAGGGAATCCATTTCTGCTGTCAGTAGCACCTCTTTGATACCCCCAAACACTGAACGGCTGGCATGGAGGTCCGCCAATGACAATATCCGCATCAGGGTATTCAAAGCTTATATCCAGCTTTATTTCAGTACAGACACCAGACAAATTTTTATTATAAGTTTCACATGCCGCTTTATCCATTTCATAACCAATTGTCTTAAAACCCACCGCTTCAAATCCAAGTGATAAACCGCCACAGCCTGCAAAAAGGTCAAGAACTACGGCATTTTGGGTGTTTTTGGGGCGTAAAACTTCATTTATGTAATCACAAAATTCCATAGAAACCAGTATGAT
>NZ_BDHE01000189.1:0-739 GCF_054786175.1 Treponema sp. R8-4-B8
GATTCTAATGCGTTAAACACTAAATTGGCAGAGTGGCAGGAACAAGGCGTCAAATATTATTCATTTATTGAAAAACATACAAACACCAATTATCCGCCTGATAATTATGTGGCTAAAGTTACAATAATTGACAATAACATAACCAGCATTGAAATGCTTGATGAAGAATATGTTAAATCTGATTATTCTAATAAAACAGTAGGAGAACTTGAACGTTTAATAGCAATACATAATGATCAAGCCGAACAAATGATTAGAATTTTTGGGGATATTCCCGAAATATATAAACGTTTCCTTACTTGGTATCAAGAAGCATCTGCAACTCTGGGCAAATATCAAAAAATAAATTGCAAAATTACTTATAATGAACAATACATTTTTCCTGAGTATTTAGAATTTGGCATTTATACTTATCAATACATTGGCAATAATATTTGGAGTTCCCCGGATGGAGAAGGAAGCAGAATTATTGAGATTTCTGACTTTACTGTTTATGAAGAGCCGCCTATTAATGTTATAGAAGTTGATAATCTTCTTGAAAAATACAATTTAACAAAGGGTGTAGGTATATGGAATGATTATATGCCTGGTGAAATTCCTTATTCGCAACGTTACAGTATTTGCACTATCCATTTCGACTCCCCGATTAAGTCACCCGCAATGGAAGTATTCGCGACAATCATTACAGAAAGAACAACTATACCGGTATTGCTTTATGATATCTATGGTGGAGACGGTA
>NZ_BDHE01000190.1:0-738 GCF_054786175.1 Treponema sp. R8-4-B8
CGTTGAAAGTTTGTCGTAAGAAAGCCTATTTCATCGCGGCTTCTAGGTTTTAAATCGAGTTCAAAATCGCCGCCCTCGATTTTTCGCGCGGCGTTAGAAAGGATTTTTAACGCTGAAGAAATGGTCTTGGAAAAGAACCAGATAAAAAGTATCGATAAAAATACGACGGCGGCGGTTAAAAGCAAATTACGGCGGGTAGTCGTATTAATCATCTCGAATATTTTTTTGTACTCAATACTGGTAATAACAATCGACGCGCCTATGTTTAATTTTGTAAAAGCGATGAAATATTTAACGCCGTCGATATCATGCAAATCCTGCCTGCTGCGTATGGCGCTTTCGCGAATCATGCGAACATCTTCCCTGTTGGAAATATTAGCGGCAGTCCTTACCATTTCAAAATCAGGATGTATTAAAACATCGCCGTTATTATTGATCAGATAAGATTGATTCATGCCTGAACTCAGGTTGTCATTAAGATATTCAGGGGAAAAAAGGATAAAGACGGCGCGTCCTTCGGACTCACGACCGTCGGATGTTTGCCCTCTTGAGAGAGGGAAAAACAAAGCCAGTAAATGCATGGAAAAATGCTTATACGCGTTTAAAAAAGCCGATTCCCCCATCACCGCTCTTTGATAATAATCGCTATTCTTCTCGTAATAAGAATTAACCAGCGAAGAATCAATATCTTTTGAATAAAAAAAACTTTCATTTATTAGGAATTTCGCGTTGTCATCG
>NZ_BDHE01000191.1:0-728 GCF_054786175.1 Treponema sp. R8-4-B8
GACATCCAAGTCCATGATTGAGGCAAAGAAAGCGCCTCTCACCGACAAGAACATAAAACTAATCTGCGCCACTTTTGCAACTGACGTAAATTGGCTTAGAACCGGAAAAGGCGAAATGTTTGGCGTACAATCGCCTTATGAAAAAGAGCTTTTGGAAACTTTTAGCAAACTGACGGCAGATACTCAAGAGTTTATTCTGGAGATGGCAAAAAGCCTGCTGAAAAGGCAGAAAAAATGAATAGGTAACGGCCTAATTCAATAAAGTATTGAAATTTTTTTGTTTGTTAATTAATATTTCTAATAAGGAAGAAAAAATGTCGATTCATATTGCAGCGAAAGAAGGGGATATTGCCGAAGCGGTTTTACTGCCGGGCGATCCGTTAAGGGCAAAATTTGTAGCGGAGAATTTTCTTGAAAAACCGGTACAATACACTAGCGTTAGAAATATTCTTGGGTTTACAGGAACCTACAAAGGGGAAAGAGTCTCCGTTCAGGGAACAGGTATGGGAATCCCTTCTATTTCTATCTATGTAAATGAGTTATTCCGGGAATACGGGGTAAAACGGGCAATCCGCATCGGAACGGCGGGGGCGATTAATAAAGACGTAAAAATACGCGACATTGTTCTCGCGATGTCGGCCTGTACCGACTCAAACGCAAACCATATCCGTTTTGGCGGGAGAAGGTACGGCCCCCCCGCGACATTTTCCCCGTTAACAACAGCGTCG
>NZ_BDHE01000192.1:0-728 GCF_054786175.1 Treponema sp. R8-4-B8
TATACACATCTAGATGTGTATAAGAGACAAATATAAAGGCTTGCCTCTTTCAGATCAAGCCTGAGAAGAATCTGCGGGATTTCATGTTGAACCGCTTCGGGAACTCGCTATACCTAACGTTTTTCAAAGATTATACGGAAAAGGTCTGGGGGATTCCGTGCGAAGAGATAAGCGCGGAGTGGGGGGCGCAGAGGATAAAGGGGTTAAGCATCGCGAAGACGATCAAGCACGCGCTGTTCAAGAATACTAAAGAGACGAGTTTGATAGACGAGTTTCTGTACCCTAAACTGGGACCGGGGGACTTGTGGCAAAAGGCGGCTGACAAGGTTTTGGAAATGGGCGGGGAGATTTTGTTCAACAGTAGGGTAGTGAAATGTCATATTGCCAACACTGTCATTGCGGGCTTGACCCGCAATCCCCCCGATTTCCGCAATCCCCCCCATAGGCAATGGACGCTCTCCGACGGAAAGACGTTCGAACCCGATTACGTTCTCAGTTCGATGCCGGTTAAGGATCTTGTCAATATAATGGACGGCGTTCCGCAAAATGTTAAAGAGATCGTCAACGGATTGGTATATCGGGACTTCATTGCGGTCGGGGTGCTTTTGGATAAGTTAGAGATAGGGGAGATCAAAGACAACTGGATATATGTGCAGGAAAGCGACGTAAAGGTCGGTCGATTGCAGTTTTTCAACAATTGGAGCGAGTACATGGTCAAGGACAAATGC
>NZ_BDHE01000193.1:0-716 GCF_054786175.1 Treponema sp. R8-4-B8
CATTGCCGCCGATAGTAATGGTAAATGACGCGTCTCCTGTTCCATCGCCATTCGGCTCCGCGCAGGCGATCAGCCAGAAGACGGCAAGCGCCGCAAACCATAGTGCCGATAGGCGCATAGCCGATAGGCGCACTGCTGCCACGCTATTTCCTTTTTTCATTTTTCTTTCTTCTTTTTTCATTTTTTTAATCCCCCTTTATTTCATTATCACGCAACTGTGAATGTCTCCTTTTTAAATACCGGTGTTTTTCACTACGCATCCGCATAAGAAAAACGACCGTTTATTTTGCATTGATTAAGGACATTTGCTTTATTGAAATAAGGAAATAAAATGATTTATTAATAAGAATTTATGGTTGTATTTAATAACACGTTGTATTTTATAATTTTTTTATTGACAAAAAATGATATTTTTGATATTATTAAAAAGATATTTATGTTTTCCATAATAAATTAAAATGCTTAATTTAAACGGTCGTTTATTTTAAGCATATTTGACAGAAGTAAAAAGGAATGTGCTAGGTAAAAAGCTGACAATTTCTTTGAGTTGAGTATTATAAGAATTACTTTTATCCAAACGCCGCAATCCGATACTCGCGCTTTTCCCCGCTCGCAGGATCATCAAAAACCAGCGAATACGCCCTTAAAGCAAGGTTCCCTCCCGATAAAATTCCCTCTACGGCAAAGTACGAATACAACGGGTCGTTTTGAATTGG
>NZ_BDHE01000194.1:0-715 GCF_054786175.1 Treponema sp. R8-4-B8
AATAAAAGGCATTAACATAATAGATACGGTTTTTATAGCGATAAATACGGCTTTTTATTTTTGGATCGCCTTATGCATAATAACGGCTTTTACGTTTCCTTTTAGTGATGAAAAATCTGTATCATTTTTCATTTTTCCGTGCCTATTAGTCATAATTGGAATTATAATCGCCAATGATCAAATAGCGGCTAATTTTCACCCTGTATTTACTTGTATCATAACAATAGTCTGTGCGGTTGTCGCAACGGTTATTGCGTATAAGGTTTACAAAAATACAAAATATTTTCTAAAAATATAAATTATTAAAATAACTTTATGAATATTGTCGATTTAGGAACTGATACAAGCATATTAACAAAAATATATTTTTAAGATAGAATATGGTTCATAAAGGAGTTAAGCCATTCCAAGTTTTTTTATAAGCCTAATTAGCGCAATAGGATTATATCCTCTTTTTTATAAACTGAATAAACCCGCTTCTCGCTGGAGGTCTGTCGCTCTTTTAGCGGCGGTAATACTTGGTCGTCCTCTTTCTTTGTTATGGCAGAGATACTTTATGTTTGAGCAAGTTGACTCCCCTACCCTAATTGATATTACCGTTATTCATGTCGCGATTTATCTTCTTATCCCCGTTCTGTTAGGCAACAACCGTTTAAGGGCGCTAATTTCAGCTTCATTTGCATTCGCCGTCATTAATTTGGCGCATTTGCCAATT
>NZ_BDHE01000195.1:0-709 GCF_054786175.1 Treponema sp. R8-4-B8
AGCAAACGGGTAGGATTACGTATGCTAAGGCGAATGTCAGCGGAATCGGGAATAACAGAAGCCGCGTTAATTCTGCCAATCAGTGAAAAAGCAGTCCAGCCAATGAAGAGTGCCGCAAGAACAATGAGCAGAGTTATTATAAATCTTAAAAATTTTTTTGGCTTTCCTGATATCGAAGTATTACTCATATAAAAATATTAAGTTATTATAAAGAAAAAATAAAGCTTTTATAAAAAAGCCTAACGCCCCTAAACACGCCGTTATTCTCAAACTTAAGTAATCCTGTCAAGATTTCGGCTTATCAGATTGATGTCGATTTCCGGATTCTGACGAGTTAGCGGCAGACTTGGCGAAAACTAACGCCTGTAATATGCCCATAATATAATCCTGTTGCTCTTCATTGAGCAATGAAAAGTTTTTACAAACCTTTTCAAGTTTTTCTTCCTGAATCATCCAACCCTCAATAGAATACTCTGTATGTGAGAATATTATACTATTTTGTGAGAATTGTAAATACTCAAATTGTAAATATCAACATTGCATAGTGAGTGGTTTTGTCGTATGATATGGATATGACTATAAGCAAACGCATAAGACACATACGACAGACGCTCAATATGTCGCAGGTAGAATTTGCGAAAGCAATCCATATAAGCAACGGGTATATTGCGGAACTTGAATGTGAGCATCGAAAGGTCAACGACCGTAT
>NZ_BDHE01000196.1:0-707 GCF_054786175.1 Treponema sp. R8-4-B8
TTGATAAAATCCGCGTCAAAAACAGTGCCGTACTGCCGCTGCAGTCCCACAAGAATAAAAAAAGAGCTTCCGAACATTTTGTCAATCCACGGCGTCGTTTTAAGGGCAGGATCATCAAGCGGGACAAAACGCAAGTTGTTATTTTCCAATTCAGCTTTTGGAAGTTGAAAACAGAAAAATAGCGTAATAATAGCGATAACAGCGGTAATTATCCACGGGTATTTAAATATTTTTTGCATTCCTTCCTTTTACTTAAAAATTACAAAATAAAACAAATATTGTCAAGTTCCAAGTGGAAATAGTAATCAGTAACATCTAAAACTTCACAGAACATTATTCTCAAATTTTCTCTCGCAAAGGCGCAAAGGCGCAAAGTTCCTGTCCGATGACCCATTATTGTCTAGATATATAAGTTTTACTACAAATCTTGAAGGAAAAAAGACGATCCTGCAAACAACAACTTTGCGCCCTCTGCGTCTTTGCGTTCTTTGCGTGAGATTCTTTGCGAAAAATACTTTTCTTACAGTCTCCTGCGCCTTTGCGAGAAATATTTAGTTGTTACCGAGTACTTTATTAAGATAAGGGACATCGCGCACAAAACATTTGACGGTTACGCGACAGTCCATGTTACTGGGATGCCCGTAATTATCGCCACCGTAAACGAGGCGATGAACGCCGATCTAAAACTGCTCATTCCCGTCGTAATT
>NZ_BDHE01000197.1:0-708 GCF_054786175.1 Treponema sp. R8-4-B8
CGGACTTGATCCGCAATCCCCCAAATCTCGCTTGATTCAAGGCTGTCTCTTATACACATCTGGTCCGCAGTCGTTTCCGCCGTGAAGGCTTGGGAATTCGGAAAGATAGGCAGACACGGCGGCGTGGCAGAAGTCACCTATCCGTTTATCTTCTCGCAATGAACGAAGGGTTTATAATCACGGCTGAATCATTCTATCAACCGTTTCCGCAAAAATAATCGGGCTTCCAGCGCGGAAAGAGGTATATTATAGAGTGTGGATAGGAACGATATAAGTTCGCCGATAGAGCAGGGGCGTACCGACGGCGTAGGCGAACATGGATCGAGATTTGCCGATGAGACGGATGCTCTTTCTTTTTAAAACAGCGATATGCTGACAACCTCGCAATCAGTCCCTATCCTCATAGACGGCCCCCATGTTCCCGCGCCGGATGTCACTATCAGGTTCGGCGCGCCCGGCTCTCTTTGGTAGTGGCCGTAGTCCGCGATGTAGAGGGCCTTTGTTATCAGGTTGATCGGGAATAACTGACCTTTGTGGGTGTGGCCGGAGAGCACAAGGTCTACCTCGTTGCCGTATTCGCCGATTGATTTGGGATTGTGGTCTATAACACTTATCGAGATGTGTATAAGAGACAGGACTACAACGCCGTGCGGCCGCTCCACGTCAAGCGCGACGAGGTATACTCCGACATCAGGAGCCAGCTACGGC
>NZ_BDHE01000198.1:0-701 GCF_054786175.1 Treponema sp. R8-4-B8
ACGAATATAGCGGCTGGCACGCGGATGAGATCGGGAACTTTTGCCGACACGAAAATGTTTGTAATGAAAAAACACAAACAGGGAGAAAAAAAGGCTGAGTATTTAGAAGAAATTCTTATGTACCTGTCAAGCAAGGAAATGCAGGAAAAAGCTTTCGCCGAATGTTCAAATCTGCCTTCTTATAAAAACGCCAGAACCGAATTTGCTGGAATTCAGGCTGATACTCTTGAAGGAAAACTCGCGAAGATTCAACTTATAATGTTTGACAGCGGAAGAGCCCAGCCTTTCGGAGCTAACTCAAAAATGAATAACTGGTATTATTCCCAAGGCGCTCCGGCTATCGTAATGGATATACTTACAAACGCCAATAATATGTACAGCACGACCGATCAGATCAAAGCGGGTATGGCCGTTATAGAGACAATTTGGAAAACCGGCAAAAGACCGGATTAATGTTCTGTTTTAATCTGAAACCGCCCTGTAGCCGTATGCCGGCTTGGGCGGTTTTAGTTATTATTTATCGGAGAGTATATAATGACAAATCAAAACGCAGGTTATTATAATGCCACTCCCTTTTATGTAAAAGTAATCAATTCTATTTTAAATGTATTCAGGCAAATAGGCGCTTCATTTACGGGAGGCGTAAAAGGTTTTGCGGGTGGCATTAAAAAATTTTTTGTTGATTTTTGCAAAAGATTCAT
>NZ_BDHE01000199.1:0-703 GCF_054786175.1 Treponema sp. R8-4-B8
CAGTCTTTGTAAACTTTGTTTATTCCCGAATAAAACGCAATGTCAAAAGCGCCGACTGCTTCTGAAAATCTTTTTAAATCAACCAGAGCATGGCCTTTTTCAATGTTAAGCTCTCCGATACCCAAAGACTTCTGCCCAAGCAGAGACAGTTCTTTCTCGATTATCTCCAGTTTTTTTACAGGATCGCCTTCAAGACGGACAGATAAAATAACGGCGGAAATGGTTCCGGGCGAAACAGAAACGGACTGCCTGTACAAACGCACGGCTTCACTGTACCTGCCTTCCAGAATGGCAAGCCTACCCGACCATGCCATAAGCCTGCCTGTATAATCAGCATCGGCAGATCCTTCCTTTTCCATTTGAACAAGCATTTCTCTTGCCGATGTGATTTCTTTAGTTTTATTACGCGCTTCAGTCGCGCCAACCGCCTCAAGAGGAACTATCGCCTCTTCAATCGCAGTAAGATTTTTTTCAGTCTTACTCCCCTGAATGTTAATTGTTAAATCTTTCACGGTGGTACACGCTGAAAAATACGCCGCTATAAAAATTATTATTACCGCTTGAAGCTTTTTCATTTTAATTCTCTCCGTTATTTATATTGCCAACGATATAAACGTCTGTCCATTCCCATGCCGAAAATTTCCGCTTTCTTGCCGCCCTGCGCCGGAATAAACAAAGGCCTGCCCCACGCGGGAAGGGGAAA
>NZ_BDHE01000200.1:0-700 GCF_054786175.1 Treponema sp. R8-4-B8
GCGCTGGACAGCATGATAGATACTTTTACAGATATTAAAGAATTGATTAATACGGCGATGGATAATTTTAGAGGGAGCAACCTTACGTTGATTCATGGCGGGAAAACATCTGTAAATTCACAAGACCAGTTTTGGTGGATGATACAGATCAGCATTTCAGGGCTTGAAGTCTGGCGGAGCTTCCGTGGTTGTTACGGGTATTGACTCACCCTTCCAGAAAAATTTGTAACAGTTCGGCAAAGTCAACGGATTGGCAAAGGGAACGCACCGGTGTCCGGGGATTAAAATGCCATTGAGCAATTCAAGCCGTGAAGGAGTGATAACAAACACTGCCGGTTCAAAACACGCTTTACGGGATACCCAGTGTCTATTATCCTTCCTGAAAGCGATTTTTCTAACGTCCAGATAAGCGCCTATTTCCTTCGCAAGCTGCTTGCTCGGCTTCTGCCCGGACGCCTGCACATAGATTGTGATATCGTCCAGAGTAAACGGCTCGCTTGCGTTTTCGAGAAATTCATAAAGCGCTTCTTCCTGTTCTAAATCCATTTGATTTATGATAAAATAAATTTACCTATAAAATCAATATGGAGAAATTAAAATGCAGTATGGTTATTTTGATTCTGAAAAAAGAGAATATGTAATTGACAGGCCGGATACGCCGGCTCCCTGGGCGAATTATCTTGGATCTCCCGCACATGGC
>NZ_BDHE01000201.1:0-698 GCF_054786175.1 Treponema sp. R8-4-B8
GGGGCGGCGGCTATGGACGGTTACCGACGCTCAAAACAAGGCTACAACGACGTTGCAACCCCCGTTGACCCCCAAAACAAGGTTTCAGAACGTTCTGATGTCCCGAATTGACCTCAAAACAAGGCTGCAACGCCGTTGCAACCACCGCAGACACAAAAAACTTGGTTTCGGGCGTGGCTTTTATTATATTTAGGTATGGATTGGGCTGTAAAACCCGCCCAAAGCAATTTAACGTTAAGGGTAGCAAATGAGAGCAACTACGATAATGGCTGTCTCTTATACACATCTGTAGAATATCTAATTTGTCCGATCCAGAATTTTTTTCTTGGATAGCAAATGTTACTGGCGGAATGGTAATAGGTGTGGAAAGGGTTGATGACCTAGTTGATATTATAATGGCGGCCGCGGCAAAAGATTCCGGGCATTTGGATGATCTCGAAGAGAAATTAAAGAAAAGCGCGCCGAATAAATTGAAACTCGTTGAGATCGCGAAAAAAGCGGAACAACGAAAATTTTTGGGTAAGAACAATCAAAAATTATTAACTTAACGTATAGAGAAAGATTTATGGATAAAAAAGAAAACAGATTAAATTTACCAGTGATTCGAAAAACAGGCGAGGTTACCGGAAAACAGCCGACCAAGTCCATATCTAAATTTGATTTGGGTAAAAAGACTCAAGTCGCGTTTATACTCAAAA
>NZ_BDHE01000202.1:0-691 GCF_054786175.1 Treponema sp. R8-4-B8
TACGCCGCGCGTGAGGCTGAAATCGCCCCGTCCGGCCCCTGAGCGCGGCGAAGACCAAACTCCCGTTATTTCCGTAGTTCTTGGAGAGGGAGGCTCTGGCGGAGCGCTTGCGCTTGGCGTTTGCGACGAACTTGCCATGCTTGAAAACGCCCTTTATTCGGTAATTTCGCCCAAAGGTTTCGCTTCTATTTTATGGAAAGACGGTTCAAGGGAAAGGGAGGCCGCGGAACTGATGAAAATCACCGCCGAAGACCTGAAACGTTTTGGAGTTTGTGATAGAATTATTGAGGAACCGGAAGGAGGGGCCGCGAAAGACATCACTTTGACGGCAAAAAACATAAAAGCGTTCCTTACTGAAACCGTTAATAAGCTGATAAAGGAAGATTTTAAAGGCTTGCCCGAAAAACGGTATCAGAAATTCCGCAAGATTGGAGTGTTTACGGAGTAGTGTGGATAGTGAGCAGTGAGCAGTGAGCAGTTAGCAGTTAGCAGTGGGTAGTTTTTTATTGTTGGTAAGCTAAGAGTATTGGCAACAAGATCAGTTTACTAACAATAATACTAACTGCTAATTACTAACCACTACCTACTAAACAAGGAGGGAATATGCATTTAGACGTTTCAAAAACTTTACTTTTAATTATTGACGTGCAGAATGATTTCTGTCCGGGGGGGGCGTTGGCGGTGAATGACG
>NZ_BDHE01000203.1:0-691 GCF_054786175.1 Treponema sp. R8-4-B8
AAATTCCGGTTTTTCCTTTATTGAATTTAAATCATTAAGAGAAATTTTTATAATTTTACTTTTTAAATCAAGCGTGTCATTGCCTAAAATAGCCGCGGCGCCTGAGCTTTTGATAATATAGTCAACCATTTCTTCTTTGTGGTTTATATCAATAAGCACCGGTTTGAAACCGGCCATAAGCAACGCCCAGAAACAAACCTGCCAAAGGTGGGAATTTTCCATTGAAACGCCGACAAAACAGCCTTTTTTAGAATTACTGAGCTTTTTTGACAAATAAACCGCCATGCTCTTTACATTTTCATCCAATGTGCGAAAAGTTACTGAAACAATATCTCCCGCGTCATTAAGCCATTGGCTGGCGTATGAATCAAGGTGATCGCCCGTCATTACTTCGTATATGCTGCTCATTGTTCTGGATTTTTCAAATAAATGAATAAAACGCGAACTAATAAAATCATTTTTCATATAAGCCTCTTATTTATGAAGAATAAGCACTATTATATCAAAGAAAAATAGTATATACTACTGTCAATGGGCGATAAAAAAGTAGTTGTTATTACGGGTGGTTCAAAGGGTATTGGGCGCGCGGCCGCCGAATTGTTTTATAAAAAAGGGTACGCCGTGTATTCGATATCCCGAAGCGCCTGTGATCTGGAAGGCGTCAATTCAAATATTTGCGAAATAACGGACG
>NZ_BDHE01000204.1:0-687 GCF_054786175.1 Treponema sp. R8-4-B8
TCATCAGTATACATCTTATCTTTAAGTACGGCGGCCTGTCCTCCCAAATGCCTGTCTCTTATACACATCTAGATGTGTATAAGAGCCAGGTTGTATAGTTCGCCATAATTGGCGCAATTTGAATCATCATTACCGTAGCACTCGCGAACGGAAGTCATGTGCTTGAGATTCTCCGCCATCCACGTTTTATCGCCGATTTTTACGATACGGTATTTTTGACCGTCCCGCGAATCAAGCAACATATCGGAGGTTTCGGCGGCAGACACCGACGTCTGCTCGGACTTTTTAGACGCCCCGCCATCGCCTTTGCCGCAACCGCTCAAACACAGCGCGACAAGCGCCGTCGTTACCGTCATTGCCTTGATAAATCCGTATCTGTCACCCATAACGCAAGTCCTTTGGTTTTATGTTTTTGGAATCTATAATATTCCCGCTATGTCAACCCATCCTCACCGACTTCATCTCCTTGTTCGCCAGCCTAATCCCTCCGGCCTTGACGCCCTTCACCAAGAAGTTCTTCACTTTGAAGTTCTCTTCCAAGACTTTCAGCCGCGGCTTAGGCTTGTACTCTATCGTAACAACCGCGTCGGGATCGGTCGTCAGTCTCAATAACGTGCAATTATCGGGAACAATAGCGTAACCCTTGTTCAACTGGAACTGTTCCACCTTGAACCGCTTGATGTACGG
>NZ_BDHE01000205.1:0-696 GCF_054786175.1 Treponema sp. R8-4-B8
TGCCTCTTCCAGACCGCCTTTGCCAACCTCGGCGCAGCAGGTCGCGTAAAATTTAATTTTAGGCTCGGTGCCGCTTGGACGGGCGCTTACCACAGTGCCGTCCGTCAGGAAGAACTGCAATACGTCGCTTGGCGGAAGATTGTCCGCGCCGTTTTTAATATCGCGGACTTTCGCAATATTTATGCCGCCGAGAGTCTTTGGCGGGTTTTTGCGGTATTCTTCCATTATACCGTTCATAATCGAAGGGCCTTCCGGTCCTTTGAAGTACTTTGAAATTCCCAATTCCTGCCAATAACCGCAAATATGATAAAGGTCGTTAAGGCGGTCAAGAAGGCTTTTCCCCTTGCCGCGCCAGTAGAGGGTCATTTCCGCGGTTAACGCCGCCGCAGAAACTCCGTCCTTGTCGCGGACTTCCGTCTCTACGTTGTAGCCGTAGCTTTCTTCAGTGCCAAAGACATAGGTTTTAGCCCCAAGCTCGCCGTGTTCCCACTTACGCATGACATCGGCAATCCATTTAAAGCCCGTAAGGCACTCCTGACATTCGCCGCCGTAATACTCGGCGACTTTTTTTTGCATTCCGGTCGTAACAATGGAGTTGACCATCGCGGCGTTTTTGGGAAGTTTTCCCAATTCTTTAAGGGATAGGAAAATATAATCGGCAAGCAGGACGCCCATTTGGTTGCCCGTAACCAGCGT
>NZ_BDHE01000206.1:0-685 GCF_054786175.1 Treponema sp. R8-4-B8
ACATTCTTATTTGGAACAGATCGCTCCTGAGGATCTTGTAGAAAAAGAAATAAATCGCATTGTACCAAAAGCAATACAGACAGAAATTGCTCTTTTGGTTCAGAAGGAAGGATTTAGAAAAGCAAAAACATTAATACAGAAAAAATATAAACACCTCAATGTTTTTCGGGACAAATGGGTAACTCGCGCTCCTCTGGAATCCCTCTCCGAGCGTGACATTCCCAATATTGCCGATCCAATTATTAGGGAGCAAGTTCAGAAATTTATAAAATCTCATCCAATTAAGACAGGACAGAAATTACAAGATGTGTTGATCCGTTTCAGCGAAAAAACAGGGATTTATTCGCTTAGATATTTCCCAAAAGATCAAATACCTGTTTTTATTAATTCCTGTAAAAATAAAGCCTATATGCCGGGTGATTATTATAGGGTAGATATTTGGCGGATTCCTCAACCAAAGGGAAAATACAAATATGAGGGTGTGTTTGTATCTCGCCCTGAAGCTATGCGGCAACAACTGCATGGTGATGATGCGGTTTCTCTGCAAAAACCTCATCCTGCGGCTAAGTTGGTTATGAGTCTTTGCAAAAATGATATTATTGCTTTATCTAATGAAACAGAACAGGAACTTTGTAAGATTGCAGGTTTTTCAACCACGCAGAATAAGATAGATATTCGTCCTCTG
>NZ_BDHE01000207.1:0-675 GCF_054786175.1 Treponema sp. R8-4-B8
AGAATGTTTTAACCACAAATGGCTTGGTAAAGGTAAATGTTAACATTTATCCCTTCTCCAAAGATGGCCGCCGTTTTGGGAATGGCGTTTTCATTGCAAAAATAGACAGGGTTGATTTGCCTTATGAGGGCTGCATGAATAACGAAGGCGTGCCAATGTTCATAAACGCAGACTATACGCGCTACCACGCCGAGCAGAAATTTGGCTGGATGAGAGCTAGCAGCCCAAAGAAGTGATTAAATAGCTAGTGGGGAAGTTGGTGAGGGGTTACCTAATCCCCACTAGTTCCAATTTCAAATTCGCAACAAAAATCCATGCCCTGCATATAGGTTTTTTTCAAAGCAAAATTTTTTGGGAAATTGCGGGCAGGGTATGCCAGTCCCTTGCCAAGCCTAACCTGCGATGTCCATAGCAGAAATTTGTGAAAAGAGTTTGGCATTGAAAACAGATTTTCTGCAAATTTTGCCCCGGCTTCTATCAAAACGTGGTGCATTCCTTTTTTTGTGAAGTTTTGCATCATAAAATTCCAATTTTCCTCAAAAGTCCCGCCGCCGAAATTGCTTTTGCTGAAAATAATCTTTTGCGGGTTTGCCCCTTTTGCATCCCTCACCGTTAATTGCGGGTTGTCGGCACGGAAAGTTCCGCCGCCAACCACAACTGCATCGCAAAAACTCC
>NZ_BDHE01000208.1:0-666 GCF_054786175.1 Treponema sp. R8-4-B8
ATTACCAAAAGACTTGTGGAAATGATGGACGGGGAACTTAAAAGGGAAAGCGAGTTTGGCAAAGGTTCGACATTCAGCCTGCACCTTAAGCAGGGCTTTGTCAGCGAAAAACCGCTTGGAGCGGAGGTCGCGGAAAAACTCCGTAATTTCTGCTACGCCGACAGCAAACGCACTGCCACAAAAAAATTGGTAAGGCTCAATTTGGACTACGCCAAGGTGCTGGTAGTTGACGATATGCAGACCAATCTGGACGTGGCTGCGGGCCTTTTACGCAAATACAAAATGCAGGTTGACTGTTTAAGCAGCGGGCAGGAGGCGATTGAAAGGATACGCCAAGGTACTCCTGTTTACAACGCCATATTCATGGACCACATGATGCCCAGAATGGACGGCATAGAAACCGCGGGCTATATTCGGGCGTTAGGCACGGATTACGCGAAAAAAATACCGATAATCGCCCTGACCGCCAACGCCATACAGGGAACGGACAAGATGTTCTACGAACACGGTTTTCAGGCGTTCATATCCAAACCCATTGACGTAGTGGAAATGGACGCCGTTATCAGAAAATGGGTGCGTAACGATACACGACAGAACGCGCCTGTCGCTAAAATGCCAATTATTATTCACGACGAGCCTGCCGCTGTTGAAACCGATTCTGAAGAT
>NZ_BDHE01000209.1:0-666 GCF_054786175.1 Treponema sp. R8-4-B8
CGCTATTCTCCTAAAAAATCCACTTACTCCAAATAATTGTCTGTCCGCAACTTCTTATTACTTATACCGCTACTACCGATATATACACTTTACCCGTAAAAGTGGTCCTTCCGCAATTCATAAAACTTGTTCCCAAATCACCGAAAAAATTCAGTTTACTCGAAAAATTGGTCGGTCTGCAACGAGCAAGATAGTAAGCGAGATAATGTATCAATTCAGTTTACTCGAAAAATTGGTCGGTCTGCAACTAAAGACAGATAAACTAAATAAAGCGGTGAAATTCAGTTTACTCGAAAAATTGGTCGGTCTGCAACTGGTTTTGTATTTTATCGTCAATGAGTTTTAATTCAGTTTACTCGAAAAATTGGTCGGTCTGCAACTTTTAACCAGCCCGCCTGAAGCGGAATAAGAATTCAGTTTACTCGAAAAATTGGTCGGTCTGCAACCAAAACATTATTTACAATGTGCGTTTAATCAATTCAGTTTACTCGAAAAATTGGTCGGTCTGCAACGGGCGGGCGGTCATGTCCAGCCAAAAAGCGAATTCAGTTTACTCGAAAAATTGGTCGGTCTGCAACTAGAACCGGGTCACATAAAAGCACAGACGGAATTAAGTTACTTCGAAAAAGTGGTAGGACGGCAGCAGGAGAAGGAGAGAGACAAAAC
>NZ_BDHE01000210.1:0-666 GCF_054786175.1 Treponema sp. R8-4-B8
GACACTGGAAAATCCATGCAGCGAAGGTCGATTTTATGGTCAAAATGAATATCAGCGCAAAGGGGCATAGAAACCATCTCGGAAAGCCGTCCGAGGGCTTCTGCGGACTCAATATCAGGCACGGCAAAGCGCAAAAGAGAGCAGCCTATCGCCCCAAGCGCCTCGATTTTGCCAACCGCGTACTGTAAATCCGAAACAGAAAGGCGGTCTTTCCACATCGTTTGAACTGCCACGGGGTAATCTCCGCCTATAAAAACAGGGCGAATATGGGGAAAATTGCCGATTTTTATTATTTTACTCATGTTCCTTGTTCCAAAAAACTACCTATATTATAATATAATAAAGACATGGAATTCACTATAACCAAAGAAGAACAAAAAATTTTACTTGCGGATGCCCGCTTTGACGCAAATGTAGTCAAGGTATTCGTCAAGATTCCAGCCCTGTTCCACCGGCACCTGAGGCAAAAGAACCCCCGACCTTCCGCGCCCTGTTAATAAAATCCCGTGAACGCCGACTTTTACCTGTCTTGGATCGGGGCATGGCGACATCGGGGAAAGCGCGGAAATTTCGATGTGCAGTCGGGATAATTCATCCTGTCTTAACGGAGGGAAACGGGGGTCGCCAAAAGCGGCTTCTTTTGCCATTAGGCGGACTGTTTCTAAC
>NZ_BDHE01000211.1:0-665 GCF_054786175.1 Treponema sp. R8-4-B8
AAAAGTTACGCTCCAAGTCGCCGGAAAGGATTTAGTTCTGGAAACCGGCAGGATGGCAAAACAGGCCAACGGTTCTGTTTTTGCCCAATACGCGGGGTCGGCGGTAATAGCCACTGTCTGTTCATCACATGAACCGGTAGAAGGCATGGATTATGTGCCTCTTACAGTCGATTATAACGAAAAATATTACGCCGCGGGGAAGATTCGCGGCGGTTTTATAAAAAGGGAAAGCCGTCCAAAGGATAAGGAGATTCTTGTCTCCCGCATTATCGACAGGCCGATGCGCCCCCTCTTTGACAAAAGCTTCGGGCGCGAAATTCAATTAATACCGACAACCCTGTCCACCGATCAAATAAATCCGCCGGATATTTTAGCGATTATCGCGTCTTCCGCCGCCGTCCATATTTCTGACATTCCATTTAACGGGCCGGTCGCCGGGGTGCGAGTGTGCCAGATAGACGGCGAGCTTGTCGTGAATCCCACTTATGAACAAATAGAAAATTCCACAATGGAAATCATTGTCGCCGGTACTAAAGACGGCATCACTATGGTGGAAGGCGGCGCGAAAGAAGTAAGCGAAGAGCTGATGATACAGGCGCTTGATAAAGCCAACCACACGATTAAGGAATTTTGCACGTCGCAGGAAAAACTGAGCGAGCTTGCGG
>NZ_BDHE01000212.1:0-665 GCF_054786175.1 Treponema sp. R8-4-B8
CAGATGCTTCAAGGCAGCCGTGAGGTAATAAGGGAGAGCAGGAATCTTGAAAATGTAACTCAGGAGATTACCGGAGGCATCAACGAAATAGCGTTAGGAGCGGAACAGATCAACGAAGCCGTAAACATGGTAAACGACATAACCGTGAAAAACAGGGAGAGCATTAATCTTTTGGTTAAAGAGGTGTCACTGTTTAAAGTAGAGTAGAGGATAGTGAGAAGTGAGAAGTGAGAAGTGAGAAGTGAGAAGTGAATAGTGAGTAGTGAGCAGTGAGAAGTGTTGCCGTTAGCAAGCGCAGCGTGTTATTTCACGCGCAGATAACGAACAAAAACACTGCTCATTGCTCATTGCTCACTGCTCACTTCTCACTGTCACTGCTTTCCACTCCAATTTAAAAAAATTAATTAACAGTTTTATCTATTAAATACTTTTTTAGTACTGAAGACACTACCCCAAAATCCAACGGTTTCCCTACATGGTCATTCATGCCGGCTGCAAGACAGCGTTCCACATCCTCGCGGAAAACGTTAGCTGTCATGGCTATTATAGGGACTGTTTTCGCTCTTGGGTGGTCAAAGGCGCGGATAAGTTTTGTGGCTTCATAGCCGTCAACGCCGGGCATGTGAATGTCCATAAAAATAAGGTCAAAGGAATTGGGATAGGCG
>NZ_BDHE01000213.1:0-665 GCF_054786175.1 Treponema sp. R8-4-B8
CCTGAACAAAGCACAGATTTTATTTTTTCCATATTTTCAGAAGAGGCGGGTTTTATCGGGGGAATATTAGTTTTCGCGCTTTTTCTGTTTATATGTTACAGATTATTATTGACAATGAAGACGGTTATTGATCCTTTCGCGAAATATTTTTGCGCGGGTCTTGCCGGAATGATAAGCTTTCATTTTATTATTAACGTCGGAATGACAATGGGAATTATGCCGATTACCGGTCTTCCGCTCTTGTTTATGTCATACGGAGGCTCATCCGTTTTGACTTCTATGATAGGCATTGGAATTGTTTTGAGCATTTACATAAGAAGGTATAACCGTTAATGCCTGCCGTAAGGTATGTGGACCCGATAAAAGAATTAGGCGGACTTCTTTTAAATGTGGAAAAACCAGAGCGTTATACTGGCGGAGAATACGGGCGTCTTGCCGCGAATAAAAAACTTTCAGATAACGATTTAAGCGCGATAATGGCGTTCCCTGACCTTTATGAAATAGGGATGGGAAACCAGGCCATGCGTATTATTTACAACCGCATGAATAGCGAAAATAATCTTTTTTGCGATAGAGCTTTCGCTCCCGCTCCCGATTTTGAAAAATTGTTACGTGAAAATAATATTCCTATTTACGGGCTTGATACCGGAATAAGCGCCGCGTCC
>NZ_BDHE01000214.1:0-659 GCF_054786175.1 Treponema sp. R8-4-B8
TCCAACTCTTCCTTATTAGGTAAATAAAGTTGATATTTGCTTACAAATAATTTATTAGTAATATTATCTATTGCATACTCAACCATAATTTTATCTTTATATGTTCCCAATACTATGCCGATAGGTTCATTGTCAGTTTTAACATTTACTTCTAAAATACCAAATCTACTGAAAAATTATTGATTCCCTTGCTTGTTATGCCAATTGTGTAATTTTGCTGCTTGGCGTATTTACATGCCACCTGCAAAAGGAAAAACAAAGCTATATGTACGTTTAAGCTATGATTGTCGTAATTTTCATCTTTATGCTTAAACGGTTGCAGCTTCAATATCCAAAAGCAGTAAAAAGCCGCATCATTAAGCTCATCCATTTTAAGCCTGTGGAATATGTGAAAGTAAATCTTTCTCTTTTCAACCCGCCCAACCAAAATCTTTACCGGGGTGTTGCTGATGGCTGGGCTAACAACATAAACATCTTTTCTGTCTATTTTAAGCAAGTCCAGAATTTTTTTCACATCCGCCACAAAATCCTTGTATATAGCGTAAAATTGGTTTTTGTCAAGCTCTTTGTAATAAGGGAAATCTTCTATGTCATTGGATTCAGCCATAATATGCCTTGCTTGGTTACAGCATATTCAGCACATCGCTGATTTTTTTCAA
>NZ_BDHE01000215.1:0-659 GCF_054786175.1 Treponema sp. R8-4-B8
CGCACGGCGTAGCCGTGTGGATCCTCAACCGAGCCGCAAAGCGGCGAAGGTTCCCCTCTTGATGAATAATGCCACACAGCGTAGCACCAATAAACGCCGCTGTCTGTAATAAAAGCAAGGCGGCCTTTAGGCTGCCGCCAGTGCGGAAGGGAAACCAAAGGTTTGGTAATTAAAAATTAATAATTAGTACACAACAAACATGCAATTTTGCAAAGCCATAGGCTTTTTATCACGCTCCCTGTAGTAGTGATTGGGTGTTAAGGTACTCTATAAAATTCTGATGTCATATACGTTTGTTATTTATCTGCAATCTCCAATATTACCGTTACGTCTCCTGTGCCAAGTATCTTTTTTAATTCTTCTTGCGTAACAATATTAATCTTTCCAAGTCTGGTAAAACTCCATGTATTGGGCGCATAATAAATCACGAGTGAATTCCCTTGATACAGTATCAAGTCGCCGGGTGCGGTGGTAATCCGTTCATCATTTGTAGGCAGGCTTCTTCCCAATCCGCCGACTTTTTCCATATTTCCGTAATCGCGCATATTAATTGTTATAGGGCCTGCTTTAAGCATTTCTTTTAACGCTTCTGTTGAAGAATTTTGCGCCAATGTTGCGGTGAGTTCTCCGTTGCCGATAATAATTTTCATAGTACCTCC
>NZ_BDHE01000216.1:0-658 GCF_054786175.1 Treponema sp. R8-4-B8
ATTTCCAGAGGAGCAAGCAAATGGGACGTGTTTTTCCGCAGGAAATTTATCATGGCGGTTGAAAATTCAGACTGGTCGGGAACGGCTTCAATGGAACCCGAAGTAAGCACCTGGCGGCTTATTAACGTGTAAGCCTTGCGATAATACGCGTTGTTGATCTCTGGAAGCATTTCGCGGGTAGTATCAATAATATCTCCTGAAAAACAAGCGTCGGAAACAATAAATATATGAATCGTTTTAAAACGCGAGATTAAGCCTCGAATCTGATTGTTGGGAAGCCAGTTTTCCTGAGAATATACGTCAATCCCGCCGTCCACAGGTATCCAAAAACCAGAATCCGAATTCTTGTCAAGGTGCCCATGTCCGGCGTAATAAATAAACAAGGAATCATGTGTGTCCAGTTTTGACTGCAAATTGTTAAATGTCCTGATAATATTCTGTTTAGTGGCGTTGTTGTTGTGCAGTTCAATTACTTCGTCTATAAAATAGTCTCTTTGCAGAATATCTTTAATTTCTTTCGCGTCCGACACGGGTTTTTTAAGGGGCGGCCATTTACTGTATGTGTCTATGGCGATGAACAGGGCGTACTGTTTGCCAATTCTCACTTGAGACCCTAGATTTTCATTAGCGACTTCCACTAATGCCCGACTCTGAGCGT
>NZ_BDHE01000217.1:0-657 GCF_054786175.1 Treponema sp. R8-4-B8
GAACCGTCGGTCTTCCGCAAACTTTCTGTGGCGGACAATTTGATGGCGGTGCTGGAATATCAGCGGATGAGTTCTAAGCAGCGCAAAATTCGTATGCGGGAGCTTTTGGAGGAGCTGAACCTGTCTCTTATACACATCTAGATGTGTATAAGAGACAGTTCACGGAGGGGGTGGGGAGGATTATAGCGAAAAAAAATTGACACAGCGGCCGCCGCGATGTATTTTATAACAATGTTAGGTTGCGACCCTTCAAATCAACATGGTATAATAAGGAAGAGACAGTTTCAGATTTTGTGTAAACTGATTTAGTCTGATTTAACTGTCATGGCGGACTTGATCCGCCATCTCCTTGCATAATAGGGGATTGGCTTCGCCGCGATAAACACGGTGCGGGTCAAGCCCGCAATGACGGTGATTTCAACGTCTTAGTGGTTTACACCGATTTTGCAACAGTCTCACAGATTGGTTAATCGATTTCCGCCGGAATTTCAGATTTTGGAGCTTATATTATGGAAGATACGGTCGATAGCGGCGTTTCCGACAGCGTCGGCATCGACCGCCGCGGTTTTATGAAGCTGCTCGGCGCCGGAGCCGCGCTGGCTGCCGTCGGCGGGTGCGGCGGCGGGGCGGGCCCGGCGCTTGGCAAAGACGTGCCGA
>NZ_BDHE01000218.1:0-657 GCF_054786175.1 Treponema sp. R8-4-B8
ACATCTTCGTCTATGTCTTCGTTTTTATTCCTCCTGATTGTACTATGTTTTTTTCTACGCAATTATTATAAAATTTATTGCACTCTATTATCTTCTAACTTAACCTATTTGAGTTATCATAGTATGATAAAGTGACTCTTTTTTCCTTTATATTTTTTCCTTGATTTTTTTTTTCAAGCAGAAGACGGCATACGATTTGTCACGATTATTGCGGCAACCGCCGGGCATGGCCGAAAAGCCGTAGTCGTCCGTCCCGTTGCCGTTTGTTTCGTCCGAGAGTTTTTCCCAACCGCTCTTCGCTTTCAGCATCGTGCCAGCTTTTCCGCCGCCGGCTACGTCTACCAACACAACCAACGACTTCCATTCCCACGTATCCGGCAAATGCCACCCTTTGGGGCAGACTTGCTTCGCGGTATTCCAATCGTACAGTCTGCCGTATTTATCGCAATAGGAAGCGCTGTCTTTGTAACACCAAGAATTGCCGGTCTGCGGCTGATAATTCAGGTTTTCCGCCATCCAAGATGTGTATAAGAGACAGTATTGGCTCCAGCCGGAAGCCGTGAATCATTTCACGCCGCCGTAGACTCCGGCGCAAACGCCGTTTATCTCGGCCTTGATGATTTCAACGCGCGTCTGCGGGCGAAGAACTTCACGATC
>NZ_BDHE01000219.1:0-656 GCF_054786175.1 Treponema sp. R8-4-B8
AATCGCGGTCTGGTTCCGTATATCGCCGTTCTCACGTACGCATTGATACGCGGTGTAAAAACCGAGACCCATCGCAAAACCGTTGCCGATGTCGTAACAGATGTGTATAAGAGACAGCCTTAAACAACCTCAAAAAGCCATTTTTGACGATATACCTAATTAACACATATTACGTGTAGTACACCAACAGATAAAGTCAAAATCTTTAAATTCTTTTTTAGACGGAAGGCTTCGCCTTCCATAGATAGTTCGGGGGTAAACCCCCGAACTTCAATCAAAAGATAACGTCAAAACATCGGGCGGCCGCGCGGCTTTGTTTTGATTGAAAATGCGGGGTTTACCCCGCATTTATCTATGAAAGGCGCGTAGCGCCTTTCGTCTTAAAAAGATTTAAAAAGATCTAAAAAGATTTATCTTTAAAAAAATGCAAAAACATCAAAAGCTGTGGGACGCTAGTGAGTCAAAATCAAATATTCCTCTTGTCAACAATCCTCTTAGCTTTCCCCTCGCTCCTCGCTATGCTTTTGGGTTCGACTAATTTTACCCGGCTGTGGACTAATAGAGATTCTTTTAACTGATGCTCTATCTCTTTCTCTTTTTGCTCTATGCGTTTTAGCTCGTCCGAGAATAGGTCTTCCGTCATCTCAACCTGTACT
>NZ_BDHE01000220.1:0-655 GCF_054786175.1 Treponema sp. R8-4-B8
AATCCGGCAAAATATCTGAACTCAACCTTGTGATAAAAACCGATGTTGCAGGTTCTTGCGAGGCACTCGCAGAGTCTTTGACCAACCTTTCAAACAACGAAGTGAAAATCAAAATTGTTCGCAAAGGCGTTGGCGCAATTAACGACGACGACGTGCGTTTAGCTTCCATTTCCAATGCAATTATAGTTGCCTTCCATTTAATGCCATCTCATTCCATAAGAGAACTTGCGGAGCAAGAGGGTGTTGAAATTAAAACCTACCGCGTTATATACGATGTTATAGAAGAAATAAAGGGCGCAATAGAAGGCTTGCTAAAACCTGTTAATAAAGAAGAAGTAACAGGCGAGGCAGAAATTCGCCAGGTGTTCAAAATACCAAAAGTTGGCTTGATTGCCGGCTGCATGGTAAAAAGCGGCGAAGTGGATAGAGAATCTCAAGTTCGCGTTTACAGAGATGGCGTTGAGCTTGGCTTAACAAAGGTTCAGTCTCTAAAACGCGTGAAAGACGATGTTTCTTCTGTTAAAACCGGACTTGAATGCGGCATTGGTCTTAGAGGCTACGATAATATAGAAGAAGGCGATGTGCTGATATTCTTTAAACAAGTATCCGTTGCCCGTACGTTGGCAGATGTAGCCATGGAAAACAAATGAGCATA
>NZ_BDHE01000221.1:0-655 GCF_054786175.1 Treponema sp. R8-4-B8
TTTATTAATAGTTGTTTCAAAAATAGTTTTATGAAAAACCTGCTCGCAAAAATATAGAAGTTTTAAAGCAAGACTTTTACCTGATGCCATGCCGCCAGTAAGGATATTAAATCCTTTAACATCCCATTCAAAGTCTTTAATAGTGAAGAAATTCTTTATTATTAATTTTTCCTGAATGACCATAAGCTTCTACAATTAGTTTAATCAATAAATTTAATGAATTCAACCTGTTTCCAAGCCTAATTTGAAACCTCTGGCTATTGAATAAATTGGTAATATTTTCAGTAAATAATAATAATTTCACAAAAAGGTAAGCTGGGAGCTAAAAAGGCAGCATCAAAGCATTGCTCCGCCTCTATGTACGTTATCTTATCGTGAGGTTGTCAAACTCAGCTTGCTTACAACAACCTTTATTCTCTCTTTGTGTTCTTCATTCCTTTGTGTTCTGCGTGTGAAAATTTCCCGTAAAACCCCTACACATCCTTAGGCCTTGTATCCTTCACCCTTACCGCTTTCCCCTCAGAAATAGGCAAACTCCCGCTTTCGTGCAATTCCACCCTCGGGCTGATCGAGATTGACGCTTGCAGAGTATCCTTAATTTTTTCCTTAAGAGCGTTCAAGGGGCGGGTGTCGTCCATGAAAGTGTCGGCGCTTA
>NZ_BDHE01000222.1:0-652 GCF_054786175.1 Treponema sp. R8-4-B8
TATTGTGGCGGTTTTTAGTCAAAAAGTATATGCCTGAGGCGCGGTTCGCTTTAGATGTGTATAAGAGACAGGGCGTAAACCGTCAGGCTTATCCTTGTTAAATATATTCTTAAACAAATAAGCTAAGCAAAAGAGTATCGGAAAGTTTATTAATCCGCCGCCGCTATTGTAACCCCATAAGAAACCGGGGACAGACGTAATAAGGCCCTTTGGCGGAACAAGTTCAACAAAAGGGAAATGCAAGGAATAGATGTATGGACGAAAGAGGTAATGTAGAAATGTTATGAACATCCTATGAATAGTTCCTAATAGATTCAATAAACTGACCGCTGTCCCGTTGATAAGCGCGATACAGTATTTTTGTCCGAATTCAAGAATAGAGTCGAAGCGGATGTAATTATAAATGCATAGCGGTATTGCAACAATAATGTACGGAATAGAGATAAACAGAGCCAATTTCCAAGATCTGCGTTTCCACAGAAGCACCGGAACGAGGATGGATATTAAAACCATATTCGGGCGGCAACCGACGGTCAGCGCAAAACAGAGGCACGCGAAGAATAATTGCAAATAGTTTATATTTTCTTTATCGACAGACTTAAGCAGCAAAAATGTTCCGACAACGATAAACGCTAATCCGGCTAACTGTACA
>NZ_BDHE01000223.1:0-652 GCF_054786175.1 Treponema sp. R8-4-B8
GAATTCCCCGCCGTAGAGACTTTGTAATAAAACAAAGAAAATTCAGAGAATAAACGTCCGGCGACGAACCCTAGATAAAGCTTTCTACCCACTGCTATTTAGTCGCCGGAAGGCTCGTAGGCGGGTTCTTCCGAAGTTTTTACAGCGTGCGCAGCCTGCCCGCCTGTACTGAATAAATTCCTTGGGCATACATCGTGTAGTGTGGCATTGCCTGTACGTTGCAGTGTGTCTTAGAAATCATATCTTTTCAATTTCTATCATTATGAAGC
Organism: Treponema sp. R8-4-B8; assembly: GCF_054786175.1. NCBI lineage: Bacteria > Pseudomonadati > Spirochaetota > Spirochaetia > Treponematales > Treponemataceae > Treponema > Treponema sp. R8-4-B8. The sequence continues at coordinate 270 of NZ_BDHE01000223.1, forward strand.
GGCAGCCCGTTCTCGTACCATTTCGCCGATAATTTCAGACGGCGTTTTATGTGTTACAGTGGAAACAGACATAAGGTATTCAGCGGAAAAATCATCTATGGCTACCATTCGGGATACATGACGGGCTTTTGAAGGATCTACACGAGGCGGATTTTTTGTTACTTCCTCGTCAAGAGCCCAAGCTTCTTCTTCTGTCATTCTCGGCATCGCAACTCCTCCTATACGTTCAGTAAAGGATAATAAACTTTTTGACATCTCATAGCGTGAAAAATATTAACGGTATGCTCCAGTTCCAACAGTACGCCCATCACTCCTCAGAATCAATATTAATAATCTCTTCCTCTTCATCTTCTTCTTCTTCTTCATCTTCTTCCACTTCGTCA
>NZ_BDHE01000224.1:0-648 GCF_054786175.1 Treponema sp. R8-4-B8
CTGCTCAAGCTCGGTTTGAAGCATCTGCTCCAATTGCAAAGTGTTGACCTGCAAAAGCTTCAGCGACTGTATCATGTTGAATGACATCTTTTGCTGAAGGCGCAGGGATAGGTCTAAGCCTGTCTCTTATACACATCTAGATGTGTATAAGAGACAGTCACCATCAGCAGCACCGCGGAACCCGTCACCGCAGGGTCGGCTTGGGGGAAGAAGTTGCGCATTATCAGTAGCGCGATAAAAGGCAGTAACGCCAGCTTCCCCGCCGTAGACAGTACCAGCGGCAGCACGTTTTTCCCGAAGAACCGGAATCGGAGCTTTCCACCCACGGCTATAAGCGCCAACGATATGCCCATCGTCCCTACTGTTTTCAACGCGGTCTCGCATACCCCCAGTAGCTCTCCCGCGACGGCCGGCAGGCGTCTGCCGCTGCCCTCGCCGAAACCTAAAAGATCGGCGCAGAGCGCGTAGAGTATCCCGGCGATAGACGCTAGTATGATTGGATTGAGCAGCGCGTCGCGGATTGATTTTAGGACGCTTTGATGTTTGTCGGAGCAGAAACTGATCATCACGAAGGTTATGGCTGTCTCTTATACACATCTAGATGTGTATAAGAGACAGGTCCTCTCCCGCGCAAAAAAAATGGACGAG
>NZ_BDHE01000225.1:0-646 GCF_054786175.1 Treponema sp. R8-4-B8
AATGCGAAAAACTGGAGTATTACGCAAGTTAAGTATTAATACCGTAATTCACGGTATCGTGTCAAGTGGACTCGTTATGTTCAAAACATTGCGACGAGCGACGTGAGCGTAGCGTTCTGTTGTACGAAGATTAGCGTGACCTAAAAGAGCTTGAATATAGCGAATGTCAGTGCCGCTTTCTAAAAGGTGAGTGGCAAAAGTGTGGCGCAGACCGTGAATTGAGATTTCTTTGGGAATAGCGGCGCGGCGGACGGCTTTGTCAAAAATGCATTGGGCTGAACGAATCGATAAATGTTTTGATGCGGGTTGGCCGGGGAAAACCCATTTGTCAATGTTAAAAATTTTATAGTACTCAACAATATATTGGGCGGCTTTTTCGGAAAGAAGAGTACTGCGGTCTTTTCTGCCTTTGCCGAGACGAATGTAAATTACTTTGCGGGATAAATCAATGTGTTCTTTTTTTAGAGCGACAACTTCGCTGACGCGAAGACCGGACGAATAGACAAGCATCAACAAGAGACGGTGTTTGGGATTTTTTTCTAAAGAAAAGATTTTGCTGATCTCCTCTTTTGACAAAATCATGGGAAGACGGCCGTCGTGACGGGGACGGTGTTTTTGTTCTATGCTGTCATCTTTTAAAATATAT
>NZ_BDHE01000226.1:0-644 GCF_054786175.1 Treponema sp. R8-4-B8
ATGCAAAATTTAGCTAATGGCGTTGGAGATTTAAAAAAAGTTCTGTCAAATGTTAAAACAAAGGGAGTTCTTGGAGAATATCAGCTTGGAGCGATTCTTGAACAACTTCTCGCGCCGCATCAGTACACCCAAAATGTTCCAACAAAAGAAGGAAGCAGGGAAAATGTGGAATTTGCGATAAAAATACCGAGTAAAAATGATTCTGATAAATTTGTTTTGCTTCCAATAGATTCAAAATTTCCAACAGCAGACTATGAATCTCTTATGGACGCTTATGACAGCGGAGATATAAATATAATTGAACGTTCAAAAAAAGAATTAGAAACAAAAATTAAAAATTTCGCGAAAGATATACATACAAAGTATGTAAATCCGCCGAATACGACCGAGTTTGCGATTATGTTCTTACCGTTTGAAGGATTATATGCCGAAGTGTTAAGGATACCAAATTTATTTGAAACAATGCAAAATACATATAAAATTACAATAGCGGGTCCAACCACAATATCTGCGTTTTTAAATAGTTTACAAATGGGCTTTCGCAGTTTGGCTGTTGAAAAAAGAACAAATGAAATATGGAATGTTCTTGCGGCAGTACGAACTGAGTTTGGCAAATTCGGAGATATATTAGACGCTACAAAGAA
>NZ_BDHE01000227.1:0-643 GCF_054786175.1 Treponema sp. R8-4-B8
ATGCTGACAACCTCGCAATCAGTCCCTATCCTCATAGACGGCCCCCATGTTCCCGCGCCGGATGTCACTATCAGGTTCGGCGCGCCCGGCTCTCTTTGGTAGCTGTCTCTTATACACATCTAGATGTGTATAAGAGACAGCTATATTACCAAGGTAGTTTTATACAGGAAGGCTCCGGCGTTGCGGCTTCCGCGCCGCGGGAACCGTTCTTGATTTTTGATTGCCTGCCATATCGCAAAGAAAGGTTTTTTCGGTGAAAAAGCTGACTTTTTTTATAGCCGCGCTGCTATTGTCGTGCTCCGCCGTTTCCGCCCAGCAAGCGCCTAAGCTCAAGGTCGCGGTCGCAGCCGTAGGAGACGAGCCGGCCCAGAAACGCAACACCCTCAAAGTTCTTGTCACCAAAATCCAAGAGGCCTTCGTGAACGACGGGCGCTTCATAGCGGTAACCCGCGATCAGGACGTGCTGGACCGGATAGTCAAAGCGCACATATATGACCGCAGCGGCGCGGTGGACGACAATCAAATAATAGCGATAGGAAAACAGCTGTCTCCTATACACATCTAGATGTGTATAAGAGACCGTTGGTGGGGATTACGGCGCTTACGTACTTTGTGTACATGCTCAGCGCCCCTATGGGGCTGG
>NZ_BDHE01000228.1:0-642 GCF_054786175.1 Treponema sp. R8-4-B8
ATCCTCGATATTAATAAGAATGTTATTGATTTTCTTCAAGGTTATACTCCTTAATCTTTCTCCACAGCGTAGACCGCGATATCCCCAGCGTCTTCGCGGCCTCCGTGTAGTTGCGGTTTGAGGCTGCCAGCACGAATTTTATGTGTTCGCGTTCTACTTCCGCGAGCGTGGCTATTCTGTCTCCGGTATATGCGCCGGCGTTAGTCCGAGCGTCGGGACCGGCTAATAGTAGCCGGTTCGCGAACATGGACTCCGGCAAATCCCGTTCCGTGATCTCGTTTTCTTCGGCCATCACCACGGCGTGTTCTATGATGTTTTCCAGCTCCCTGATGTTTCCGGGGTAATCGTAAGCGGCGATCAGGCTTTCGGCCGTCTTTGAGAAGCGCGTCACGTTTTTGCCGAAGTCTTGGTTGTACTCTGTCTCTTATACACATCTCAGGAGTATAACCTTGAAGAAAATCAATAACATTCTTATTAATATCGAGGATTTATCATGAAAAAAATCAACGAGTTAACAATTCGCGTCTACTATGAGGATACCGACTGCGGCAACGTAGTGTACTACGCCAACTACCTGCGCTACATGGAGCGCGGGCGCACCGAACTGTTGCGCGATTTGGGCGTGGAACTCTCCGTCTACCA
>NZ_BDHE01000229.1:0-643 GCF_054786175.1 Treponema sp. R8-4-B8
AAGCAACGGATATTCGCGATATTGAAATCCAGCTTGGAATTTTGCCGCGTTCCCACGGGTCCGCAATTTTCCAGCGCGGAGAAACTCAGGCGCTAGTCACCTGCACGCTTGGCACAAAAAACGACGAGCAGCATATTGAAACTCTGCAAGGCGATGTTACCAAAAGCTACATGCTCCACTATAACTTCCCTCCATATTCTGTTGGCGAAGTAAAAAAGCTGGGCATGTCCAGGCGCGAAATTGGGCACGGGCATTTGGCAGAACGCTCGCTCAATGCTGTGCTTCCAACGCCAGAAGGCTTCCCCTACACAATCCGCGTTGTATCGGAAATTATGGAATCCAATGGCTCTTCTTCAATGGCTTCGGTTTGCGGAGGCAGCCTTTCGCTGATGGATGCCGGAGTTCCAATAAGCGGTCCGGTTGCTGGCATTGCAATGGGTTTAATATCGGAAAAGGGTTCCGTTAAAGAAGGCGGGAAAATTGAAATACTATCGGATATAACCGGCACAGAAGACCATCTTGGAGATATGGATTTTAACGTGACCGGAACGGAAGCGGGAATTACCCCATTCCAAATGGACATTAAAATAAAAGGAATTACCCCAGAGCTTATGGGCAAGGCTCTTGAGCAGGCTAGGCAGGG
>NZ_BDHE01000230.1:0-641 GCF_054786175.1 Treponema sp. R8-4-B8
TGCCGGGTATATCCCTGAATGAAAATGTCTCAACTTCTATATTAGTCTGTTCTTTGGAAGTTTTTTTACATCCTGAAAATGCAGTCAAAAAAAGCACTAAAACAAGCATTGTATATATAATACGCTTGCTTATTTTCATCATAAAACTACCCCTTTTTTCTTTAAAACCGACAAGAGAAACTATTTATGAACAAGACTGTTTCTAATGGCTCTTGAACCAGTTTTGTAAATTGACCAATAATTCTTCTACGGATTTTATAAAAGCATTGTTTTCCGCCAACACCCCGTTTAAATCGCCGGCTCTGGACTTTTGTTCCAGGCTAAAAGCCGCTTTTCTCGCCTCTTCGGCGCATATTGTCGCACAGGCGCCCTTTAAGCCGTGAACGGTGGTGGCATAGTCCGCCAAGTTTTCCTTTGAAACAAGGGAAAGTTTCTGTAAAACTGAAGGCGTTTTATCGATAAATGAATGTAATACAGACTTAAAAACCTCCACATCACCTTCAAATAGATCCTGAAAGATGTTTTCGTCAATTCCCGGTACTCCGATTGCCATATTTACTCCTTAAAAATGCATTTTGTTGACAAAAAAAATGTATAGTGCATTATTATAACATGATAGTTTTTATTATGCAATAAGAATA
>NZ_BDHE01000231.1:0-641 GCF_054786175.1 Treponema sp. R8-4-B8
TCAGTACTATTCCATGTATTGGTATAAGAACCATCATGATTTACAACAGTAATTGTATATGTAAGACAACTGTTAATAACACTGGTTGTAAAATCAACAGCGTTACTCACATTACTATAACTCGGAGTAAAATCCAAACTTGTTCCGGGGGTTGACGAAAAAGAGTTAGAATTAACAGTTACACTTGTTGTAACCGTATACCCATTCACTGTTACCGTTACTGTCGCTGTCCCTTCTAACCCGGCTGTGTCCGTTGCCTTGAGTTCAAATACATACGTTCCGGCTTTCTTTATGCCTGTTACAGTTGTTTCCAATGCCGTCTTGTCCGCAAATACCGGCGTTACTCCGCTTACGGTCATGCTCTTGAGCGCCCACTCCTTCGTCTGTATCTCGTTTGTGCCTTTCGTTACTGTCCCGCTTAATGTTACGCTCAAATTCGCCGCAAGCGTTTCCGTTTTCGTGGCGTTGGCTACGCTTACTGTCGGGGCGGTGGGTTGCGTGGTGTCGGTTTCATTCCATTTTGCCTTGAGCGTAATGTTTGCGGTTACGGCTGTATCAAAATCCCATTCGGTATCGCCTGTGGCGCTGTTTGCTACATTAAACCAATAATCGAAGTCGTAACCGCTTTTTGTCGGGTCGGG
>NZ_BDHE01000232.1:0-640 GCF_054786175.1 Treponema sp. R8-4-B8
CTAACGAGGAGTTCAGCGAGTTTTCTCTTTCTGTTGCACAAGGAATGGCAGAAAAAAAATCTTGGGGAATTTTCGGGAAAATTTTAAATACCTGGGAAAATTTGGGGAATGCAGAAGAAGAAAAGAGAAAAAAAACTTATGCAATTTATTGTCTTGCAGAAATGGTTTCAATAACTGTTCCTTTTTTATGCCTAGCGGGAATGTTCTACATTGGTCAGAGCAGTTACTCCTTTCCCGTGTGGGTTGGAATTTTGCTGGGAACCCTATCCGCCTTTGAACTCTTGCAAGAATTGCCATCCATAGCTTTGCAAAGTGCCCTATCCAAAACAGCATCCGAAAGACTTAATTCTCCTACGGCACACCACGTCAGCTACGCTGCCACCCCTCTAATAGAGAGGAAAAATTTAAGTTCAAATTTTATAACCCTAAACAAAGGCGATGCCCTGATTCTCTCGGCTCCTTCTGGCACGGGCAAAACGCTTTTGGCAAATACCATTGCTGGATTTTTGCCAAGCAGCGAACCCATTGAGCGAACATCCAATTTTGTTTTTTTGGAGCAGGAACCTTTTTTGTTCACAGGAACCATAAGAGATAATTTGCTTTTTGCAAACCCAAATGCAATGGAAGAAGAAATGAAGAG
>NZ_BDHE01000233.1:0-638 GCF_054786175.1 Treponema sp. R8-4-B8
CCACGGCATGAACAGCAGAAGCGCCAGCAATAGTCCCAAGAATTTAGGAATGAACTTGAGCGTGGCTTCGTGAGTCTGGGTCGCGGCTTGGAATATGCCTATTATCACCCCCAAGGCCAGCCCGACTAATAGCATAGGGCCTGAGAGCAGGAGCGTTATGATCAACGCCTCGCGTCCGATGTCTACGACTGTTAGAGGATCCATTCGCTTCACCTTGTTTTAATGTTTCAATCCTAATCACCTAAACGACATTATCAACTCCCTGACAATCAAATGCCACCCGTCGACCATCACAAAGAGTATTATCTTGAACGGCATGGATATCATTGCCGGCGGAAGCATCATCATACCCATGTCTCTTATACACATCTAGATGTGTATAAGAGACAGTACCAACCGCTTGCCGTCAACACCTTAGGCCCCCTAAAATCACTGTACCAACCGCTTGTCGATTTCAATTTATTGCCAGCAACATCTTTACCGCCCGCATAATTAACCAACCCCTGCCATTCCTTTCGGTTAGGCAAATGCCACCCCGTTGGGCAGACGCTAAGCGCGGTATTCCAATCGTACAACCTGCCGTATTCATAGCAATCGGCATTATTTTTGCCGTAATCACACCAAGAAGATTTCCAAGA
>NZ_BDHE01000234.1:0-639 GCF_054786175.1 Treponema sp. R8-4-B8
CTTAAAAATGTATTATATATTTATAGGCTTGCACGACATTTAGATAACGTCTGTGATGTATAAATAGTCAAAAGCCGTCTTAAAAAAGACGCAAAAAAAACAGTAAAAGCGAACGAAGTTCGCAACCTGTCTCTTATACACATCTGTCGGAGTAGGAGTAGGCTCTGGAGCAGGAGTATTCGTTGAAGTTGAAACATCATTTTCATTTTTAGAAATGCCTGTTATAACCTTCCTCTGACAGCCAGACAAGAACACAGACAACATTAAAGTCACAGCAAATATTTTTTTAATTTCACTGCAGTCATATCCTCATTTAATCTTTTTTACTAATTATTTTTAAAGCCTTTTGAACAGTTCTAGAACTTCTAAACGGATTAGTAATAGGAAATACATTTTCTACGGGTTTATATTTATTATTAGTTTTTTCATAAGAATATCTCTCAATCTAGAGAGCAATCGTACCAACTTGACCCTCGCTTTCTAATTTCATTACAAGATGTTTTAATCTACAGACTTCGTTTAGCAGCTCTTGCCTATCATAGATCGCATAACCGAACGTATCAACCAAACGCTGACGACGAGAACGAGAACAAGATGTCAATAACAACAAACCAAACAGATACGCAGTCAACAGTACCA
>NZ_BDHE01000235.1:0-635 GCF_054786175.1 Treponema sp. R8-4-B8
CGCCTTTAGGGAATTGGAAGAAATGGAACGCAGTAAGAGTTCTTAAATCATTTAGTCCCAAAATACTCCCTCGCGCTGAAGGGTTTTAAAAGGTTGCCTAATGATTCATTGTTTATAATCGCTTTTAAAATACCGGAGGCTAGTTCTGCGGACTGCACGACTTCAAGATTTTGAAGTTTTTCCTTGTAACCTGAGCAGCATACGGTGTCGGTTACAATCATGCGGTTTAACAGGCCGTCTTTTATGAGCGCGTCAATTTTTTGGACGGCTGGCGGCGAAAAAAGAGCGTGGACAGCGATAATATTTATGTCTTTTGGTTTTAGCTGTGAAAGGGCGCGGATTAGTTTTTCTACGGAGCCTGCCGTATCAATCATGTCGTCTACAATCCAGAGGCTTTTATTTTCTAACGGATCAGCGCTAAGAATGTTAATTGACTCCACGGTGTTTGGTTTGGAATAATCCCTCTGTTTGTGGGCGACGACTAAGGGCGCTCCAAATGAATTCGCGAAACCGCGCGCTAGTTTTTCTCCGCCCGCGTCTACTGAACAAAAAGCCCAATTGCTTCTTACTTCATTTTCAAGATTATCAAGCGTTTTAATGTAGGTATCGCAAAGATATTTTTTTACCAGAGTTCA
>NZ_BDHE01000236.1:0-634 GCF_054786175.1 Treponema sp. R8-4-B8
AATTTTTAGTGTTTTATTGCTCAAGGAGGCTAATATGGAAAAACTCGTTTTTCCGAATGATTTTTTATGGGGTACGGCAACAGCCGCTTATCAGGTTGAAGGCGCGGCTTACGAAGGCGGCAGAGGTGAATGTATTTGGGATACTTTTTCCCGCAAACCGGGCGCGACTTATGCCGGAGAAAACGGTAATATTGCCTGTGACCAGTATCATCGTTATAAGGAAGATGTTTCGCTTATGGCTGAATTGGGCTTTAACAGTTACCGTTTTTCCATTGCATGGCCAAGAATCATGCCAGAAGGACGGGGTAGGGTAAACCCCGAGGGGATTGCCTATTACCGTAACCTCTGCGAAGAATTGCATAAATACAACATTCACACCTGCGCGACCATTTACCATTGGGACTTGCCTCAAGCATTGGAGAATGAAGGCGGCTGGACAAACCGCGCGACAGTCGATTTATTTGCTGAATACGCGAAAGTATGTTTTAAAGAGTTCGGCGATCTTATTGATATGTGGATAACGATTAATGAGCCTCTTTGCGTCGCCCATCTTGGGCATTTACACGGCGTACACGCGCCAGGGCACACCGATCCGCGAAAAGCCGCCGCCGCCACTCATCATATAAATATGGCG
>NZ_BDHE01000237.1:0-631 GCF_054786175.1 Treponema sp. R8-4-B8
TCGATATTTTTTCGAGAAAACTTCACACGAAGAGCACAAAGGTACAAAGAACACAAAGGGGATTAAGGGTTTTTGTTTCAAAACTGAAAAAGACATTGAGGAATACCTTAATGTTGTGCTTGAGGAAGGAGACTATAAATTCCTTCTGATTGTCCTTGCTGACATTGATCGAGCACGTAAGGCAATGACAGGCGCGGCGAAAGCAGCCGGGGTAAGCAGAACCAATCTGTACCAATCCCTTTCTGAAGACGGACATCCGGCTTTTGAAACTATCGCAAAAGTCGCCCAATCTCTTGGTTACCGACTTTCGCTGGTTCCTGTATCTAAACTTGCAGTAAAAAAAACAAAAAAGCGCATGAATCCTAAAAAAGCCTGAATGAGTGTGTAAGGTGTTGGACAATTATTTTATTTACTCACAACCGATAATGAGCGTAGTTACCGGAAAGGTTTTACTCGCAATTTTTTTTTACACGAAGAACACAAAGAGCGAGAAGGCACGCTGTGCCTTCCCACCCGTAGCGAACCATGCAAGGCAAGGTATGCTATGAAAAAACGGTAGCAGATACTATTGCGTAACCTGCTACCATTACATGTCCTTTAATTTAGCACGATTAATACATTTCCTGGGCTG
>NZ_BDHE01000238.1:0-625 GCF_054786175.1 Treponema sp. R8-4-B8
TGATGTGGCTGACTTTTGGTCTGCGCCGGCGGACAGTTTAATGTGCTGGAAATTACGTGGTCAGCGCATCTGGCTGTGTGTGTACGTGAAAAGTAGCGTAACTCCCTGTTCCCTGCGAGCTTGTGTATGTGTTTACTTGCGCTGTCTCTCTCCTTCCTTTTTTTTTTTTTTTTCAAGCAGAAGACGGCATACGAGATGATGATCCATTTGACGCGCCGCGCTTTTGTTATGAATTGATAGACGCAGACGCCGTAGAGCCAAATATTTATAACTATGAGGTAGCCGCGAAGGACGGTAATGCCGTAATCGTCTACGCGGCGGAATATTCCGACCGTCATTAGGGCTAAAAGCGGCAGCATTATCAGGCCGAAACCGCGCGACATATAGACGACGGTTTTGTTCTTCCCCTCCATGCGCGCCGGATATAGTATCCAGGTAGTCAAGAATCCCACGCACGCGAGGGACGACACCAACCACGAGACCAACCCTTTGGGCAGTTCCCACGCGGCGATGATTTTGAACAGATAGACGTAGAGGATGACGGTGTAGACCGCGACAAGCGGCGTAAGGACTGTCTCTTATACACATCTAGATGTGTATAAGAGACAGCCTGAAGACCGCGACG
>NZ_BDHE01000239.1:0-628 GCF_054786175.1 Treponema sp. R8-4-B8
CGATAATGCGAAAGACATTACTAAAATGTTGTACTCTGGACTGGTCAAAGATAAAACCTGAAATCTTCGGGGCTATGTTCCAGAGCGTAAAAGATAAAGAAAGCCGGCGTGCGTTAGGTGAGCATTATACCAGTGAGGAAAACATATTAAAAGTAATAAAGCCCCTTTTTCTTGACGCGTTATGGGAAGAATTTGAGAAAATAAGAAAATTAAAATCAGACATTCGCATACAAAGGCTTTTGGAATTTCACACCAAACTTCGCAAGTTAAAATTCCTTGACCCAGCCTGCGGTTGCGGTAATTTCCTGGTTGTCAGTTATCGTGAACTGCGATTGCTTGAAATAGAGGTGTTATCTGAATATTTGCAAACGCAGCAGGTTCTTGATATAGAGCTAATGGTAAGAGTAAATGTAGACCAATTTTACGGAATTGAAATAGTAGAATTTCCCGCCCGTATCGCTCAAACCGCATTATGGCTTATGGATCATTTGATGAATAGAAAAGCGTCGGAAAAATTCGGCAAATACATCGCCCGTATTCCATTGACCGCTTCGCCTTCTATTGTCATATCTAACGCGTTACCCATTGATTGGGAAACAATCGTACCAAAGTCAGAATTATCATATAT
>NZ_BDHE01000240.1:0-621 GCF_054786175.1 Treponema sp. R8-4-B8
CCGCTCATTTTTTTATCCCCCCGCCATTATTAAAATTACAAGGCTGAAAACAACCCTGCCCGTCCTTGCCGTATGATTTCACCTTTTTTTCTTCGCCACGCGTTTTCCCCCGAGCGGAATTGGGTTTTTCCCCATCCGCTTCAAGACGGATTGACCTTAAAGAACGCATCCGCTCCGCTAATTTTTCCCTCTCCTCGCTTGTTTTTGCCTTAACAGCCGGATGCCTGCCAAGCCAGTTTTCTTCGGCGGTTTTTCTTCCCACTTCCGTTGCGTCAGGGTCTATACCGGACATCTTCTTCCCGATGACGCAACGCCTTTCCAACATGGGCAGGGTAAAGTATCCCGTTATCGTTTCCATGCCGATTCTTGCGATTTTCCGCTGACGTTTAACCCATTCGGGAACGTCCTGCAAACGACAGACAGGCTCATCGGCGAACCATACCGACTGCGCCGCCCTTTCGTCCATTGGGCATATCGGCGCTGAACATTCTTCAAAGTATTTACATTTCATTCTTCAACGCCCCCGCTTTTTTCCCTTCCATCCAGTTTTCAATCTCAGACGGCTTGAACCGCACCGCCCTGTTTAATTTGTGAAAAGGTATTTCCCCATTCGCCACATAT
>NZ_BDHE01000241.1:0-618 GCF_054786175.1 Treponema sp. R8-4-B8
TGTCAAAAAAGGCGTTTTCGTTGAAGTCAAATTCGGAAACGAAACCGGGAACATCGTGATGCTCGCCTTTTCGACGCGCCCAAATCACCGCCTATTCACGATTTTTTGTAGTGTAGAACCCCCTACCGAAATCCTTATTCGGCACGGCTTTGGATAAATCTATTTTTACGATTTCCTCATAGCTTCCGTGATAGACTATCATACAAGATACCCGCCGTTCTTTTGGCATATATCAAAAATATCCAAGACCGCGTAGTACGGGTTGTCCGTATGCAGCGCCCACCAATGCTTACGGCTGTCTCTTATACACATCTAAATCATTCGCGGAAAAAACACAAAAATAATAGACAAAACCAAATCGAGAGATAGTACTGTGTTGTACGGTGAAAAAATACAAGAAAAAGTTTTAGTCAAACTTCTTCTTCTTACAAAGAATTCTAATTTTTAATAGGATTAGGATTGATTATGAGCAAGCAGAACCCAAATCCCGCGTCCCGTCCGCGCCCGCCTCCTGTCTCTTATACACATCTGGATTCGGCTTCACCGAGATCGGCGACGGTGGTTTCTGGTATAAGGCTACGGAGATGGATAGCGGCAACGCCTACGGCTGGTTTATGT
>NZ_BDHE01000242.1:0-617 GCF_054786175.1 Treponema sp. R8-4-B8
CGGACGCGCTTATTTTTTTTGGCAAGAGAACAAAATGGCCGGTTCTTGATCAAAAGATAATAAACATGAGCCGTAAATTCGCGCAAATAGGGCTTAAAAAAGGCGATATGGTTATTGTCTGTCTGCCGAATATTCCGCAGGCTGTAATATCAATCTACGCGCTTAACAGGCTTGGCGCGATTCCGGCGCCCATTCACCCGCTTTCAGCAACGGGAGAAATAGAGGAGTTCTCAAAACTTGTTTCGGCAAAAGCGGCTATTACCTTGGACGGATTTTATCCGCGCTTTGAAAAAATAAACGTGGAGTTTGAAAAAATTATCGTATGCTCGCTGAAAACAGAGATGGATTTTATAACAAAAATAGGATTTTCACTTGGAATGGGACGCAAGATAAAACCTGTTCCGTTTTCCTCTAAAGTATTGGACTGGGCGAAGTTAGAAGCAGAAAAAGAATCTGCCGAATTGCAAACGCCAGACCCAACCGGCGCGGATGAAATGGCGCTTATTCTCTTTTCGGGCGGCAGCACCGCGCTCCCTAAAGCCATCATGCTGTCAAACAAAAACTGTAACGCCCTCGCTATGCAAATGCAGGCGCACGGCGGCCATCTTACCCCCGGC
>NZ_BDHE01000243.1:0-616 GCF_054786175.1 Treponema sp. R8-4-B8
TAACTACGAAAACGCCCTGTTTACCAAATGTCTCCTGCTCCGTACCACTAACGCCATGAGGGACGCAATTTACTCTTCTGGCAATCAAACCCTCATCGTGCAATTTGAAGAATTAGGCAGTTTACGTCAACAAATCAGCGCGTTACAGCAAAGCGGCGGAGATGAAACTTACATCAAAAACCTTGAATCTGAAGCCGAAACTCTTGAAAAATCCCTTACCCAGTCTTCAAGAGAATATAGGGAATTTCAAGCAGACTTGGCTATCAACTGGCAAAGCGTGCAAAACAGCCTGCAACCAAATGAAGCCGCAATCGAATTTGTCTCCTTCAAAATCTATGACAAAAAATGGACAAATATTACACAATACGCCGCGCTTGTTCTTCGCCCCGGCATGACCGCGCCGGAATGGATCCCGTTATGCGAAGAAAGCGCCCTGACTGAGCTTTTTGACAGGCTTATAGGCAGGTCTCCGCAGGTACAGGCGCGGACGCTTTATAACGTGCTGGGAGAAGAACTTTACAATGCAATATGGAAGCCTCTGGAAAAATCGCTTGAAGGCGTTACCGTGATTTTTTACTCGCCTTCCGGCCTGCTGCATAAAGTTTCTTTTAACGCG
>NZ_BDHE01000244.1:0-616 GCF_054786175.1 Treponema sp. R8-4-B8
GAATGTTTTGCCAGTGCGGTTTCAGCATAGAGTTTTCCTTCTTTTCCGTGATCCTGTTTATATGAAACAACTATTGATTTTAACTGTTCTTCAATATCACTTCTTTTTACCGGACATGGCGGAGCATCTATTTCACTATAACCTCTGCTGCTGTTGATTCTTGCAGCTTCGGCTATTAGATGACGGTTACATAACCCGATAACCAGAGCGTCTAAAGCATGGTGGCGATGATCGCTTCTGTTTTTAAACCATGTATCATGCCCCCTGTTTAGCAGAGTATTAAAACCCCATAATCCACGAAGCATTGCAGTCAGTCTGCCTGGGCTAACCCAAATTGCGTTACTATCACAAATTGCAGATAAATAATCTTTACTTGCTGTTGACAGGTAAGCGGTATCAGTTAATTGTCTGTCAATAAAACCTCCCTCATTTTCATGAAACCTAACCATAGCGTCGGGATAAAATTTTCGCCGTTTATTAAAAGGTAATTTTGCAGCAAGTTCCATGATACGATTCCAGTCAAAACCTTTTGGGCTATTACCAAATGCTTCAAAGGGACTTTGATTTTTTTTAGCTTGATTACATTTTCTATGAGCTACAGTAAGGTTATCACGGG
>NZ_BDHE01000245.1:0-614 GCF_054786175.1 Treponema sp. R8-4-B8
AATATACTATATGTTTTGATGTACCAAACCAAGATTTTGATAAAAAGCGCATAAAAATTGCTATCAATACCGGACGGCGTAAGATTTTTGCGACCATCAAATGTTGTCTCTTATACACATCTAGATGTGTATAAGAGACAGGCCGTATAGGGGGCGTGGCGAAGCGTATGTGAAAATCGGCGACTTTGATAGAGCCGTCGCGGATCATACTGCGGCGATTCGGATAGCTCCTAACCGTTGGTACGGCTATTTCGACCGCGGCAACGCCTACTACAAGAAGGGCGAGTTTGATAAGGCCATAGCTGATTATACGGAGTTTATCAGGCTTCATCCTAACGCGTCCGGATATTTTCTTCGCGGAGAAGTATACGCCGCCAAGGATGATTTCGATAAAGCCGTCGCGGATTATACGGAGGCTATCCGGCTTGATCCGGCTGATGCGAATTATTACTACAGCCGCGGCGGGGCGTACTTAGGAAAGAGCGATTTGGATAGAGCCATAGCGGATTTTACGGAGGCTATCCGGCTTGATCCGGCGGGCGCGAATTATTATGTCTGCCGCGGCGGGACGTATCAGGACAAGGGCGACATAGATAAGGCCGTCAGAGACTACG
>NZ_BDHE01000246.1:0-609 GCF_054786175.1 Treponema sp. R8-4-B8
ACAGATCAGATAACAGCGGCAATTTTATCAATTTTTCAAACGGGGAATTTGACAAAACTTATGACGCGATTCTTACGGAAACAAATGAAGCAAAAAGAAAACAGCTTTACAAAAGCGCTCAGGGAATAATTACAGGAAACGCGGCAAGCGTTTTTATACAGGATATTCTCTATTATAAAGTTTTCCGCTCAGGCGCTTTTGCGGGAGCGAAGAATTATCCGTTATTAGTGGTAGACTTTTCCTCGATTTACAGGATACGGAATAATTGAATTTTATAATTAGAAGAATCGTAATTGCCTTAATTACGGTTTTTCTTGTTTCAATTTTATGTTTTCTCGCCTTTAGCCTTATTCGAGGAGACCCGGCAATCTATCTTGCGGGAATTAACTCATCACAGGAACAATTATCCGCGTTACGTGAAGAAATGGGGCTTAACAGAAATGTTGTTATACGCTATCTTGACTGGCTTTCTGGCTTTATCTCAGGCAGGACCGGCATTTCTTTAAGTTTCCGCGGGGAAGCGGTTTCTACGCTGATTTTTCAACGCATTCCCGTTACCGTAACATTAGCCTTACTTTCGCTTTTTTTTATTTTGCTCATTTCCATACC
>NZ_BDHE01000247.1:0-606 GCF_054786175.1 Treponema sp. R8-4-B8
AGTGAGCAATGAGCAATGAGCAATGAGCAATTGACCGTTAGCAATGTCTCGTCACTGAGCTTGTCGAAGTGACCAAAGAGCGAAGTTAGCAAGAATAGCGTCTTGCAAAAAGACTGTGCCCACAAACAACGAAATTGCTCATTGCTCATTTTTCATTGCTCATTGTATATTTTTAGTTGTTACTCAATCGTCAGTATTAAAGCCTATCCTTCGGGTTGGCTTTGGATGTTCCAGCAGATTGTTCAAGGCAATGATAATATCATTCACGCGCTTATCGTTTTTTTCAATATAGAGCATGAGAAGTTTTCGTAACTCTGCAATTTGCTCATTGGTATCTTCTTTAGTAACTACATAATGCCTTAATTGAACAAACACCCGCATTATCTGTATATTAACATTAATGGCAATATCACTGTTTAAAAGCCCTGAAAGCATCGCGATGCCTTGTTCAGTAAAAACATAAGGATTGAACCTCATTTTTTCTACCTTTTTTGCGGTGTCAATTTGGCACCGCAAAAGTTCCCATTCTTTCGGAAACCGTTTTATTCGAGATGTTTCACACGAAGATCACAAAGGTACCAAGATCACAAAGGAAGAAAAGAGGGG
>NZ_BDHE01000248.1:0-605 GCF_054786175.1 Treponema sp. R8-4-B8
GGGGATGTCGTAGGGCATGGCGATCACGTTCTCCGTGTCGATCCAGTTGGTGCAATGGCTGTCTCTTATACACATCTAGGAGGGGCTTGCTATGAGTTTATTTGTACGGTAGGGACGGGCGTTGCTACTTGCGGCGGCGACAACGCCGTCTACCGGGCCATGCCCTACAGCGGAGACCGCGTGAGCGAGAACTCCAACGACAAGAGCAACGGCTTTTCCGTGCGCTGCGTGCAAGAATGAAGCGCGGTATAGGGCTGTAAGGACAACTGACCCCGCCCACCGCCTCAGATCGAGTCCCGCCTGATTTTCGGCGGAGCGCGAATATGCGCTCCGCCCGCAGTCTTGAGGTCGTCATTGTGGAAAGACGAAGCAATTCAAAAAACGAGACTGTTACAAGTTTTGTGTAAACTGATTTTGTCTGGTATAACTGTCATGGCGGACTTGATCCGCCATCCCCTTGAATTGCAAGGAGATTGGCTTCGCCGATATAAACACGTTGCGGGTCAAGCCCGCAATGACGGTGATTCTAACGGCCTAGTGGTTTACACAGATTTTGTAACAGTCTCCAAAAAACGGACTATTAGGGAGAAAGTGTTATGAATATT
>NZ_BDHE01000249.1:0-601 GCF_054786175.1 Treponema sp. R8-4-B8
CGTGCTTTACCCGTTCTATGGAATGCAGGGATTTTACCGTGCAAAAGCATATTTGGTGCGAATCAGGAAATTGCGCCAAATCAGCTAAGAAGCCTTTTTTTGATGTTTTACCGTTCAGATAGTCGTCTATTCTGTTGAATATGTCATCATTCGCAACCGGGCCTTCCACAATGTCATAGTCATGAACCGGCGACGCGGTTTTTCGGTTTCTGTTGCTCACAACAAAATCAAACCAGTCGTCGGTGTAGCCGGTAAACCGCAAGGTCTTATAGTTACTGTCAAAAAAGGCGTTTTCGTTGAAGTCAAATTCGGAAACGAAACCGGGAACATCGTGATGCTCGCCTTTTCGACGCGCCCAAATCACCGCCTATTCACGATTTTTTGTAGTGTAGAACCTGTCTCTTATACACATCTAGATGTGTATAAGAGACAGGATCCACCGTGGCGATTACCCGCTCGTGTTTCTCGTCGGCGTAAATCTTCGTGTCCATCTTTTTTGGTATCAATCTCAGCGTGTCCGTCGTTTCAGGTCTGTCCAACGAATCGGCCGTCCTCTTTTGTCTTTCGATTTCTTCATTGATTCTATGCCGTTCCGCGAGTT
>NZ_BDHE01000250.1:0-601 GCF_054786175.1 Treponema sp. R8-4-B8
CTAAAACCAGGACTGGAACTATGATAAACATTACAGTCCTGATAACATCTGGAAGATTTTCTCCCAAACAGAAGGCAATCGCCTTGTTGTGGATATGATAAATCCATAAAAAGCCGTTATTAAAAACATCTTTTATAAGCCCCTCTTCTGGCTTAATTTTTACAATAACCGCCTTAAATATTTGATCCACAATAATAATAAACGCCGCAAGTGAAAATGGGAGGATTTTCTCTTTTACAAATTGTTTCATTTTTATTCTCCTAAATAACTAAAAGTTATAATAACTTTTAGTTATAATAATTTTTAGTTATAACCCCGTGGGAATATCCAAAAATTCAGCGTCAATGGCAAGTTCCGCCATTGTATGACGCATAACAGCCTGAAGCCCCCAGACTTCGGTACAGTAGTGGCCGCCGGCTATCATGTTGAGTTTCCCCTCCAGACACTCATGATAAACCGTATGTGAGCTTTCTCCCGTCACAAACAAATCCACGCCTTCTTCAACCGCTTCCCGCGCGTTTTCCGCCGCTCCGCCCGACACAACCGCGGCGGTTAAGCAGTCTTTCTTTCCAAAAGGAAAAACTCCAAGCGGCGGACGCCC
>NZ_BDHE01000251.1:0-600 GCF_054786175.1 Treponema sp. R8-4-B8
TACAATTAGTTGGAATGCGGTAAGCGGAGCAACCAGTTATAAAATATATTATTCTAATACCGCCACTGGTACTTACGAATATTCTAGTTCTGCAACGTCGTCACCTGTTGAGAAATTCTTTTATAATGATACAACTTCATATTGGAAAGTAACTGCGGTGAATAGCTACGGAAAAAGCGCACTGTCTTCTACATATGGAACTGCTTTAGGGTGGCAACAGTAATATAGATAGGACGAAAAATATATACCCCGTCTGTTTTACGACGGGGTATCTTATATCTGTTACCGCTTTTTCGTAGTGAATACGCAACTGTACCTTTTACCACTTTTTCGTAATGCCGTTATGCGACATTTATACATTACGGGGAGCGTCTATTGCTAATTGCTAATTACCGCTAGAAGATGTATGCCAAATAAATTCCTTGAGTACAGTCAGGGCAGGGCTGCGGGTGGCAAAAACTCTGGGAGAATCTGCCTACGAGCCTTTCCGACGACAAAACAGCGGTGGTAAGAAAGCTTTATCTAGGGTTCGTCGCCGGACGTTTATTCTCTGAATTTTCTTTGTTTTATTTCAAAGTCTCTCCGGCAGGGAACCCACAG
>NZ_BDHE01000252.1:0-600 GCF_054786175.1 Treponema sp. R8-4-B8
AACTCAAAAAAATAGACAAAAAGGTTCATGTTCACGAACAGGCTCATTTAAGCGCAGCTGGTGGCTATGCCAGAGGAGGCGCAAATTACGATTATGTAACAGGACCAGATGGCAATAGATATGCAAACTCAGGACATGTAAATCTTGATACGGGCAGAGAAAAAACTCCGGAAGCAACCATAATAAAAGCAAATATAATTCAAAAAGCCGCTCTTGCCCCAGCAGATCCTTCGCCATCGGACAGGCAAATAGCAGCCAATGCCGCAAAAATGGCAGCAGATGCCCAAAAAGAAATTGCAGAAGAACATAAGTCTAAATTGAAAGGCTCCAAAGCTGAAACACAACAAGACAGCCCTGATGCGCCACAAGCAAAGGTTAAAGAAGCTACCAGCTAATTATTTCTTTTTCTTTTTGTAATCAATTTCTGGGCGCAAAACCTGACCAATGGTCACTAAAAGCGAAACTATGGATTCCTTGTGGTCTCCAGAAATATCAAAAGCGGAAACCCCGCCGTAGCCATTTGATTTAACAGCTTCGGCAATTGCCTTAACAGAGGGAATGCCGTTGAAAACTATGGTTTCATTTTCGTTAACTGCAACT
>NZ_BDHE01000253.1:0-598 GCF_054786175.1 Treponema sp. R8-4-B8
AGGAGAGTTCCCCCCTCAGCAGAAGTTCCGCCATGCCCGTAATGGCGTTCATGGGCGTGCGGATTTCGTGGCTCATCTTCGCCAGAAAATCGCTTTTTGCGCGGGAAGCGGATTCAGCCTTTCGGTTTGCCTCAATCAGTTGCAGGTTTTGCTTCGCCATCTCATTTTCAGAGCGGGCGATATAAGTATTAATAATGATGAACAGGAACAGGATGAGGATAAGCATACTGAAAAATACGGTATTCATCGCGTGGTTCAAAGATAAAAAGCCGTACGCCGGATAACTTACGACAAGATACCATTTCATAAACTGGATGGAGTTTACAAGATATATTTTTTTATCATAGAGGAAACTGCGGCTCTCGCCGTCGGAAAGCTCGCGCGCGACTCTGATTAATTCTTTTCCTGTTTTGCCGAGGTGTTCGTCAAGACGGACTTTATTTTGAACCAAGTTATAATCCGCCGCCGATGTAATTTCATCATATTTATTGAACATATATGTCGTGATATTTTCATCGAATTCATGATAACTGGAAGCTATAAAATTTGAAAAGTCGGTAAGATTAACGCCCGTGCCTATCATCCCTATAGGCTTTTT
>NZ_BDHE01000254.1:0-596 GCF_054786175.1 Treponema sp. R8-4-B8
TATTTTTATTTCCCGCTCTGAAAATGCGATAGCGGAGCAAAACATTAAGTTGATTGAGGCAAACCGTAAGGCTGAATCCGCTTCTCAGGCAAAAAGCGATTTTCTCGCGAAGATGAGCCACGAAATCCGCACGCCCATGAACGCGATTACCGGCATGGCGGAACTTATGCTGAGGGGGGAGCTCTCAGGGGAAGCGCGCGGTTACGCGCATGATATTAAACAGGCTGGGAATAACCTTGTCTCAATAATTAACGATATTCTGGATTTTTCAAAAATCGAAGCGGGAAAACTGGAAATCGTTCACGCCAAATATATGCTTTCATCTTTGATCAGCGACACTGTCAATATTATCCGCACGCGGCTTATGGAAAAGCCGATACGTTTTTTTACCAACATTGACGGGAATATTCCCAACTGCCTTATCGGAGACGAAGTGCGCCTTCGCCAGATTCTTCTTAACCTGCTGTCCAACGCTGTGAAATATTCACAAATGGGGCATATTGGTTTGACCATTACCGCGGATAAACAGGACGATAAACAAGTTTTGCTCAGGATAGCGGTGACAGATACGGGAAAAGGCATAAAACCGGAGGATC
>NZ_BDHE01000255.1:0-595 GCF_054786175.1 Treponema sp. R8-4-B8
TTATAAAAAAAGTATCCGTCAAGCCTAACCAAATCAACGCTGTCTTTTGATTTGTAGTAATAGGCGCTGATATAGTAAATCCAAAAGATATAGTCGTCGGTCTTGAAAGACATCTCTCCTGATACATTGTACGCCTGTAACCGAATCTTTTCTTTCAGCGGGATATTAAATGTTTTTTCTTTACCCCCGATATCGCAAACGATAGTAAATTGGTTGTTCTTAAAAGAGTTGCGGACCTTTTCGTTATCCGAAAGATACTCTATACACGCGAACGCGTCGTACCCTTTAATATTAAAGGGCTGTTTTTTACGCCAACTGTTGTAGCTGTCTCTTATACACATCTAGATGTGTATAAGAGACAGGTATGGATGGCGCATAACCTCAATTATCATACGAACAGCGGTTCGTGGTGCTACATGGACAGTAGTTCCTACTGCGGCAAATACGGGCGGCTCTATGATTGGAAGACCGCGAAAAAGGCGTGCCCCGCCGGATGGCGCTTGCCGTCTCGCAAGGAATGGGTTCGTTTGAGTCTGGCGGTAGGCGGGGTAAGAACAGCAAGACCTACAGGTTGGAGCTGTGTGTTTCCGCTTTT
>NZ_BDHE01000256.1:0-591 GCF_054786175.1 Treponema sp. R8-4-B8
AAAAAACGGCAAAATACTTGGGTGTATCGTATTTAAGGATACGCCGCGAGATGACGCTTTGCAGGCAATAAGCCAACTGAAAACACTTGGCGTGTCAAAAACCTGTCTTTTAACAGGGGATCATTTTCAATCGGCTAAAAAAATACAAGACGCTGTTGGAATTGACGAAATGCAATGTGAATTACTGCCGGAGCAGAAACTTAACCATGTCGAGAAAATGATGGAAACGCATACTGTTACGGTTATCGGGGACGGCATCAACGACGCGCTTGCCCTATCAAAAGCGCATGTAGGGATAGCGATGGGAGCGATGGGTTCTGATACGGCGATTCAGAGCGCGGATATAGCTTTAATGAACAACAATCTTTCCAATATTCCCTATGTAATCAAGCTGGCGCAGAAGACAAAACACACTATCTATCAAAACATTATTGTGGCGTTTTCCGTAAGTATTATTAGGATATTTTTGGCGGGAGCCGGAATTATAACGCCAATTGCCGGCGCTTTTTGCCAAAACACTGGCGGATTTTTTGTTCAATGACGAAAAAGCCCTCACCAGAATTGACATGAGCGAGTACGGAGAAAAACATT
>NZ_BDHE01000257.1:0-591 GCF_054786175.1 Treponema sp. R8-4-B8
CGTAATAAATTGGCCGCGGCTCAGCGCCCCTGGTTAGTAGGAGCTTCAGTTTTATTTTTCTTAGTGCTTGTCCTTGTGTCAGTTCTTTTTATAAGAAGCCGCAGCGTTGGCAAGCAGTTGGAAAAACTGGTAAGCCAGAGGACAGGCGCCCTCGCGCTTGAGACATCAAAACTTAAAACGGTAATTGATTCAATTCCAGATCTCATGTTTTGCAAGGACACGAATTTTAAATACACGCAGTGCAACAGGTATTTTGAAGAATTTATGGGAGTTAATGAGGAGTATCTTCTGGATAAAACAGACGCGGACGGCGCATGGCTGCTTCCAGACCAGGCGGAAAAGATTCGTAATATAGAAAAGACTGTTATAGAAAATAATCAACTACAACTCCTTGAAGAAAATGTCCGCTCCGCTTTTACCGGAAAAGAATGTGTTTTTGAAACGGTTAAAGCCCCGATTTGGCAGAACGGCGTCGTCGTAGGGTTAATCGCCATTATTCGCGACATTACCCGGCGCAAAGAAATGGAAGAAGAAGTCCTTGCCGCTTCCAAAGCCAAGTCAGCTTTCCTTGCCAATATGAGACATGAGCTA
>NZ_BDHE01000258.1:0-591 GCF_054786175.1 Treponema sp. R8-4-B8
ATTGTCGATAATGGGGCGGGGTCGGGTTGATTTTTTTCACAAAATATTGCGTCAGCCGCCGTGCTTTTCTTATATTATATGATATAGTAATCGGTTCCGAAACAGGCAAAATCAGCAAAAGGAGTGACCTTATGCCGTGCAATGTGATGAAAGAACGCCAAATAAGCGAGCTTTCGAAAGACCCGCTGCGTCCGCTCACGCAGGACGAATTAGATCATTTTGATGAGTACTTGACCTTCAAAAACGACGACATATCCGCCAAAGACGTCAGTCTTACCGAGGCCGTAAAGCATGTTACCGCTTATATGGATTTTTACCTTGGCGTCCCGGAGGCGAAAGAACCTGATGCCCTCAATTAGAAATTCCGCGCATTGGATGCCGGATTAAAATGGATTAATATTGGCAAGTATTATATTAATTAGTATGGACATTACCTGTCTCTTATACACATCTAGATGTGTATAAGAGACAGGTACAAGCGACAACGACATCAGCCTGCTGATGCTGAGCGGATCAAAAACTCATATCTACACATATTGTAAATCAAGTTCGTAAGACCGATATTGAATTTAGCCCGCAGAATCCCGATTG
>NZ_BDHE01000259.1:0-589 GCF_054786175.1 Treponema sp. R8-4-B8
TTTTTCTATTTTCTCGTTTATTTCCCTTTGAATCTTTTTCTGTATCCGTAAAAGCTCCTGTTCTTTTTTGATAAATACCAAAACCTGTTCCATCCGCTTTCGCACATTCAGTATTTCAAGAATTTTTTGCTGTTCGGCCTTGTCAATGTTAAGTATGCTCGCTATAAAGTCCGCGATTTTTCCCGGATGATCAATATTGATCATATTAAGACGCATTTCCTCTGAAAACAGCGGGTTATTTTCACTTATCTGTTTCATCTCGGAGATGAGCGCTCTTGTAAGGGCCTTTACTTCCCTTGTGTTGTCTTCCTCTTCTTCAAGATACTCTACGGCGGCGACAATGGGGTTGGACGGGTGAAGCGTCTTTTTTACAATAAAACGTTTTAATGTGGAAATAAAAATGTTCACGCCGCCGTCCGGCAGATTGATTTTTTTTACAATCTTAGCGACCGTCCCCACGGTGTATAAATCGGTAATTGAGGGCGTATCTGTTTCGTTAAGGAGCATGACAAGGCCGATAAGCCCGTCTCCGGCGTTGGCGTCTTCCACGACTCTCACGTCGGTAGGGTTGCCAATCATAATTGGCGTA
>NZ_BDHE01000260.1:0-586 GCF_054786175.1 Treponema sp. R8-4-B8
GAGTTTATATCTTTTAGAAAATCATCAAGAGCGGACACTGCGCCGCCTGCGGGCATATCAAGAGGCGGCGAGTTATCACCGCCGGGAAGATCGTTTAGGAACTGATTAACATCAAAATTATCTGTGCCGCCCGCGTCGTCTATTGGGACATCAGCGGGTTGGGCTTCATTTCTATTAAATTCAAAAGGAGGCGCTTCTGTTGTCGGAAGCTTTAAATCGTCAAAAGGCAGTTATAGGGATTCAATATCGGCTTTCTCGTAAGCGATATTATTAAAGGAGGACTTAAACTGCCCCAGCGCGTTTAATGAAGGCATATTAAGATAATTATATATCGACCGATAATTGTAAAGAATGTATGAAAAGGATTAGGGTTTTTATTCTTTTAGCGATGATTTCCTCTTTTGCGCTGTCTGCCGCAAGGGCTGCCGACTGGGAAAGTTATGAGCTAGTTGAACGTTTATTGACCTTACCTGGTCCCGGAACACCGGTAATTTATAGGGATTTTATTATTTTTACCGCCGATACAAGCCTAAGAAGGGTAGGAATTGCCTTTGCCCATGAGAATTTCGCCTATACATACTGGTTT
>NZ_BDHE01000261.1:0-585 GCF_054786175.1 Treponema sp. R8-4-B8
GTTTCAGTATATTCAAAGGTTAAATTTTTAACGCCGTAGAAGACATAATTCGCATATTTAATCAACTTGACCATATCTTCCTGTTCAATTCCATGCCTGAATCGGTGCATGGAAACCGCGATATTTTGAGGTACGCCTAAAAGGTCAAATACAGGTTTTGTAAGCTCAAAATTATAGAAGAAAGCGGGAGGATTCGTCCACTTGTCCCATTCAAATCCGTTTACCATAAACAGGTATCTGTCAGTACTGGCGCATAACGCCAAAAGGAAATGTTGATCAAACGGCAGTTTTTCCGGGTTTGAAAATGTCTTGAATTTCGCGTTAAACCAGCCGCCGCCTGAATCACTTTTTATACTGCTAAAACTCTGAGGATTGTTGCTGTCAACTGTCCAACTGCCGCCGCTGTTATAACTAAAATAGCCGCTAAGGTCATAAGTTTGCCCATTGCTGTTATAGCGGTATATCGCCGCGCCTCCCGCACCGGAAGAAACAGGGACGGTAATTTTAAACCTTTTTTCAAAAGCTCCCGCTACAGCGGCGGCTTTCCCGTATCTTGAAGTACCTGTAATAATTGTGTTATTTGCG
>NZ_BDHE01000262.1:0-583 GCF_054786175.1 Treponema sp. R8-4-B8
GGAATTGTCGCCCTGTGAATTTAATTTCGAGAAAATGCTGCAAAAAGTCGTTTCGGTAATCAATTTCCGCGTGGACGAAAAGCGGCAAAAACTTGTAGTGCGTATTGACAATAAAATTCCCAAAACCCTGATAGCCGACGATCAGCGGCTAGCGCAGGTAGTTGCCAACCTCCTGAGCAACGCGGTTAAATTCACGCCTGAAGAAGGCACAATAATCCTTAACGCAACTTTTATGGAAGAAAAAAACGGCTCTTGCACCATACAAGTTTCAGTAAGCGACACGGGAATTGGAATAACGGCGGAACAGCAAAAACGCCTGTTCAGTTCTTTTCAACAGGCCGAAAGCAGCACGACGCGCAAATACGGAGGTACTGGCCTGGGACTCGCGATTTCCAAAAGCATAGTGGAGATGATGGACGGCCATATTTGGGTGCAGTCAGAACCTTCAAAAGGCTCAACATTTACCTTTACTGTCAAGGCAAAGCGCGGCGCGGAAGACAGGCAAAAAGGTTTGTTAGATGTCAATTTAAACAATGTCCGCATTATGGCGGTAGATGACGATCCGGACATATTAACATATTTC
>NZ_BDHE01000263.1:0-583 GCF_054786175.1 Treponema sp. R8-4-B8
ACGTTCCCCGTTAAAGAAAAGAGGCTGTCGCTAATGCCGTACTCATGGCGTACATCGCTATTTACGTGGAACTCCATGAGAGTTTTTCGGCTCTTTGCCCAATGCGCGGATTTTTCTTCCAGCCCGGTGAGAATAATTTTAAATTTTTCCATGAGGTCTCCTTTTTGCAGATATGGCTAACTGCTGTGATTATTATACAATAAATACTATTAAATGCAAATTGCGTAAATTTGAGGAATTTAGCCATAAATTGGCAATAAATGAGGCAAAAACTGATGATAGGGGATAGTGCGTGGTTGCTACACGATGTATGCCCAAGGAATTTATTTAGTACAGGCGGGCAGGCTGCGCACGCTGTAAAAACTTCGTAAGAGCCCGCCTACGAGCCTTTCGGCGACTAAACAGCGGTGGATAGAAAGCTTTATCTAGGGTACGTCGCCGAACATTTTTCTCTGAATTTTCTTTGTTTTATCTCCAAGTCTCTCCGGTGGGGAACGCCCGAAAGATGTTTTTACATCGCACGCAGCCTGCCCGCCTGTACTCAAGGGTTTTCTTGGGCATACATCTTCTGGCGCTAATCAGC
>NZ_BDHE01000264.1:0-582 GCF_054786175.1 Treponema sp. R8-4-B8
CACGCCTTCTACAGGCTCATTGTTCCATTCGTGGTTACCGCCAGCTAATAAAATCCCTGAGCGCAACAGCAGATTGTCTATTGGTTTTAATACGCTGCTGCCTTGCTGTTGCTGCCTGTCATCGGTTGGGCGTTTAGGGTCAGGAAGAAAGAAGCCGTGGGTAGCCAAATGAATTAACCCTGTTTTTTTGCCGCTTAACTGTCTGAAAGATTCCTCGTTGCCCATGCTGTCTTGATACAAAGTGTTGGCTATCTTTTTTTTCTTTAAATAGCCTTGAATATTCTGCACTTCCACACGTGTTGCAGGTAACGGAACCCACGCCGCACCCCTCGTTACGCCCTCTGGCGGAGCGGAAGAAGCGGCAGACGCTACGGTTTCTTGTTTGTATGACTGCGCCGCCGCTCGCATGGCGGTACAATCAGACGCGGTAGTGCTTATCGTTTCAGAAGAGACGGGGGCGATTTCCCTCGCTTACGATTCAAAACTGTATTATGATTTGTCTTCCGCTGACGTTACGCGCAAATTAATGGAACTGCTTGACAAGGGAAGCAGAAAAGAAGCGGCGCAGAAAGATAATCCTAA
>NZ_BDHE01000265.1:0-578 GCF_054786175.1 Treponema sp. R8-4-B8
TATTGATAGGCCTGACGGCCGGGTCGCTGTACGCCCTGTGGCCCTTCAAAAAATTCGTAACTATGGACTTATACGAAAAAGGCGCGGGCGGGATGATAGAAGTCGTCAGCAAAAAAATGCAGACAAACATCAACATCCTGCCCGCCGACTTGTCGTCAATCTGGATACCGCTACTGTTCTGCGGAATCGGGGTCGCGGTGATGGTCGTGCTGGATCGGTACGGGGCGGAGAGGTCATAAGGGGCGGGACGTTCGCCTTGCTTGTCTTCCTCTTGCTCATAAGCGATCCTCCGGGCGGGCGGCTGCCCGATAGGGTAAAGACTGTCTCTTATACACATCTAGATGTGTATAAGAGACAGGGCCGAGACTGTTCCCAAGGAACACATCTGCGTCGTGGACGACGCCTCCAACGACGGGACGTATGAATTTTGTATAGATTCAGGCATAGACTGCGTCCGCCACCATAGGAACCGGGGCAAGGGCGCGGCTCTTAGAACGGGTTTTTCGCACTTGATCAGCACCAAGGGTGTTGATATCGATATTGATAATGATATTAATAAAAATATCAAGGGGATTGCG
>NZ_BDHE01000266.1:0-577 GCF_054786175.1 Treponema sp. R8-4-B8
GAGCCGCCACAAAAGACGGCGCGAGTGCCTACGAAAACAATTTCCGCAACCCGGCTTTCTGGAGAGACTTAGGTTTCTTAGACAAAGACTGGATTTTTTCCACCACGGTCAGTATGCGCCATCCCATTCTGCGGACAAGAGACGGGTCGGAGATGGGGGGACAGAGGTAGGGGAAGCAAAAGAGTACTTGACTTTTTTCAAAATATGATATATACTAATGATATAAATGGGATGGGGAACCCGTCCGGCGGCTGTCGAAAGGCAGTCGCTTATTTTTTGGGGAGTATCACCAACCCTTCTTGAGTAAATTTTTCTTTTATTATTTCCCATGCCCTGTTTGACTGTTCAGGATGGAGCACATGAATACCAAATTTATAACTACTGCCGTTATTCTATAATCTAACTCTGTCATCATTGCATTTAAATCTGTTTGGAAAGAATTACGCACATCAGCATTAGTAAGGAAAGAAAATCTTTTTTCTGCTTTTCTTATTTCTCTTTCATGGAAAATAGTACTCACATCAGGAAAATATTTAAGTTTCAATCTTGAAAATCTTGGCAACAAATGATCACAATA
>NZ_BDHE01000267.1:0-576 GCF_054786175.1 Treponema sp. R8-4-B8
CTTACCGCAAAGTGTCGCGGCGAATCCGCAGTCAACTTGAGGAAGGCATTAAATATAATGAGTCCTAATATAAAAAAAATGACGACTATCTGCGGAAACAAAGGGCAAAATTTATATCCTATATCGGAGAAACACAAGGATGGAACTTTTCTCTTCCAGAGGATATTGTCTGGAGGAAGACGAAATCTGAAAAAGATATGTCTCCTGTTGAAAAATTAATAAAAGAAATTGAAGAAGCTCGCGATTCCGAATCAGGACGGCTGTGTATATATGACCTTGATAAATTTTCGAATGATGACATACGCGCCGCGTTTGAAGCGTGTCAAACTCGGCGGAATGAATTGCAAAATATAAAAACCGTAGATATAGATACGGAACATTTGCCTGCCTTCGCCTTTCTTTTTGCAACAGGAGCAATTGAGGGGCTGGGTATTTCCGGTGAATTCAAAGGAACATGGCCGTTATTTTTGGAAAACTGCCGGACATTAAAATCGATCAGCCTAAACATATACGCAAATAAAGGCGCGGCCGAATTTCCATCATGGATACGCAATGTTGTTTCCTTGCAGTCTCTCT
>NZ_BDHE01000268.1:0-573 GCF_054786175.1 Treponema sp. R8-4-B8
GATAGTTTTGCGTTCAACAATGTTGCCGGTTTTATTTTTGACAACATCGGAAATCTGCTCTCCACAAACAAAATAGCAAACACAATGTCTAGCAATGGAAAAGAGATAAATACCAGGACGGTTGAATCTTATCTGGAAGCTATGGCAGATGCTTTTATTATATACAAAGCCAAAAGGTTTGACATAAAAGGCAAGGAATATTTGAAAACCGGTGATAAATATTACTTGTGCGACTTAGGTTTGCGTTATTATTTGCTGGGCAACAAGAACACGGATTTTGGGCATATTTTGGAAAATGTTGTTTATTTGGAACTCAAACGGCGAAGGTTTAATGTTTATATTGGCAAGGCTGGAGAAAAGGAAATAGACTTTGTTGCGCAGTCGGGCGGCATAACGGAATATTATCAAGTTGCCTATTCCGTCAAGGATAAAGCAACATTGGAGAGAGAATTAAACCCATTGAAATCAATTCACGACCACTACCAAAAATATTTAATAACTTTAGACCTGTCTCTTATACACATCTAGATGTGTATAAGAGACAGCCAGAAAATTTGGAATGGCTTGGAACGG
>NZ_BDHE01000269.1:0-573 GCF_054786175.1 Treponema sp. R8-4-B8
TGCCGTCATTTTTAATTCAAACATTAGGCTGTAAACTCAACCAACTGGAAAGCGAAGCCATAACCGACGCTTTTCTTCGGGCGGGTTTTGAGCAGTTTACCGCTAATGGCGGACTGGCGGTAAAAGAGCCTTCTGTTGTTATTATCAATACCTGTACTGTAACGTCAAAAGCCGATCAAAAAGCCAGACGCGTTATAAGAAAAGCGTTACGCGATTATCCGGAAAGCCGCGTTCTTGTTACAGGCTGTTACGCGCAGTTAAACACTGAAGAGTTATTAAAATTAGACGACGGCAAAAAGAGAAGGCTGTTTGTAATTAAAAAAGACAGTATTATCGATCTGCCGTCTTATTGCAATGAAAATGAACAAACAGACGGCGCGTTGGAAAAATTTATGGAAAGACAGCAGCCGGATGCGCGGGACAGGGTTTTTCAATTTAACCCGCAAAGTTTTTCCAGCCATACAAGGAGTTTTTTAAAAATACAAGACGGCTGCAATAACCGTTGTACCTACTGCAGAATTCGCCTTGCACGGGGCGAGAGCGTCAATCTTGACGCGGAAGAGGTTTTATCGC
>NZ_BDHE01000270.1:0-573 GCF_054786175.1 Treponema sp. R8-4-B8
ACACAAGGATACTGTTTTTACGTTCCTTTTCAGTAATCTGGCTCTTTTGAGGGAACTGTATTCAGCGATAAAGGGCGTTGCCCTTCCGCCGGACGTGCCTATCGACATTAACACGCTTTCAGACGTACTTTACAGGAGGCAGAGAAACGACATTTCGTTCTTACTCGACAACCGGCTCATTGTTTTGATTGAACACCAGTCAACTATCAATGAAAATATGCCGCTCAGGTGTCTGATGTACGTTGAAAAACTGTATGAAGTAATAACAGACCCTGATGACAAATTTAAAAGGAGGCTCGAAAAAATCCCAAAACCGGAGTTTATCGTTCTGTACAACGGTACGGACCCGTATCCAGATCACAAAGAATTAAAGCTTTCAGACGCTTTTGAAAAAACTGACACAATAAAGATTGATTTGCCTTTGGAACTGGTGGTGCAGGTTTACAACATTAACAAGGGGCGAAATAAGGGAATATTGAGCAAGAGCAAAACGCTTGACAATTACAGTCAGTTCATAGATAAGATACGTGAGTATCAGAGGGAATATCAACAGACGTATCCCAAGAAGGACGA
>NZ_BDHE01000271.1:0-570 GCF_054786175.1 Treponema sp. R8-4-B8
CAAGTATTGAAACGTGGCTTGTTACGCTGCCAGAATCTACGGCAAGCCCCAAAACCTTGCCTTTTTCAAAGTTCATAAGCATATTTGGACCTATGGAAAACCCTGTGAGCACGGCACCGCCTTCTTCAATTTCTTCTTGCAGGGCAAAATCGCTTTCGCTGCTGTTCAAATACATAAGCATGCGATTGTAAATATCTTTTAAATCTTGAGCGCGTTCTTTTAATATTCCATCGCTGTTTTCAAAATTCTCTATTAGCTTTTGCATACGTAAATGAAAGGCGTAGCCCGCATTCCATCTCTCGTCTCTTATCAAAGAAATAACGCCATCTATCAAAAACGAATCCTGCAAAATCATCAGGTGCGAATCAAAAATTTCCGAGTCTTTTTTGCCAACCGTTTGAAGCGTCATGTCCCGCAGATTTGAAATTTCTCTTTTAACCTGCATAACGCCTTTGCGAAAAAAATCAATTTGATTTGCCGTTCCTTCTTTTGAAATTTTATATTGCGAAACAACAACTTTTTGGCGAACAATCAATTTTGTTTTTGCAATTACGTATCCGGGCGAGGCAG
>NZ_BDHE01000272.1:0-572 GCF_054786175.1 Treponema sp. R8-4-B8
TTGGCACTTTATTTTTAACGTCGCGGACTTCGTGCCTTATTTCATAAGCCGCGCCTCTGGTAACTATTCTTTCGGAAGGTTTTCCAATTTCCATCACCGCCGCCTTCCTGCTTATTTTCGCGTCGCTTCCGTTTATGATAGAAGCGTTTAACCGCGTAATAGATTCCGGCTTTAGAAACATCGAAACCCTCTACATTCAAATCGGCAGGCAGATTACCGGAGGGAGCGGATTATGAAAAAATTGGAAAGTTGTAAAGAATTGGACGTTAAAATTAATGGGTTGGAATACGCTTATAGTTTTCCACTGCTCACTACTCACTACTCACTAACCACTATCCGCCCCCCACTCCCCATCATCGATCTCCAGTGGTTTGCCGACAGCGACGACGAAGACGCTCCCGGCAAGACAGAACCGCCATCCGAGCAAAAATTAAAACGGTTAAGAGATGAAGGGCAGGTAGTAAAAAGCCAGGAGCTGATTGGCGCGATCGGTTTATTGCTGCCCGCGCTGTTATTGCTTTTTATAGCTCCTTATATGCTGAAAACCTGCGTTGAAATGGTGCGGTTCTTTT
>NZ_BDHE01000273.1:0-565 GCF_054786175.1 Treponema sp. R8-4-B8
TAAACAGGGATAATAAACCAAGCTTGATTTATACTATCATGTTTAACGCGGAACGCTTCACCGGATTAGGCGCGTACAGCCGCTATTTTGGCCCATATACCGTAAAAAAAGATCATTCTCTTTTTCTAAAAAAGATAACCAGCACGCGCTTAGGTTCCAAATATGAAACTGACGGCTTTAATGAACGCGAATATTTTAAGTACATAGAAAGGGTAACCCGTTGGGAGATACGCGAAGAAAAGTTGGAACTGTATTCATCCGATGATAACGGCACTCAGGTAATTTTAACGTATTACTAAAATAATATGTTTTAAAATATATTACTAATAATTTTTTAGATTTTTCTTATATTTATTTACGGAGGAAGTATGAAAAACATTATGAATAAAACTGCTTTTCCGTTTTTTGCTTTGGGGTTGTTTTCCCACGCGAGCGACATTTTGGACTGTCCTTTGGACAAGGCGGACTTTAATGAGTTTAATGATAAACATGGTATCTTAATGAAGTAAGAATAGAAAATAAAATTATCAGCATAACCAGGGATAATAAACCCGTCTCAATTTAT
>NZ_BDHE01000274.1:0-562 GCF_054786175.1 Treponema sp. R8-4-B8
AAAAATCAATCCAAACGGCAAAGATGTCTCTCTGCGCCCTGAAATCAACGGAATGTTTTCCGCGGAAGGCGCGGGCAATTTTAACATTGACGTAGTATTCCCTATTTTGCACGGTCCTTTTGGCGAAGACGGTACTGTACAAGGTTTTCTAAAATTAGCTGACATTCCCTATGTCGGTCCCGGAGTGCTTGGCTCTGCGGTTGGCATGGACAAAGATGTTATGAAGCGGCTTTTGCGTGATGCGGGAATCCCCATTGGAAAATTTATCACGCTTAAAAGCCATGAAAAAATACCGTCTTTTTCTGAAATAAAAAACGAATTAGGCGCTCCGTTTTTTATCAAACCCGCTAACATGGGCTCCTCTGTCGGAATCAGCAAGGTTCACGATGAGACTGAATTAGCCGTCGCGTTAAAAGACGCTTTTTTATACGACACAAAAATCATCATAGAAGAATTTATCCCCGGCAGAGAAATAGAGTGCGCCGTCCTTGGAAATGAGGACCCCGCCGCGTCCGTACCCGGCGAAATAATTACCTCACACGAATTTTACTCTTACGACGCC
>NZ_BDHE01000275.1:0-562 GCF_054786175.1 Treponema sp. R8-4-B8
TTCCGATTGAAGATGTTATCTCCGCTACCCGGCTTGATCCTGAAAAAGTTAAAGTACTGTATCAACAGTAACGATGTGTCCTTCAAAAGTCACAAGGAGCAAGGTTTATCTCCGCAATCTTATGCGGAAACTCGTCCTAAGATAAAATCTGTTAAAATAATGCCAAAAAACAAAGGTTTTGATATACTTATGCTGGTTTTTCGCTTTTTGCAAATAAACGCAAAGTATGATAGAATCTACATAGATGTATACTAGGGAAGTACTGCCTCCAATTGCCTCGCCTATTGTGGATGGAAACCCTATTATTGGGACATGGAACAGGGCTTTTGAAAAGGTAGATTTACAGGAAATTCGCAAACCTTACAATTACCCACTTCCTCGGTGGGCAAAAAATCTACGGATAAAAGAATGGCAGTGTTTCAGCGCTCATAATAACTATTTTCTGGTGGACGCTATTTTTTGTAATGTAAAAATGTATAGAATGGCTCAGGTTTTACTTTATGACAGGGAAAAAGAACAAAAATATCTCTACAGAAAAATAATGCCCGGCACGGGCTGGCAA
>NZ_BDHE01000276.1:0-559 GCF_054786175.1 Treponema sp. R8-4-B8
CGGTTCTGTCGTTTACCATTTTTACGGCTTCGTTGATCTGTTCCGCTCCTAACGCTATTTCGTTGATGCCTCCGGTAATCTCCTGAGTTACATTTTCAAGATTCCTTCTCTCCCTTATTACCTCACGGCTGCCTTGAAGCATCTGGGCGGATTCGTCTTTAACCTGCCTTGTAATCTCATTAAGCCGGCCTACCGCTTCCAAAATTTGTTTGCTGCCTTCGTTCTGCTCTTCCATTGCGTTGCGGATATTTTCTTCCTGTTCTGTTACGGTTTTTATGTCCTTATCAATAACGTCAAATCTTGTAAGCGTGGTATCCGTAGATTCGCCTACTTTGTCAATTGAGCCTTTTATCTTATTTAGTACGTTACTTATTGTCTTGGACTGTACGCTTGAGCTTTCGGCAAGTTTGCGAATTTCATCGGCTACTACCGCGAAACCTTTGCCGGCATCCCCGGCATGAGCCGCTTCAATCGCGGCGTTCATGGAAAGCAAATTGGTCTGGCTGGCGATGTCTTTCATCACCCTGTTGATCTGAAGCAGACCTTCCGATTCGCGCGC
>NZ_BDHE01000277.1:0-557 GCF_054786175.1 Treponema sp. R8-4-B8
ACGCCAGCCCCAGCCGGCGCGGATGAAATGGCGCTTATTCTCGTTTCGGGCGGCAGCACCGCGCTCCCTAAAGCCATCATGCTGTCAAACAAAAACTGTAACGCCCTCGCTATGCAAATGCAGGCGCACGGCGGCCCTCTTACCCCCGGCGATAAAATGCTCTCAATTCTTCCGGTGTTTCACGGTTTTGGCTTTGCCGTGGGCATTCACGCGATGATGATTACAGGCGGAGCGTGCATTCTTGTTCCCAAATTTAAGGCGGGTACTTTAGCTCCGTTAATAAAAAAACACAAACCGCAATTTATGGCCGGCGTTCCAACTTTATATGACGCTCTTGCCGCAAATAAAAAGTTTAGAAAAATTCCTCTTAGCTCCTTTAAAGGCCTTTTTTGCGGCGGGGACTCATTAAGCCCGGAGATAAAACGGCGCTTTGACGAAGTATTAAAAAACGGCAACGCGAAGATTTTTTTGCGCGAAGGATACGGGCTTACCGAAACCGTAAACGCCAGCGCCATTATGCCCCGCTAACAGTACCGCCAAAATTCATTCGGCATTCC
>NZ_BDHE01000278.1:0-559 GCF_054786175.1 Treponema sp. R8-4-B8
CGCCAACGCCGAATTTTACAGCCAGAACGCAGTTTCTTATTGCAAAGAATTGGTAAAGATTGACGCGGCGTTTAATGACATAATAGCAGGAGCAAAACGAAAAACAATCGTTTTTGCCGACCGCTTCCCATTCCGCTACTTTGCCGACGCTTACGGGTTGACTTACTTTGCCGCATTCCCCGGCTGTTCAACGGAAACCGAGCCAAGCGCGGCTACTGTCGCTTTTTTGATAAACAAAATCAAGGCTGAGAAAATCCCGGTGGTGTTCCACATCGAACTTTCCAACGAAAAAATGGCTGATACAATCAGCGGCGAAACAGGCGCTAAAAAACTGCTGCTTCACGCCTGCCATAACATTTCAAAAAAAGATTTTGAGGCGGGGCTTGGGTATCTTGACCTAATGCGCGGTAATGTCGAAAATCTAAGAGAGGCGTTGCGATAAATGCTAATAGACTGTCAAAACCTTTCATTCGGGTATGACGGACACATTGTAGTCTGCGGTTTGAACTTTTCCGTTCAGGCCGGGGACTTTCTCCTTATTGCCGGGGAAAATGGCTCC
>NZ_BDHE01000279.1:0-557 GCF_054786175.1 Treponema sp. R8-4-B8
GGGCGACCCAATTCGCGGCAGTTACAGCATCGACCCTTGCGTATTTGAGGAAAATGGCGAATATTACATATACTTTGGCGGTATTTGGGGCGGCCAGCTTCAACGCTACAAGGACAATAAGGCTTTGGAAACAGGCGGGACATTTCCCGCTAAAAATGAGCCAGCGATTTGCGCGAGAGTGGCAAAGTTAAGCGCGGACATGCTCCAGTTCGCGGAAGAGCCTCGTCCCGTTGTCATTCTAGGTAAAGACGGAAAGCCGCTTACCGCCGGTGAAAATGAAAAGCGTTTTTTTGAAGCTTCGTGGATGCACAAATACAATGGCAAATATTATTTCTCTTATTCGACCGGCGACACCCACTTTTTATGCTATGCCACAGGCGACAATCCCTACGGGCCATTTACATATCAGGGAGTGATTTTAACGCCGGTAGTCGGCTGGACAACCCATCACTCAATTACGGGGTACAAGGGCAAGTGGTATCTTTTCCACCATGACAGCGTTCCTTCAGGCGGCGTAACATGGCTTCGCAGTTTAAAAGTAACTAAGTTAAAATACA
>NZ_BDHE01000280.1:0-556 GCF_054786175.1 Treponema sp. R8-4-B8
CGTATAAAACCTCGTTTTTATGGAACCAAATGCTTTGCTTTGGTTTTTTCGCATAAAAGACCGAACACGCCATAATATCTGTCTCTTATACACATCTGTGTTTCCTGTTCCGGTATCATAAAATTTTTTGGCAATTACCCGAAATGTATCTATAAATTCAATATTTATTCGTAAGATTCTCAATAAAATTTTCTTAGGTATAAGTTTTAGCGGTATCCAAGATATGCGAAGCGACGGTTTCACCACAACCACGCTTTTGAACTGTGTGTACTCAGTTATCGTTATAACGTTGTCTCTGGCTATGCCGAGATGCTCCAACAATATAAGTTCAGCCTCATTGGGTTTGTTGTCAATAAAAGCGATCTTATGGTTTTTGTAACGGTCATCTAATAAAATATACGCAAATGCCATAGTTCCCGTTAAAATGTGTCCGAAATGACTTTGTGGAATGCTGAAATAAATCACATCGGCGTCAACGTAATTTATTTTGACAGTTGACGGATTTATACGCAACGGGCTGACATAATCCCATTCCTTAACCACCACGGTGCTCTGG
>NZ_BDHE01000281.1:0-554 GCF_054786175.1 Treponema sp. R8-4-B8
AGGCGCTAAACGTCCCAACACTACGTCTTGCTTAGCCGCCGACTTGTTGTCGTAGGCTTCGACTACAAGTTTGACGTATATATCGTCTAACCGTTCCCAGTCCAATATGGAAATAGCGGAGTAATTTGAGAAGTTGCTGACGAACTCCCCCTGCACGAGCGCGGGGATGTAGCTCTGGTCTTTCGCGAGCCCAGTCGATTGCGGGACGTATATGGTAAGGCTTATCTCCTTGCCGCCGTCGCCCGTGAAGTTTTGCTGTTGCTGCGCCCAAACCATATTCGCCCCGACCGTTACAGTTGCCGCCAATAACAGCGCCCGTCCATGCCGTGCAAATAACCTCATAAAATCCTCCGTTAATTGTTGTTAACCCGTTTTAGTTATCCTTCTCATCGAATCCGTAACTGGCAAACACCTTTCGCCCCTACGCAACGTCGTCGCCCTCCCCGGCGTTGTTTCTGTCCATTCCATATCAAATATCTGTCTCTTATACACATCTAGATGTGTATAAGAGACAGGCATTACCGCGTTACAGCGTAGGTTCAATCAGCCCGTTG
>NZ_BDHE01000282.1:0-552 GCF_054786175.1 Treponema sp. R8-4-B8
ATACAATTTGTTTGTAATAGTCGCTTGAAACCTGCACGCCAACCGACGGTATTGCCGATGAATAAATAAAAAGAACGCCTAACGCCATTAGAAGAATTACGGGCAGAAATAAAAAATAATAAAGTTAAAGAATATTTCGTAATCTCATTTTTTAACCCTGCGTTCCCGTCAGCATATACTGGAATCCCAGCGCCCGTATTGCCGTCTCATAATCCTGATTTGCAAAATACCCCTGAAAAATAATCGCGCTTACGGCGGATGCCATCCAAACTTGATAAATGGACGCTTCAATAATTACGGTCACTACTATTTGCTCATCAGGATTAACGCTGTTATATGGCGCGAAAGCCGTAAACCATGAATGCCATCTGTCCACAAGCCCCATTTCAGCCGTTCCCGATTTTCCGGCAAGCTGCACGGTTCTCATATTTAAAGGATATTGCGCCGTCCCCTGGCTGACGACATACCTCATATTCTGCCTTACAGTTTCGTAAACGGCGGGGCTTATATTTTTGCTTTCATGAAGAACTTCCGGTAAAATCAATTTTTCTA
>NZ_BDHE01000283.1:0-551 GCF_054786175.1 Treponema sp. R8-4-B8
GGCAGGGCAGACATTGCCATTGCCGGCGGCACGGAAGAAGCGGTTTGCCCCATTGGGCTTGCAGGCTTTGCATCCATGAAAGCTCTTTCCACAAGAAACGATGAACCTGCCAGATCCAGCTTTCTCTCCAATTCCCTAACACCTGCCTCTCGCGTGTATTCTCTTAAAATTCCATTTATAGAGGAATCCGAAACCTTGAATTGCTTTGCGGTTAGAGAATTTTGCTTTAAAATTTTTGGGATTAAAAAGCCCCTTGCAATATGTTCCTTTTCAAAATGCAAATAGCCAGGTATGCGCACTATTTCCATGCGGTCGTACAAAGCAGACGGAATGCCGTCTGGGGTATTTGCGGTTGCAACAAAAAATACCCTGGAAAGGTCTATGCCAACTTCCATAAAATGATCGTTGAACTCGGTGTTTATTTCCGGATCCAAAACCTCTAAAATTGCGCTCGCTGGGTCTCCCCTGAAATCTTTGGACATCTTAGCTATTTCATCCAGCAAAATCAAAGGGTTCATGCTTTTTGCCTTGCGAAGAGCCTGCACAATGCG
>NZ_BDHE01000284.1:0-549 GCF_054786175.1 Treponema sp. R8-4-B8
GGGTAGACATTGCCGCCCGCGACCATGCAAAGGGAACTGATACCCACCCCGCAAACCGCAGTATCGGCATCATCATAAACCAGCGCGGCATCTGACGTATTAATTTCATTTTGATAAGCCCTGTCGTATTCCAAAATTTTTTTTATAACTTCGCCAGTTTCGTTTATATCAAGACGGCTGTCAAGATTATCCGTCGTGTTGTCATAACGCGCCATCATTATAAAATCTGACGTGGAACGGGTTTTCAGTTCTTCAGCCTTCAGTATTACGCCGGTAAATGAATCTTTGTTTTGTTTCATCACCGGGCAGCTTATTTGAAGAGGTATGTCGTTTTCAATTAATTTTAAAATCGCATTGTAGGTTTTTTCCCATGAGCCGGGCGTTTTGGTGATTGCGTCATGGATTTTCGGATCCATGCTGTAAAGCGAAACTTGAACGCTTGAAAGCCTGTTGTTTTTCATTTCGGCGATTATCTCGTCATTTAACAGGGGTAAATTTGTCAGGATATTGACGGAAAAATCGTAATCTTTGGCTTCTCTTAAAAAATCG
>NZ_BDHE01000285.1:0-547 GCF_054786175.1 Treponema sp. R8-4-B8
CGCGGTGCCGGACGGCGCGGTGGACAAAATCAGGGCCATAGAGGGCGTAATCATGGCGCGGGTGATCACTAAATAATTGCCGCCGCTATGTAACATTATGCCCTTATGGATAAGTCTAACATATTCTATAGGGCCGGGTGTTCGGGGACGGTGTAATATTATTGTAAAAAAAGTTGAAAACGGTTGCGCCCGAATACTATATTTTATTGTGGGTGTTGCGGTTAGCCGCGCAGCGATAAGTTCGCAGTATTTATATAATCTTAAACCGGAAGGAGCAGTTTTATGAAAAAGCTGTCTGTTGTTGCCGTTGCAGTCTGTTTGTTCGTAGGGTCGTCGTTCGCCGAGTGGGGCAAGTTCGGGGTTATTGAGGATGGGTCGGCGGAAGCTAAGTTCGGGATTTACGGGGGTGACGCGATGGCGCTGTATATCCACCTGTCTCTTATACACATCTAGATGTGTATAAGAGACAGGAGATGAAGGGGTCGTAGCCCGTTACCTCCATGCCGAGCGCGGCGGCGTCGTTGGCCACCATCACGCCTATCGCGCC
>NZ_BDHE01000286.1:0-545 GCF_054786175.1 Treponema sp. R8-4-B8
TATTACGGCGTTTAACGGAGAGCGTATCTCATGGCTCATGTGGGACAGAAATTCGCCCTTGGCGTGGGACGCGTTCTGCGCTTCCAGTTCCGCCGCCTCGCGCAGGCTGACTTCTTTTGTCTTTATTTCAAGCAATTCTTCAATTTCTTTATTACGGTCGAGTATCATATTTTGCTGTTCCATTAAAGACAGATGCGTTTTTATCCGCTGTAGCAATAGCGGAGTGACAAACGGCTTGTGGATATAATCAACGGCGCCCAGTTTTAAGCCTTCCATTTCACTTTGCTCGTCGCTCATGGAGGTCAAAAATATAATGGGTATTTCATGATATTTTTCGTCGCCTTTTAATTTTGTTATCGCTTCATATCCGTTCATTTCCGGCATTTCCACATCCAGCAGGATTAGGTCCGGATGAATGTGCTGTAATAGCTCAAACATCTCCAACGCGGAGGGAATAGGATATACCCTGTATATGTCTTTCAAGGTATTCTTAAGGGCGTTAAGGTTTTCCAGATTATCGTCTACCGCGATAATTATTTTTCGTT
>NZ_BDHE01000287.1:0-543 GCF_054786175.1 Treponema sp. R8-4-B8
TTTCAAGCGATAGTTTTTATTGGCGAAAAATCTTTTTACGTAATGCAATTTGTTTTTTAGCACGGAATTTCCTGCTATTTTCCCCTCCAGATGTGTATAAGAGACAGACTCAACAGCAATGCAAATTTAAATTCGGCTCTTGAGCAATTCAGAGCGGCTTCTCTGGAAAATATGTATTACTCCCTTTATTATTCCTTGCCTATGAGCGCAATAACAATAGTGAGTGGGCAAAAAGGAAACACTAGCAATGTTCTCAGTACTCCAGAAATTTCTAACTCTGGAAATCTATATAATAACTATAAATTTTCTCAATATTACCGCAATGCTTACACACAGCAAACTTTTACTCGCTTGGAACGCAATTCCATAAGTTATCGTTTAGACCCTGCTGTGAATTTGGCACTGCCTTATGGTTATGTTACCCCAGATAGAAATGGCGGAGATGCAAATTTGAATTTTGTTTGGAATAAATCTGTGAGCCTCCGTGGCGTTTTTGGAATATATTCCTCCGAAACAGCAGACTATGCTCGTTTTGGCGGCGGC
>NZ_BDHE01000288.1:0-542 GCF_054786175.1 Treponema sp. R8-4-B8
CCCTGATCGATATCTTTTACATTTGCATCCAAATTCAGTTTACTCGAAAAATTGGTCGGTCTGCAACTCATGAGTAATCCACTCCTCTGGTATTTGCGAATTCAGTTTACTCGAAAAATTGGTCGGTCTGCAACTAACACACGCTTAACTAACGCACTGGCGGGAATTCAGTTTACTCGAAAAATTGGTCGGTCTGCAACTTAGTGAAGAAATACAAGGTAAGAGAATAAAATTCAGTTTACTCGAAAAATTGGTCGGTCTGCAACCTACAAAATAAAATACGCCCAAGTCATAGAAATTCAGTTTACTCGAAAAATTGGTCGGTCTGCAACGCAAAGAAAACCACGAAGAGCCTGCGCATAATTCAGTTTACTCGAAAAATTGGTCGGTCTGCAACCTGGGGAACGGGCTTAATTCTTTTGGCAAAATTCAGTTTACTCGAAAAATTGGTCGGTCTGCAACCATAGAACGGCGCAACATCCTTGTCATTCTAATTCAGTTTACTCGAAAAATTGGTCGGTCTGCAACTTGCCCACGTTTCT
>NZ_BDHE01000289.1:0-540 GCF_054786175.1 Treponema sp. R8-4-B8
AAAAGCTAAAGACAACATTAAAGACGTCTTTAATAAAAGAAACAAAGTTCAACGGCAAGCCTTATTTTGAAAATCCTTCGGAGCTTACAGAGATTTCAAAAGAGATAAGTCATGTAAAAGAAATAGATGTTGATAATACCAAATTGACTTCAATGCCTGTTAAATACAGCATAAAAGACGTCGTATCTTTCAGCCTGCTAAATAGCAAAATGTTTACTTATCCAAATGATAAAAGAAAAGAGAGATGGCAATGATGCTTGGATTGCACCTTCAACCATGCCTAAGCCGTAAATAAACATTAATTGTGTTAATGGCGGGCATAACAACACCAATTTTTTGAGTTTGTCTTGAGACGTAGTCTCTGGTAAAGCAGGAGTAAGCGATGGAGTAGGAGCAGGCGCTGTCTCTTATACACATCTGGCGATAATAATGGCGATAGTAGTCAACACAAATCGTTCAGCGAAGCGAATGGAAAAGATTTAAGAGGATGGTTATGGGATCATAAAGGAAGTATTGCAGGTATAGCATTAGCGAGTGCGG
>NZ_BDHE01000290.1:0-538 GCF_054786175.1 Treponema sp. R8-4-B8
AA
Source organism: Treponema sp. R8-4-B8 (assembly GCF_054786175.1). Classification (NCBI taxonomy): domain Bacteria; kingdom Pseudomonadati; phylum Spirochaetota; class Spirochaetia; order Treponematales; family Treponemataceae; genus Treponema; species Treponema sp. R8-4-B8. Next base: position 3 of record NZ_BDHE01000290.1, read on the forward strand.
ACTGAATTCCGTGAAAATTCCTGTTAACTTCCCTCTCGTTTGCAGACCGACAAATTTTTCGAGTAAACTGAATTTTGTTGTTGCAGTTTGTCCCGCCCGACCCGTTGCAGACCGACCAATTTTTCGAGTAAACTGAATTAAAACGCCATTTCCCCGTCGGCGCATTTGGTTGCAGACCGACCAATTTTTCGAGTAAACTGAATTGGATTCTTTCGGCGTATTCCGAGGGGGACTGTTGCAGACCGACCAATTTTTCGAGTAAACTGAATTATATATTAAGTAAAATAATATAAGTAATAAGTTGCAGACCGACCAATTTTTCGAGTAAACTGAATTCTAATAATTTTTTGCTTAAATCGCCTAACGGTTGCAGACCGACCAATTTTTCGAGTAAACTGAATTCTATAAAACTGAAGTCTACTCAGGCGATGTGTTGCAGACCGACCAATTTTTCGAGTAAACTGAATTCAGACTATTTAAAACGGAAACGTACGTCCGTTGCAGACCGACCAATTTTTCGAGTAAACTGAATTTTT
>NZ_BDHE01000291.1:0-537 GCF_054786175.1 Treponema sp. R8-4-B8
CGGTATTGCCAGACAGGTTCCAAACGTCGGAGTTTGTTTATGAGCACGGTTTCATTGACGCGGTTATCCACCGCAAAGATATGCCTGAAAAAATCGCTCATATTATCAGGTTGCACGGCTATAAAGGAGGAAAATAATGGCTTTAAACATGCAGCAAAAATTGGATCTCCTTAAAAATCTTGGCCGTCCTACAATACATGACTACATTCCGCTTATTTTTAACGATTTTATCGAGTTCCACGGCGACCGCTATTTCAGCGATGACCCTGCGATTTTAAGCGGGATTTGTTTGTTAGGTGACATTCCAGTTACGGTAATTTCACAGGTAAGGGCGAAAGATATTGAGACCTTGCAGAAGATTAACTTTTCCATGCCCCATCCCGAAGGATACAGAAAGGCTCTGCGCCTTGCAAGGCAGGCGGAAAAATTTAAACGCCCGGTTTTTTGCCGTTATGTGACGACGCGAAAGAAATATGCCCTGCGGGGTGCCAGTCCACAGTGGCGGCGACGCGCCCTCCTTTTTCGGCAAGAGAGCGG
>NZ_BDHE01000292.1:0-535 GCF_054786175.1 Treponema sp. R8-4-B8
TGCCCATGATATACACGGCGGCCTTCGGCTTGGACTGCGCGAACGCTACGGCGCACAAAACGCACAGCGCGACAGCCGACTTAACGAAACTTCTGACGAGCGATACCATTAAACCTGTCTCTTATACACATCTAGATGTGTATAAGAGACAGGAGACACCCTCTCGTAGCGTCAGGTATCCGGCCTGATAGAAAAAACTCTCGGGCGGCGCGGTCTCTATCTCGCCGGGACGGAACGCGAAGTCGCTCGAAACTTGAAGTCCCCTGAACTGCTCAACGGTTAGATGCCTATCTTTCATATAGTCGGCTATGATCTTCGGGTTGCCTGAATCTATCCAATAATTCAAGAACTTGTAACCGTTGAAAAAATTAAGCACAGAGAACGGGCAGTACACCCGTTGCACTCCGTCGAAGCAAAAACCGTTGTAGTAGGCCCTCATTTTTTCGACCAAATCATCTACGGAGCACTTCAATTTCTGTCTCTTATACACATCTAGATGTGTATAAGAGACAGGCAGACGGTTGGCACGATTTTT
>NZ_BDHE01000293.1:0-532 GCF_054786175.1 Treponema sp. R8-4-B8
TTTCCGGCGACAGCGAAAGCGGTTACGGATTCGGCGCGGCGCAGTATCTGTCTCTTATACACATCTAGATGTGTATAAGAGACAGCGTCAAATCAGAGATACTCAAAGCCGCGCTCGGAAAGGCAAAGGCCGGGGACAGCACATTCGTTAAGAGTGATTTGAACATCAATAGTATTGATGACAGCAAGACGGATGTAAATACCGCGAATGTTAAGACGAATGTCAACCCGGAGATAAAGACAAACGCCGGAGTAGGTATAAATACAAATACCAATACTGGTATTGATACCGAAGCGAAAGTCAGCGTCAACGCAGCTAATGTCAAAACAGGCGCGGATACGGTTGTTAATACAACTGTCAATACGGCGAATGTAAAGACTGACGTTAATCCGACAGTTAATACAACCGCCAATACGGCGAATGTAAAGACGGATGTTAATACAACGGTTAATACCGATGTCAACACAGAAGCCAAGACAGACGTCAATACGGCAAATGTCAAGACCGATGTTAATACTGCGGCTGATAAAAA
>NZ_BDHE01000294.1:0-531 GCF_054786175.1 Treponema sp. R8-4-B8
ACTACAAGTTTTTGCCGCTTTTCGTCCACGCGGAAATTGATTACCGAAACGACTTTTTGCAGCATTTTCTCGAAATTAAATTCACAGGGCGACAATTCCAGCATGTTCGCCTCAATTTTTGACATGTCGAGTATGTCGTTTATAACGCCGAGCAGGTGCGTTGACGCGTTTTCTATCTTGCCAAGCGCGTAGTCTTTGCGTTCTAAATCTTTCGCGTTCTTGCCGATTGTCGTCATGCCGGTTATCGCGTTCAAAGGCGTACGCATTTCATGGCTCATGTTGGAGAGGAAATCGCCTTTTGCTTTGCTTGCTTCCATCGCTTTATTCAGGGCTTCTTGAAGTTTTATGGTATAGATGTCACGCATGATTACGCCAGCGATGGTGCTTGATGTCATGGCGACAAATCCCTTTTCATTTTCCGTCCACTTGCGGGGCGTAGAATTCTGTTCAACGCACAATACGCCCCATAAACGGCCGTCAACATAAAGCGGCACGCCGATAAACGCCTTGACCTTAATTCCATTGAGCTCC
>NZ_BDHE01000295.1:0-531 GCF_054786175.1 Treponema sp. R8-4-B8
TCAACGTCAAAGGCTGTCTCTTATACACATCTAGATGTGTATAAGAGACAGTCTTTACAGTATGCGTCATTATCAATACATAATAGGGATGACAGGGTACGGGCGGTAGCGCTGTGTAAATTAAACGATCCTTTAAATTACACAGAAATTATACCGAAAAAACGAGCAAAAACGTGGGTTTTAGGGCCTTTGGGGGTGTGTCAAAAAAAGGATCGTTTAAATTGCACAGTTATCCGGTCTGCCTTGCCTGCGGCGTGGGCGGATACGGCCGAAATCAGGCCATTTGCGTCGGTTTTGGGTTTATTTTCAGCGGTATCGTGGTACATTTTCTTCGTCCTTTATCCTAATTTTTGCGGTTTCTGCCTGTTTTTTGCGGTAAAAACCGCTTTTTAGCCTTATTCCGGGCCATTTGGCCGTTGGAACCGTCGGTCAAGCGGCGTTTTGGCGTCGATTTTGACCTTACCATTTCATTTTACCATCAATTTTTGGGTTATGCAAGGTTTTTTTTGCGGAAAGCGAAGATTTTTTTTG
>NZ_BDHE01000296.1:0-529 GCF_054786175.1 Treponema sp. R8-4-B8
TGCTGCAACGTCAGGAACACGCCGACCGCGATGGCCAAAATCATGCAAACGGACTCGATTTTGTTCAGGCGGTTGCTCTTCTCAATGATGAAGATATCGCTACGCTGCGAGAGCATCTCTTTGTACTCGGCGTCGGAGCTGTCTCTTATACACATCTATCATGCGAGAATACAAAATCTTTTAAAATCTTTTTAAATCATTTTAAAATCATTTTAAAATCATTTTAAAATCATTTTAAGACGAAAGGCGCTCCGCGCCTTTCATAGATAAATGCGGGGTAAACCCCGCATTTTCAATCAAAAAAAGCCTTAAAGTCAAATTCTTTTTTAGACGAAGCCTTCGGCTTCATAGATAAATGCGGGGCTAAACCCCGCATTTTCAATCAAAACACCGATGTTTTGACGTTATCTTTTGATTGAAGTTCGGGGGTTTACCCCCGAACTATCTATGGAAGGCGAAGCCTTCCGTCTAAAAAAGATTTTAATGATTTTAAAGATTTTGACTTTATCTGTAGCCTTCCGTCTAAAAA
>NZ_BDHE01000297.1:0-528 GCF_054786175.1 Treponema sp. R8-4-B8
TTATTTTTGTGCCATCGCTGGCTTTTAATGCTCCGCTTGAGCCGTTATTTGGGTTTGCCGGAACACCTCTTGTATCGTTCCAGTCGGGCCACGAGCCATCCCCGCTATTTTGCACCTTTTGCATATAAGAGATGTTTGCCTCCAGCACAGATGCCCAATCGTGATTGCTATCGTATTTTTTAAGCATTCCAAGAGCGGGCAAGGAAATGTAGCTTATGTTGTAAAGCTGCCCTTTGCCCATAGCTTCGTTGCTGGCTGCAGGCAAAACCAAACGAGAAGAGGCATCTATTTCGTAGTTCCAAATGCTCTCGCCTATTTCCAGAGCCCCATCGAGATATTTGCTTTTATTTGTTTTTTTATAAGCTATGAACAAAGATGCCATAATATCAATATCGGCATCTGTTGCCGAACCGCCTTCTGCGCTAAAGAAATGCGTTACAATCCATTGCATTAGAGCTGTTTTGATTCCGTCTATTTTGTAGCGCCATAGCTTGCTGTATGCAAATAGCTTGTCAAATTTCTCCCACT
>NZ_BDHE01000298.1:0-527 GCF_054786175.1 Treponema sp. R8-4-B8
GCTCCCGCATACGAATTTTGCGCTGCTTAGAACTCATCCGCTGATATTCCAGCACCGCCATCAAATTGTCCGCCACAGAAAGTTTGCGGAAGACCGACGGTTCTTGAGGCAGGTAGCCCTGTCTCTTATACACATCTAGATGTGTATAAGAGACAGGCGTAGAATAGCTCAACGCCAACCTCCCGCCCCCGATAAGCGCCCCCGACTCCGCCCGCGCCGCCGTCACGCTCCCAAACAGCGCTACCGCCACTGCAACTGCCATTGTTAGTTTTTTCACATGCCCCTCCGCTTGCTATTGGTTTAAGATTACCGCGTTTCCGCGATGTTTATCCTTATAATATAGAATATAATATCTGTGTCTATACATATCCAAAACAATATTAGACCGCACGTAACGGCATAATGTTACAATTTTTTATCATAGTTCATACAAGGGTTTCCGCCCGATAAGAGCTCCTGACGTACGGCCCGCAGAACGCCCGGTCGAACCCCATCTTCAAGGCTGTCTCCTCATACACCTCAAAGCG
>NZ_BDHE01000299.1:0-525 GCF_054786175.1 Treponema sp. R8-4-B8
AGGCTACGGAGAGTACAGACCGATAGCGCCCAACACAACGCCGGAGAACAGGAAGACGAATAGGCGTATAGAAGTATACGTAGACTACGTCCAAAAGAAAGACGGCGTGATGCCCAAAGGGTCAGACAATTATACAGACCCAGGAACAGGGTATTGATATTGACTTTTATTATTTGATTTTGACTTTTTTATTACGGAGCGATTATGCCAGACGACAAAAAGAAGGATGCGGCGCCTGCCTCCCCTGACGGCGGGGCCGGTAAAAAGAATGGCAATCTTTTCCTTACCATAGGGATCGTGGTAGGCATTTTGATCATCTACGCCCCGGTCACCTATTTCCCTGTCTCTTATACACATCTAGATGTGTATAAGAGACAGGCGCAGCACAACGTCGTAATGACCTTCACCCACACCGGCACCCCCGGCGAGTGACTGTGGGAGCTTACGCTCGTCGGCGGCGAGGAGGTTATTCTCGGCGGCAATAGGGGAAGGTTGACCTTCGCTTTAGACGGTTCGCCCGCGTCT
>NZ_BDHE01000300.1:0-525 GCF_054786175.1 Treponema sp. R8-4-B8
TGTACGTGCTGTTTCTGCCAGGCGGCGTTACGGTGATATTGTTCTTGTCCGCGACCGCCGTCCCCCGATACTCGCTCATTTCGGTATCGGTCAGATCGTCAACATAAGCCCTTCCCTTATTGATGATCTTTACAGCTAACTCGTAAAGATACTCATAATAATCGGAAGCGTAAAATTCACGATCTTCCCAATCAAAGCCCATCCATTTTATGTCGCGCTTAATCGCCTCAACATAGGAGACATCCTCTTTTTCAGGATTGGTATCGTCAAAGCGCAGGTTGCATTTTCCGCCGAAACGCTCAGCCATGCTAAAGTCGATAAAAAACGCCTTGCAGTGGCCGATATGCAGCCAGCCATTGGGTTCCGGCGGAAAGCGCGTTAGCACATAAGTGTACTTTCCCGCGGCTAAATCTTCTTTAATAAATTCGCTGATAAAATCCGTGCGGCAGTCATCGCTGTTTTGCGGTTCAGTTTCAGTCCCTGTTGAATCAGTCATAACGCATCCCTTTAAATTAAAAATTTGTC
>NZ_BDHE01000301.1:0-518 GCF_054786175.1 Treponema sp. R8-4-B8
CGATTGTCCCCTCTCTCGGCGTTTCAGGTTGGGTAGTGGGTAGTATGTAGTGGTTAGTATTGTTGTTCGTCAGCTGCGCCTGATAATACCACGCTGATCTTGCGAACTTTGCTCTCTACCCGCTATATACTACATAATATCCACTACCTACACTGCACCACCCCTAGCGTTCAAATGTCGCATAACGACACTATGAAAAAGCGGTGACAGGTACGTTTGCGTGTTCTTTGTGTGAGGTCTTTCGTAAAAAGTAAAAGCAAGAAGGATTAGCGCAACTTATGAGCGGAGCGCACCCTTCTTACTTTTTTCTCTTTTCCCTTTTCATTTTTCTTTTGTAACTACCAAACCCTCGGTTCCCCCTCCGGCTTAAAAACCCTGACATCTTCGCCTTTTGGCTCAATAACAAAAAGCCCTTTTTTTAGAGCGTAGTTTCTGTTGGAATCGTCTGTGACAGTAGAGGCCATCGCTCCCATGAATTGGCGTTTGTCGCCGTGTTCAGCGGCGAATTTTTTTATTTT
>NZ_BDHE01000302.1:0-517 GCF_054786175.1 Treponema sp. R8-4-B8
TGCGTGTTGTCCCTCTTGATGATCCTGCCCTTAAAACGACGCAGTGGATTGACAAAATGTTCGGAAGCTCTTTTTTTATTCTTGTGGGACTGCAGCGGCAGTACGGCACTGTTTTTGACGCGGATTTTATCAACAGCATTAGGGATTATTCTGATAAAGTCGCGGAAATACCCATTGTTAGAAGCGTTACTTCATTAATCAACGCCGAATATATTACCTCAAAAGACGACGCTATTATCGTGGAAAAACTTTTAAGAAGCAATTTTTCAGGGACGCGGGAAGAAATAGCGGAATTAAAACGCCGCCTCCTTTCATGGGACATGTACGAGCGGGCGCTTTTTTCGGATGATTTTACCGCGACTCAAATTTTAATACCATTGTCGATAAGCTCCGAACAGGCAAGCTCAAAACAGACAAGCGAGTACTTTATTAAGATAAGGGACATCGCGCACAAAACATTTGACGGTTACGCGACAGTCCATGTTACTGGGATGCCCGTAATTATCGCCACCGTAAA
>NZ_BDHE01000303.1:0-512 GCF_054786175.1 Treponema sp. R8-4-B8
CCCTCGGGCTGATCGAGATTGACGCGTGCAGAGTATCCTTAATTTTTTCCTTAAGAGCGTTCAAGGGGCGGGTGTCGTCCATGAAAGTGTCGGCGCTTACTTCGGTTTATACTGTCAGCCTGTCCAAAGCGCCTTCTTTTTCCACGACGATAAGGTAGTTGTTGCCGAACTGTCGTTTCCCTGTTTGTCGATTGATAATGTATCAGCATACATGATCGAAAAAAATGGGAATGTAAACTCTATGATAAATAACGATGATGATGAACCATATATTTATTCAGAAATAATAGATCAGATAAGTCAGGAAATTACTGAAGGCACGGAAAAACTTTACAATATAAATAATGAAATCAAGAATTTAATACAGTTAGCTGAAAGGACAAATAAATGAATATATGTCCTAAAGTAATAACCATAAGAAGAAAAAAAATAAATGAAGAAGATATCGAAACTGATCGACTGCCGATAAATCCCACTTATGACAGTATTGCATCAATAAAAAATATTATTAT
>NZ_BDHE01000304.1:0-509 GCF_054786175.1 Treponema sp. R8-4-B8
AAGCTTCCGCGGCGGTAGCAAGGTCCAAAAGCGTTTTATGCGCCATAACGGCGGATACTGCTGAAGAAGCGGTTAAAATTGCGAAAAGGGACAATCAAGTGCTTGCGGTTACAGCGGCGGACATTGACGGCGTTTTAGAATTAACGGCAAAAATAAAGGAGAGCGGTTTTAACGATTTAATTATTGAGTTTCAAACTCATTCTCTCGCCGAAAATTTTCAGACAAATTCAATCGCAAGAAAAGCAGCGCTTAAAAAGAATATCAAGGCTCTTGGTTACGCGACATTGAAATTTATCAACACTGGAAACTCTGCGGACGACATTGTAGCCGCAGTTACGGAGATTGATAAATTTGGTGGAATAATAGTTATGCCAACTTTTGATCCCGCGCAACTTATGCCGTTGTTTACATTACGCCAAAATATTTATACGGACCCGCAAAAACCAATTCAGGTAGAGCCGAAACTTTACGCGATAGGCGAGCCTGATAAAAAGTCGCCTATTTTTGTA
>NZ_BDHE01000305.1:0-508 GCF_054786175.1 Treponema sp. R8-4-B8
CCGGAAGAATTACGTCAAAGAGAGGGCATTGTTTTTTCATGGGCAAGAGTAGACGGGGCCAATTCCTATATTCTGTCAATTATGAAAGACGCATTTCCAAGAAGACAACAGATTTTACAGACTGACCCAATAGGAGAGTTAACATATACATTTAATGATTACAGCGTGTTTGATGACAGCGGAACATTCTACTGGCAGGTGGAAGCGGTTTCCTACAGGGACGGAATAATGGAACAGCGCGGAACGCCGGGAGAGAATAAGTTTATGCTTGATGTTCCGCGTCCAGGACGCGTAAAAACAAAAAAAACGGGGGTTTTATATGGACAGTAAGAAAATTATTTTTATGTTTTTATTTACGGCAATTCTTTTATTTTCCGGCTTGTTATACGCGCAAGAGCCTTCGCCTGAGTCACAGCCGGGATATTATGTTGATACAAGCGCGGGGGAGCCGGTTTTTAAACAACGCCTTGTCTGGGATAATGAGGAATATGTTTTATACTATGAAGTA
>NZ_BDHE01000306.1:0-504 GCF_054786175.1 Treponema sp. R8-4-B8
TAATACATCCAACCACTAAAAATCAATACCTTTCCACTAATTTTGGAGTAGAGCCAATTTTTTAGACAGTTTTTTGGTTCGTTTTAAGATGTTTTCTTTACGTGTTAAAAGATGTTTTTTTATTACGGTTCCCGTTTTTCAGTTTTAATATACATTATGCCGCTATGGACGGTGTAACCCCCTCCATAAACGCTCAGCGGCATCGTCTCTCGCAACACCGCCAACGCGACCTTCGCCTTGAACGCGTCGTCATACGTCTTACGGCTGCCGGTCGGCTTTACGCTCGTCGGGTTTGTCGGGCTTTTACGCATATCGTGGCTCCTTCGGTTTTGTAAGGATAACCGCTTAAAATACATCCCGCCAACGGTATTAAAAAGTTAGACCACTATAGGAGCTGTCTCTTATACACATCTAGACGTGTATAAGAGACAGGATTAGATATGTTGGCCCGTTTATTTCTTATCTTTTAACACCTATATTGACCTTTGTGTTTTTTAGGTCATT
>NZ_BDHE01000307.1:0-501 GCF_054786175.1 Treponema sp. R8-4-B8
AATAAAGAGTCGTTTTCCCGTTTTATTGTTTGCTGCATAATAACTTTTATTCCAATGGGCATAGTCCTGCTTCAGCCTGATCTTGGAACTGCGTTGGTGTACATAATGATTCTTATAACGATGATATTCATGGCGGGAGTTCCAATGCGTTATGTGTCATTTATGATTTCATGTATCGCTTTAACGGGCGTCTTGATGGTTCTGCCTTTTTGGCAGACTTATATATTGCGTAAGACGCTCGCGTTTCTTACCGCGCTGACAAACTTAAAAATAATTATTATGACAATTACATTTTTTGTTTTAATCGCTTCCATCGCTCTTTTTGGATATTTAAAATTCAAAAAAAGATATTTTTTCTGGCTTGTTTACATATCAGCAATTATTATTTTCTCTCTTGCCGCCTCATACGGCGCGCGAAAAGTATTAAAAAATTATCAAATAATGCGCCTTATTGTTTTTCTTGACCCGAATGTCGATCCTCGCGGCGCGGGATGGAATATA
>NZ_BDHE01000308.1:0-501 GCF_054786175.1 Treponema sp. R8-4-B8
TTGCAAACAGTTCTTTTACAGCAAAAAAAATAAAGGAAATTTGCAATAGGAATGTTGAAATTTCACCTTATGGAACAACCTTGGGTGTGTGCGCCAAGCGCGATAAACTGGCTTTTCAAAGCAAATTTAAGGTTCTTTTTGTTGGTCGCCACATTGAGCGCAAGGGAATAGAATATTTGCTCAAAGCGGCTGCAATGCTAGATAGCGCAAAATTTGAGATTCGCATAGCAGGGCATGGAGATTTGACTGAAAAATTGAAAAAGCAAGCTGCCAAAGATGCGCCGGAGCAAGTTGTGTTTTTAGGAAAGCTTTCAAGAGAAGATCTTGAAAAAGAATATCAAAATGCCTGCTGCTTTATTTTGCCGGCAATTATAGATTCCAAAGGAGATACCGAGGGTTTGGGAGTTGTTTTGATAGAAGCTGCTCAATATGGTTTGCCCATAATCGCAAGCGATGATGGCTGTCTCTTATACACATCTAGATGTGTATAAGAGACAGGAT
>NZ_BDHE01000309.1:0-501 GCF_054786175.1 Treponema sp. R8-4-B8
ATACCCATAAAAGCTCCAATGCGGGCAGAAAGCTCAACGATCCCTGTCTCTTATACACATCGCTAACCATAAATAAGCATTTAGATTTTGACATGGTGCAAATAATAGCCTCCGAATTTGGTTTTGAAGCCAAGCTTCAAGAGGAATATCAAGAAGAAACCCTTGGCATTCAGGCAGATGCAGAAGAGAATTTGAAACCAAGGCACCCTGTGGTGACTGTTATGGGTCACGTTGACCACGGAAAAACTTCGCTTTTGGATTATATTCGCAAAACAAATGTGGTGCGCGGAGAATTTGGCGGCATAACTCAGCATATAGGTGCTTACGAAGTAGAAACCCCAAATGGGAAAATAACATTTTTGGATACCCCAGGTCACGAAGCATTTAACGCCTGTCTCTTATACACATCTAGATGTGTATAAGAGACAGAGCAAATTCCAACCTAATAGAGGGAGCTTATACCCTAGAGGTCTCTTCACTAGGGCTGGATTTTGACAAGAA
>NZ_BDHE01000310.1:0-500 GCF_054786175.1 Treponema sp. R8-4-B8
CTTTCCAAGATCATGCGTACTCGCCGATGATGCCATGTTATCAATATCCCAGTTTTGCATTTCTTCGGCGTATAACCCGCGCTCTTTCATTTCCTGAATTAAAGTTTTGATATACACGGACGTGCGCTCGATATGGCCGCCCGTCCCCTTGTCGCGGGTTTCAACCATATCCGCCAGAACTGAAACTATGCTGTTTCTAATTTCACGCAGACGCGACGTTCTTTCACGGATTATTCCGTCTATATCAAGATGGGTTTTTATTCGGTTTAAAAGCACGGGGCCGGAAAAAGGCTTTGTAATAAAATCCACTGCGCCCAACTCAAAACCCAGCGCCTCCACTTCGGCGTTATTTCGTCCCGTCAAAAACATGACCGGAATATCAGCCCATTTGCTTTCGGATTTTAAGCGTTTCAGCGCCTCCATCCCGTCCATCTCCGGCATCTCTATATCAAGAAGAATTAAATCGGGAATGATTTTATCAAGGAACGCGAACATTTTTA
>NZ_BDHE01000311.1:0-500 GCF_054786175.1 Treponema sp. R8-4-B8
AATGTTTAAGTCCACACACAGAGGAAAGGAGAGGGGGGGGAAGAGGGAGAAGAGAAAAAGGAAAGAAAAAAGGGAAAGGAAAAGGAGGGAGGAAGAGGAGAAGGAGGAGCGTATGCGTATCAGGGAATTTTCGTTTATGTCGATAACATCGTCATTTATACGCAAGGTCGCGGCTGAATATTCCGCCACGCGAATAATGTCGCCGATGTACACGGGCGATTCAACGGCAAGACGGCTCCACAAAAGGCGATCCGAAAAGCGGCGCTGGACATTGTTATACTTAACAGTAACAGTCCCCATTGGTTTTTTGTTAAGGGAGGCGATTGATTGAAACAGATCAAGTCTGAACAGATTTAAGCTGAATACCGCACCGGATACGCAAAAAAATTATTACAAATACATCGGCAAACCATTTACGCGGACGAGGCTTTTGCGGCTGATTGGCATCCGCTTTTGATTTGCCGCTTTCCATCGGGTTTGTTTCTTTCGAGATAACATTT
>NZ_BDHE01000312.1:0-500 GCF_054786175.1 Treponema sp. R8-4-B8
GCAAAACCGCCCTATCTATCTTATCCATCCTCCCGCCCAAAACCGCGACTCTATCCCCCAGCCGGCCAGTGACCTTCTTCGCCCTCGGCTTAGGGACGGACGCCGCCTTGGGCTTCCTGCCGGGCGTCTTTTTCGCGGTCGCTTTGACCCCCATAACACCCTCCGTGTACGCAGATTGTTTATAATACCGCAAGATTAACCCTGTCTCTTATACACATCTGCCTTCTTCATGAATATGAGCGAGTTTTTCGATGGCCGAGACTACTTCTTTATACGGTCGTACATCTTCGTATCGCTCGGAGTGTTCATAAGCGCGGCGGCGGCGCTGTGGAGCGAAGATATTGCCGGTTACGCGAAACAGTACGCTATAACGGCCGCCGTGATAATTTTGTGGGGCGTATATTGTTTTTTTATGCCTGCGCACGGCGTAACGTTAATAGCCGAATCCGTAGCGATAGGGTCGGCCGCTTTTTTGTCGATATAATTTACTCCATTCTTGA
>NZ_BDHE01000313.1:0-499 GCF_054786175.1 Treponema sp. R8-4-B8
CTTAACGTACTAATAATATAGTTCTCCGTAAAATACTTCCGTAATTTTACTAATAAATTACCTCCCCCCAATTGCCTCTCCCCAAGCTTGTATCGCTATTCCAAAAGCAACCGAAACATTAAGCGACGCTTTTTGTCCGTTACAGGGGATTGTCACCCTCCCCAGCGAAGCGTCCGCCGCTGCCAACGCGCGGGGACTTACCCCTAATTCTTCAGAACCTATTATCATAATCCCACGGCGCGGAAAGTGAAATTCAGATAAAGAGGTGCCTCCTGTTTCTAAGGCAAAAATTGGTGGAGTTTCCGTAAAATTATCGGTTGGCGAATTTTCCGGGGTGGAAAAAAGCTCTTGCCGTTCCCAGGGGATAATGTCTACACAGCCCATAGCAGTCCGTTCGGAGCGTTTATGACGCGGGTCGGCGCATAGGGGGGACAAGATTATTTTCTCTACGCCAAAACTTTCAGCGGTGCGGAACATTGCCCCCACGTTGAATGGGGAA
>NZ_BDHE01000314.1:0-496 GCF_054786175.1 Treponema sp. R8-4-B8
ATTATAAACGACGGGGTTAAAATAACAGGCAATACTAAAAATAGTGGCGGCGCGGGGGTGGGCGTGGCATTTGCCACTGTCATCATGAACGGAGGGGAAATTACCGGCAACATGACCACAGTTCGGGAAGGCGGCGGTGTGCGTGTAGCGGAAGTAAGTACTTTTATCCTGACCGGCGGGAAAATCCACTGCAATCCCGCTAATGACTCCGTCGGAGGGTTGTTTATTCCAAAACTTTGCGGTACCGACACCTCTTTTATTATTAACGACTGTGAAACTGATAAAAATACCGCCATGTACGGCGGCGGTGTGTCTACGAGCCAGGGCGCGACCTTCCGTATGATTGGGGGAACAATATACGGTTCAAACGCGCCGGAAGGCTTTAAAAATAGTGCCACTACCTCCAACGCGGCGCTTTACCGGTATTCCGGCAGCAGCGACATCACCCAATACGGAACTTTTATCAATGGCACATGGACCAGTAATGGGAATCTGA
>NZ_BDHE01000315.1:0-496 GCF_054786175.1 Treponema sp. R8-4-B8
AGCGTCCATTTTCCGCCTGATGCGCTATTTTTACAGCGGCGGTTTTTCCAATTTGTAAACCCGTTGATTTGATTTTCATGAAGTTTTTCGCTTTTTCCTTCTGTAACCGCAAGCGAAGAATAAAAAGAGCTTTCCGCGTCATAATAATCCCGCGCAAATTTACCCGCAAACGCCGCGTCCGTCGAATAACATGTTCTTGGCTCTGAAGGCGAATCAATTTTTGAATGCGGTATGGCAAAACCTGAAAAAGTTTGTTCGCTGCAAAAAAAGGCTGAAACTATTTTAGAGTTGTATTTGTGCATATTTATAAAACTTAAAGACGCGTCTTCATCGGGGATGCCCAGTTCTTCGCGTTTTTTTCTGGGGAGGAAATCAAATCAACGGGTTTACAAATTGGAAAAACCGCCGCTGTAAAAATAGCGCATCAGGCGGAAAATGGACGCTCGGCGAAAAGATAAAAGACGCTATTAAAGAAAAATACGCCAAAACTGGAAAA
>NZ_BDHE01000316.1:0-494 GCF_054786175.1 Treponema sp. R8-4-B8
GCAAAGACATAGATAACCGGGAAATAGTGGCCGTAAGGCAGCCGCTTGAAGACGTTCTTAAGGGGCTTGGCTTGCGCCTTATTGAACTTGCAGTTTCCCGGCACAGGGAGAGCGTGCAGATCAGGGCTGTGATTTACAACGGGGGAAGCATTGGCACCGATGACTGTTCAAAAGCCCATCGCGCCATAACGCCTCGGCTGGAGTTGGCGTTTGAAGGGCAGGACATCTACCTTGAAGTGTCGTCTCCGGGGATAGACAGGCTGATTAAAGACGGCGCTGAATTTGCCAATTATAAAGGAAGGGGAGTGCGGTGTTACCGCGCTGATATTTCAGATTGGACGGCGGGGATTTTGGAGTCCGCCGATGAAGAAGGAATTATCATAAAGACAAAGGAAGGGAATGTCAGAATAAAGTTTGACATTATAGCCAAAGCCAGGCTTGATCCTTCACAGGAGGTATAAATTGGGAACAGATATGTCGCAGGCAATTCGTCA
>NZ_BDHE01000317.1:0-493 GCF_054786175.1 Treponema sp. R8-4-B8
AAAAAGCCGAAACAAATTAAATAAAAAATCTTTTGCACACGTTAATAAAAGACATTGAAAATCTATAAAAGTTTAACTGCATACTTATTGAATTATCCAAAAATTATAATAGTCTCTGCGTTGCAAAGCTTCCTTATTTACAAGAAATCCAAAGATTAACACGCCTCATAAAAGGCAAAAGTAAAGGAGAAAAGAAATGAAAATTAAAATCAAACTGAGCATTTTGATGATCGCAATTGTAGCGGTCAAAGCCGGAAAGGAATACGAGTGTTTCAGTTACGCCCCTTCGCTAAAAGAAAATATACAAATAGCCATAGCCAATATTCCCATAGGCAGTTCTCCTACAACATGGTCGGTAATGGTCGGTTCAGTCGAATCTTACATAATGAAAGAAGTTAATGCGATGAAGCTGTTTGTCATTATACTGGGGTCGATAGCAATTGTATTAGCGATGGTAATTATCTACTTTGTCCTTAACAGCACTACAGCCCCA
>NZ_BDHE01000318.1:0-492 GCF_054786175.1 Treponema sp. R8-4-B8
TAATTAGAGGTATATTTGCGGCTATTGATGAGATTAATAGAGGAATTTTTGTTTGGAATAAACATAATATTGATCTTGTAATAATAATAATAGGTGTACCGACGTTATTCAGCGTGTTGAACACCAAAATTATATTCAATGATGAAGGTATAACGGTGAAGGCCAAAATCTATCTTTTGTTTTTTGCTATCCATAACGTGCCTACTTTTATGGCATGGGATAAAATTCTTCACGTTAGTTATGAAAATTCTATGCGTCGCGGTCAGCCTTTTATCTTTAGAACAACGAACGCAACGACACGAGTTTTATTTTGGAGTCCGAACTATCGAGAAAGTCTTATATTTGCCATAAACAAGTTACCCAAGCATAAATTTACGATGAGCGCGCAGGAAAAACTAAAAGAAATGGGTATTTGGACGGAAGATTCATTTCAACCGGAGGCTCGCGTATGAGCAAGATTAATCCCTGTCTCTTATACACATCTGGAAGACG
>NZ_BDHE01000319.1:0-491 GCF_054786175.1 Treponema sp. R8-4-B8
ACTGTTTTATCAGCCAGTATTGGCGGGTCGGGCCATGGAGTGTATGAGTCAGTCATTACGACGATTAAATCAGGATTCCATTTATTTTCCAGAATATAGCGAAGTCCCGCGCCCATCTCAGTTCCGCCGCCCGCTTTGCTTTTAATTGTTTCTTTTTTTAAATCGAATCCGCGCATTATATTTTGGACATCTGTATCTACTTCAAGTATTGAAATATCAATTGCAATATCCAGAATATCAATCATGCTCTTCATAATGCCGTACATTTTATCTGTTATATTATACATTGAACCGGAAATATCCATTATGATTACCAAAGAAATTTTTATTTTTCTGTCAATAAAAACGGGAAGGATAATATCGGGGGTATGGAAATACCTGCGGTTTGCCTTTTCAAATGTTCTGTATTTATAGCCCGCCGTAATTTCCGTTGTTTTTGTTGAAATGATATTTTGAAACACCTGTTCCCAGCGGTATTCTCTTTTTTTTAT
>NZ_BDHE01000320.1:0-490 GCF_054786175.1 Treponema sp. R8-4-B8
TCCCCGAAATACGCAAAAAAATAACTGGTTACATCATGCTCCCACTCATTAGAGATTTCCCATGAATTGGTATGGTAGAGTATGAAAGATTCAAGATTGCTTTCCCTTAAAAGCCGGTCCGCGGTTTTTGATCCAAAGACTTTCATAATATCAAGGCCGTTGACCATGTTACGGTTCATAAGTCTTGGCGGAGAGACAAAATGATGTATTTCACTGTCCAGAGTATAACGCTGGCCGAACAGCCGCCATCCTGTCGGAGGAAGGCGATCCTCAGGATTACTCCCGCCGTCATAAACGCCCTCGAATAAAGAAGAACCTGAAATCGCCGGAGCGCGTAGTTCTTTGTAATCTTTTGAAATAAAAGTTTCCAGTTTTACGGAATCATTGTACCACTGCATAAAACCGGCGCCCTTGATTTTATTCCATAGCGGGGCGAGTTCATAAAAACTGATGTCATCGGACGCGCCTATAATCTACGTAATCTTGAACT
>NZ_BDHE01000321.1:0-490 GCF_054786175.1 Treponema sp. R8-4-B8
AATGGAAAAGCAAACTATGCTACTCGAACGTAATAAAGAAAGTGAAGAATTGCTTGAAATAAAGACAAAAGAAGTCGGCCTGCGCGAGGCGGCGGAACTGGAAGCGCAGAACGCGTCCCACGCCAAGGGCGAATTTCTGTCCCACATGAGCCATGAGATACGCTCTCCGTTAAACGCCGTAATAGGCATGATAAACATCGCGACGGACACAAATGACGTTCAAACAATAAAACGTTACCTTGAGAAGGCGGGCAACGCGTCAAAGTACGTACTGGGCGTAATTAACGATATTCTTGACATGTCAAAAATTGAAGCGAATAAACTTGAACTTTCTTTTGATGATTTTAATTTTGGACGTATGTTATCAAATATCATCGACGTAACGAGCGTCCGCGCTCAGGAAAAACATCAGCAACTAATCGTTAATTTGAATACAAATGTTACCAAATTTATTATCAGCGACGAACTGCGGTTGTCTCAAGTCATTCCA
>NZ_BDHE01000322.1:0-489 GCF_054786175.1 Treponema sp. R8-4-B8
AGACCGACCAATTTTTCGAGTAAACTGAATTTGGCGACATAAACAACGAAAACAAGCCTTTGTTGCAGACCGACCAATTTTTCGAGTAAACTGAATTTTTACAACCATAGCGCAGGGCCTCCGCTTGTTGCAGACCGACCAATTTTTCGAGTAAACTGAATTTTTCAGCAGTTGCGATCCACTTTCCTTTTGGTTGCAGACCGACCAATTTTTCGAGTAAACTGAATTTTGAATTTATAGTTCTTTGCGCTGTTGAAAGTTGCAGACCGACCAATTTTTCGAGTAAACTGAATTCTTTTCACGTTTACCCATTCCGCCCACGTGTTGCAGACCGACCAATTTTTCGAGTAAACTGAATTAAAACCTTGACGCTGCGTGACGGGATTGTGTTTAAGACCGACCAATTTTTCGAATAAAATGAAATTAAACGGAAAAATGGGCAAATGGATACGGAGTGGCAGCCCGACCACTTTTTCGAGCAAAATGAAT
>NZ_BDHE01000323.1:0-488 GCF_054786175.1 Treponema sp. R8-4-B8
CCAGTTGTTTCTCGTTTAATATATTTCTTATTATAAGCAATTGCGTCAAGTTGAAATAAAAGCCCTTCCTTTCCCCCAACATGGGCAAATTCCGTCTGTATTGATTTCCTTGCAGGATATTTTCCGTTAAAACGTTCCTTAAATACTTTTTCCATTACTGGTATGTTCCATACGTCTCTAAATAGGCAATCCAGTTTTACAACCGAGTCCAATGTTAAACCTATTGATTCAAGTCTTTTTTTCAAATGATCAATTGCACCATGTATTTGATTTTCAATGGGTTGACCTATATTGCCAGCACAATAACTTATAAAGGCGAAATCTCCGGCTTCAACAATGCCGGAATGTGCCCATTGCTCATTTACGTCGGTTCTTTTTATGCTTTCCATGCTTTCTCCTTAAATGTAGATAAAATATACTGTATTCAAAAATAGAATACCGAACATTTTTAATCATTTTATGTTTTCTTAAACATTGACGCAATACTT
>NZ_BDHE01000324.1:0-488 GCF_054786175.1 Treponema sp. R8-4-B8
GCTCAAGAAGTTGGAGAAGCTCGCTACCGACAAGTCGTTCCGCAAGGAGTGGGCGGAGGCTAAGCTCGCCGCGAAGAAGGCGTTCGTGGATAAGATTTACAAGCTGTCTCTTATACACATCTAGATGTGTATAAGAGACAGCCATCAACATTTCGGTTGCCATTTTTATATCCTCCGTTCACAATCCCAAGATACCATTGACATCTTGTTCAGAGAGTCTGGTAGCCTTAGCGATAGTTTTAACGTCGAATCCCTCTTGGTACATATTTTCGACGATCTTACGTCGTTCCTCAATTTCGCCCTCCTCCTTCGCGTTCAGCAAATCCGACATTCTGTCAGTCTCGTACATCCGGCGGCTCCTCATTATGGCGCGCTGCCTCTCGTCTTGGCTTATCTCCATCAACATTTCGGTCGCCATTTTTATATCCTCCTTCGTTTGGATAAGGTTGTTTATTAAATCCCTTTTAGCGGGGTCGGCGGCGGAACAG
>NZ_BDHE01000325.1:0-487 GCF_054786175.1 Treponema sp. R8-4-B8
CACCCAAACCACCTTCTCCGCAAAACTCCCTTCCGGGATGTGTATAAGAGACAGGTATCAACATCATCAACATTATCGACAACAACATCATCAACGACCGACGGCTCAGGATCGATACCGCAATATCCAAGCTACGCCGACCTATCGTATCGCCAAGACATAGAGCACAAAGTCAAAAACAGTATCTATAGATCAAGGCTGTATCTACTGCCCGGAATGCGTGTCATTCGCTCGTATAAAGAGCCTGTTTTTGAAACCGGATTATTGATTGAGAGAAAAAAGAATCGCCTGCTGTTAAGCATAGAACCGCGTTACTTAACGGTCAAGAGGAAATATCTGTCTGGATCGCAAGACGGACAGCATGGGAATTTTGATCTGAGCGATATAGGCGCGGAATTAGTCCAAAGCATCGGTCAGGGCGAAAAATTTGAGTTCTACATCCGCGAAAGGGGCGGGATGGTCTACGAGTATAACAATAACCGCGCCG
>NZ_BDHE01000326.1:0-487 GCF_054786175.1 Treponema sp. R8-4-B8
ATTGTCACGGGCGGCGTAAAAGATAACGTGATTGAAAACCTGCTTATCATGGACAAGACCGAAGACGGCGAGCGCCGGATCATAATGGCAAACAGCGCGGAATTGAAAGACGGCGGAAAAGAAGGGCTTAGCCTTAATCTTGAAGGGGCGTTTGTCCACTCATCAAAGGAAATTACAAGAGAAGATTACGATTACGCCAATTCGGACAGTTTGCAGTACTGGGTTTCCAATGAGGATATTATTCAGCAATATGTCAGCGTAAGCCCAAGAGAGATGAGCTCGCGGGACGTTCAATCCGCAATTATAGAAAAAAAAGCAGATTTAGCCGTAAGGCTTAACGACAGAAAATCGCGCATGATTGTAAACATAGCGTCATTAGAAAATATTTTAAGGGCGGGGCAGGCGGGAGACGGCTGGAACCGCAGAACGGCGGTTGTTTCAACTTTTCAGCGTGATACCGCCGCCCTTGAATCCATGATTAATGACG
>NZ_BDHE01000327.1:0-486 GCF_054786175.1 Treponema sp. R8-4-B8
CACACTAATAACTTCCTCTCCTCATTGTGCCCACGACAACCGCGGATAGCCGTCTCTTGCGACACGGCTAAAATTCCAGTTAGCCAAAGAAAAACTCAATGTATCTCTCCAGAAAGTCAAATTGTAGAATATGCTGGAATCTGTGTCTTGACCGTCATCGCCGAGCCTGTAACCCTTATCCCCTGGTGCGATACTCAGCCGCGCATTACCAGAACCGAACCGCGTAACCGTCCCGACGGACAGCCTTATTCAAGGGCGAGCGACATAGTGCTTTATTTTAACGGAGCGTTAAATGACAGTACGGTCAAGTTTGCAACATCCGCGACTGATGACGGCATCTGGATAACCGCGGCCGCTAATAATGATACTGCCAATAATTATGTAAACAAATGGTTTGACGCTCCGGAATACTCGGCTTTCGGCGGCTTTTTTACAGTTACCATGAGGACGAGCGCGAATCTGCCGCCGGCAACCAGCTTAATCAAC
>NZ_BDHE01000328.1:0-484 GCF_054786175.1 Treponema sp. R8-4-B8
TTTTGCTTAAATCGCCTAACGGTTGCAGACCGACCAATTTTTCGAGTAAACTGAATTCTATAAAACTGAAGTCTACTCAGGCGATGTGTTGCAGACCGACCAATTTTTCGAGTAAACTGAATTCAAATTATTGAA
Source organism: Treponema sp. R8-4-B8 (assembly GCF_054786175.1). Lineage (NCBI taxonomy): Bacteria > Pseudomonadati > Spirochaetota > Spirochaetia > Treponematales > Treponemataceae > Treponema > Treponema sp. R8-4-B8. The sequence goes on from NZ_BDHE01000328.1 coordinate 136, forward strand.
AACGGAAACGTCCGCACGTTGCAGACCGACCAATTTTTCGAGTAAACTGAATTTTTGTAATTCTCTACAAACAGATAGGCTGGGTTGCAGACCGACCAATTTTTCGAGTAAACTGAATTTGGAAGTTGACGGAACATCGTTAAAGTACAGTTGCAGACCGACCAATTTTTCGAGTAAACTGAATTCTGACATATCCGAGACCGTTGCAATTTTGGGTTGCAGACCGACCAATTTTTCGAGTAAACTGAATTTTGGGGAATGATAGGCTCCACCTATAAATGTTGCAGACCGACCAATTTTTCGAGTAAACTGAATTATGCAAAAACAAAAAACTACAAAGATGAGGGTT
>NZ_BDHE01000329.1:0-485 GCF_054786175.1 Treponema sp. R8-4-B8
CATAATACGCTTTTAACACATAACGCGGCGAATTCTTCGGCGGCAGTTTTTAGAGGTGAAACTCTTATCGCCGTTGTAGAAAAAACCGCCGACGCATGGAAATACGGCTGTGTGTTAGTGTGATTTTATTCCCTAAAATTTGAATACGCTAAAACCACCTGAGTACCGTCTTCTTTGGATGAATACAGTTCCAGTTTTCCATCGCGTATTTTCCAGTGAGTGGCTCTTTCTATATACAATAAATATTCGTGTTCCTTAATGTTATACATCTCAAATATAGGATGCATGCGGGTACTGGTGATCTTTTTAAATAAAATAGTATGCCCCTCATTGGCGGCGTATAAACCAAAAAAATGGTTGGGAGCGCCTATGACGGCGAAGCGTTCAGTGTTAAACATGATAGTATAAATTGAGACGGGTTTATTATCCCTGTTAATGCTAATAATTTTATTTTCTATTCTTACTTCATTCACATACCATGTTTT
>NZ_BDHE01000330.1:0-484 GCF_054786175.1 Treponema sp. R8-4-B8
ACTGACGTTTTTGCTTTTGCGATAAGGAAAGTGCGAAGCAGTTTCTCGCAAAAGCAAAAATGTGGCGGAACAAAAACGAACAAAGGGGCGTAGCCCCGACTGCGTTTTTGTGTAGCCCGAGCCGCCGTAAGGCGGCGAAGCAGTTACCGTATGTTATGCGCCGGTTTATACAACGACAAGTTATCTTACAACGTCTGCCCCTTTATACAAATTAATTTTTTTGAACCAATACTCTTTTAAAACATCTTTTACCATTTATATATGGAGTATATTCTTTATCATCTGTTATATTATAACCTTTTTCCAAAATACCATTTAATATAGGATAACTTGATATTGCAAATGGTTTTTTATAATCTACTGTGAATGTAATTTTATTACAGGCATTTTTCCCTCTTTATAAATTGTAAAAAAAATGGTAAATATAGTCAGTTTTATATGGGAGCATAAATTATTCAAAATAATTATATCCAATAAACAAGGT
>NZ_BDHE01000331.1:0-484 GCF_054786175.1 Treponema sp. R8-4-B8
TTTGAACATAACACTCCCAAATTAGACATCTTGGGAGAAATGCAATTCTAAAGATGACCTCTCGCGAAGGAGTATCGAGCCCTGTGTTCGTATACGCAAAGGTTGCTGTTTGTGAGATCATCGTTTTACTTCAATATTTGTAGTTAAACTAATATATCTAGATCAATAATGAGTTATAGGACGAAAACTTTGCGCCCTTTGCGCCTTCGCGTCTTTGCGTGAACCTCTTCTACTAGCGTCTTTTTAGCTAAAAAACATATTTACCCATTGCTATATTAACCGTTTTTGTATATTTTATAATTAATAGGAACATCTTATGAGTAAAGAAATACTGGAGATTGGTAAACATCGGTTTACTATTGAAACACTTACTGCGGCGGCGAAAAAACAAATTAAAGTGCGTTTGTGCAATGACGCCGATTTTGACACAAAGATAAAGAATGGAGCTGACTTCATTGATGAGGCTTTAACGAGGCATGGCGGA
>NZ_BDHE01000332.1:0-483 GCF_054786175.1 Treponema sp. R8-4-B8
GCCGCCTACATCTAACTCCTGGGCGAATACCGAAACGAAAGCCACCGCCGCTAACAAGACAATAAAAATTTTTTTCACAAACATTCCTCCTCGAAGCCGCCGTTAGCTGGTAAATCTTACCGAAAGAATCTGACTGACAGGCAGCGTTACATAAGCGGAGTTGCTATCTTGGTTTATATCCACAGTTTCCCAGACCGGCTCTTTGGGATTCTGGCGATCACCCACATCCGCCTCGGTTGATCTCATGGCTGTCGCGCCTCTGATTGTAAAGTCTTGTGGAAGCTGCAATTTAACGGTACCCAAATCATAACCCCCTGTGTTATTTGTAAGCGTAGGAGTATACATTACAATATTAATTTCGCTAATATCGTCCATGGATACGTTCTGCCCTTTCCAGTTGACCGGATACCCTCCCCCGCCTCTTACCCTTCCGCAAGCCATACCTATAACCCCCCTACATGGCAGATTCCTGCTACCGTCAGT
>NZ_BDHE01000333.1:0-479 GCF_054786175.1 Treponema sp. R8-4-B8
TCAAGATAGGAAAGTCCGCGCCGAATATTGAACGTAAAGACTACTGCTTTATGAAAATAGAAGACGCTTCTAACCACTTGCTCGGCGTAATAAATGATATTCTGGACATGTCAAAAATTGAAGCGAATAAATTTGAGCTTTCAGAAACGGAATTTGAATTTGAGAAAATGCTCAGGCGAATAGTGAATGTCGTCACTTTCCGCATAGATGAAAAACATCAAAAATTTACCGTAAATATCGATCATTCCATTCCCCGCACGCTCATAGGGGACGACCAGCGAGTAGCGCAAGTCATCACCAACTTGTTGGGGAACGCCATTAAATTTACTCCCGAGCATGGAGAAATCAGCCTTACCGCGCGTCTTGCCCAGAAAACAGACAATATCTATACCCTGCAAGTTTCGGTAAGCGACACGGGAATCGGCATAACCCCCGAACAACAGGCAAAACTTTTTAAATCCTTCGAGCAGGCAGAATCC
>NZ_BDHE01000334.1:0-482 GCF_054786175.1 Treponema sp. R8-4-B8
CTTTACCCTTAACAGCACTACAGCCCCAATCGTCAAGGTAGCGGACACGCTTAAAGATATTTCCGAAGGTGAAGGAGACTTAACAAAAAGTATTGCCGTCAGTTCCAAAGACGAAGTAGGCGACCTTGCCTTGTACTTCAATAAAACAATTACAAAAATCAAAGACCTTGTGCTTCTAATTAAAAAGCAGGCAGGCGTATTGAAAGATATAGGCAATGATCTTGCCAGCAACATGACCGAAACCGCAGCGGCGATAAATCAAATCAACGCCAACATCCAGAGCATAAAAGGCAGAGTCATAAACCAGAGCGCAAGCGTAACCGAAACCAACGCCACTATGGAACAGGTTATTACCAACATCAACAAACTAAACGGTCATGTAGAAAAACAGAGCCGCAATGTTTCCCAAGCGTCATCCGCCATTGAGGAAATGGTAGCAAATATCAGCTCTGTTACCAACACGCTGGTCAGCAACACCGCCA
>NZ_BDHE01000335.1:0-477 GCF_054786175.1 Treponema sp. R8-4-B8
GTACGGGGTTCTGTTAGGCCTTTTTTATAATTACGCGAAAGTGCCGGCGCTCATTTGGATTAATAAAAACAGCGACGATGAAGAAAATAGATTCGCGTTTTTGGATAAAAGCTGTCCCGTAACAACGTTTGGCATACGGTTTTATGGTAGGGAACCTCTAAAAAAGCCCCAAAAATGATAATATACTATATGTTTTGATGTACCAAACCAAGATTTTGATAAAAAGCGCATAAAAATTGCTATCAATACCGGACGGCGTAAGATTTTTGCGACCATCAAATGTGGCCGACACCGTAGCGTTTGGCATATTTGCCAAACATCCATATCTAGTAATTCAACGCGACTCTACTCTAACCGATCTTTACCAATGCTGTCTCTTATACACATCTCGCTCGGAACGTACATACCCGATAACCTGCCGTAGAGCGTGAACGGGTTCTCTATGATTGAGGAACAGCGGCACATTCTACGGCAGGT
>NZ_BDHE01000336.1:0-480 GCF_054786175.1 Treponema sp. R8-4-B8
ATGAGGGACGGCCAAATTTGGGTTCAGTCAGAACCTTCAAAAGGCTCAACATTTACCCTTACTGTCAAGGCAAAGCGCGGCGCGGAAGACAGGCAAAAAGGTTTGTTAGATGTCAATTTAAACAATGTCCGCATTATGGCGGTAGATGACGATCCGGACATATTAACATATTTCCATGATATAACGCAGATGTACGGTTTATCATGCGAAACCGCCGCAAGCGGGGAAAAAGCGCTTGAACTCATGGAGCAAAAAGGCGGCTCCCATATCTATTTTATAGACTGGAAAATGCCAGTTATGGACGGCATACAGCTTACCCGTCAAATAAAGGAGCGTAATCCTGAAAATTCCGTCGTGATAATGGTTTCCGCCGTCGCTTGGAGCGCGATTAGTGAAGAGGCAAAGGCGGCGGGCGTTGATAAATTCCTTCACAAGCCGCTGTTCCCCTACTCTATCGAAGAAATAATCAATGAAAGTCTC
>NZ_BDHE01000337.1:0-475 GCF_054786175.1 Treponema sp. R8-4-B8
GACAGCCGTGTTGTGATGGCAAGCATGGGCAGCGTCGTGGGCGAAAAAATTACAAGGGCGATTGAATACGCTTCGGCGAATAAATTGCCCGTGGTTATTTTTTCAGCGTCTGGCGGAGCGCGTATGCAGGAGGGGATTATCTCCCTTATGCAGATGGCAAAAACATCAGGCGCGGTCGCAAGGCACACGGAATCGGGGGGGCTTTACATTTCTGTAATTACGGACCCGACCACGGGCGGCGTTACCGCGTCCTTCGCGATGTTAGGTGACATTATTCTCGCCGAGCCGGGAGTTACCCTGGGTTTTGCCGGAAAACGCGTCATACAGGATACCATCGGCGCGGTATTGCCAGACAGGTTCCAAACGTCGGAGTTTGTTTATGAGCACGGTTTCATTGACGCGGTTATCCACCGCAAAGATATGCCTGAAAAAATCGCTCATATTATAAGGTTGCACGGCTATAAAGGAGGAAAAT
>NZ_BDHE01000338.1:0-476 GCF_054786175.1 Treponema sp. R8-4-B8
GAATTTCCCTCATGCGTTTTCCGCCGTACCAATACGCGAAAGCAATCTGTTCCTCGGTGCTTGCGCCAGGCCCTAGCAGGGCAAAACTGCTTTCAAAACCCATTTCGGCTGCTTCCTGCCACTTGTCCAAATCAGAATGTGACCATTTATCCTTCTGAACTTTTTCCAATTCAAAATGACATTCATTCCAGTTGATGATGCGGACAATAAAAAAGTCGCCAGGCACAAACGAACATTCACGGTAAATGCCGCGCATATCAAGCGTATGTATCGATACTTCCGGCGGATCTTCGTAAGGATCGGCATTGAACGATTCTTCATTTTCAGGGTTGTCCCTTGCTATATACTGAGGTGCGAATTCTTCGCCGTAAACACAATAGTAAGGATACAATTCTTCGGGCGGAGCTTCCGTGGTTGTTACGGGTATTGACTCACCCTTCCAGAACAATTTGTAACAGTTCGGCAAAGTCCACGGA
>NZ_BDHE01000339.1:0-473 GCF_054786175.1 Treponema sp. R8-4-B8
TGCTGCCGCCGGGGGCGGAAAGCCATTCCTATGAGCCGTCGCCAAAGGATATAATTACCATTAAAAACAGCGGTGTTTTTATCTATGGTGGCGGCGAGGGAGACGCGTGGGTAGACAGGATTCTTGAATCAATGGATACGTCAAAAATGACAATCGTCCGTATGATGGACGCGGTTGACGCAGTGGAAGAAGAAATTGTCGAGGGCATGGAAGAAGAAGCAAAGCCGGGAGAAGAAGAAATAGCCTATGACGAGCATGTCTGGACTTCTCCCCGCAACGCGCTACTGATTGTCGGGGCGATAACCGCAGCGTTGTGCAAGGCCGATTCCGCCAACGCCGAATTTTACAGCCAGAACGCAGTTTCTTTTGGCAAAGAATGGGTAAGGATTGCGGCGCCGTTTAAGGCCATAATAGCAGGCCCAAACGGAAAAACAACGCTTTTTGCCACCCGCTTCCCTTTCCGCACCTTTCGC
>NZ_BDHE01000340.1:0-472 GCF_054786175.1 Treponema sp. R8-4-B8
TTGATCATACGTTAAATTTATAGTAAAATTCAGTTTACTCGAAAAATTGGTCGGTCTGCAACCACCTAACGAGTACAAAAAATGTCACGTAAAATTCAGTTTACTCGAAAAATTGGTCGGTCTGCAACATCCTGTAATGGGAAGTATTGTCGATGCCAATTCAGTTTACTCGAAAAATTGGTCGGTCTGCAACCCGCGTCTTTGTAGTTTTTTGCTGTTGCATAATTCAGTTTACTCGAAAAATTGGTCGGTCTGCAACATGTATAGGTGGAGCCCATCATTGCCGCAAAATTCAGTTTACTCGAAAAATTGGTCGGTCTGCAACCCAAAATTGCAACGGTCGCGGATATGTCAGAATTCAGTTTACTCGAAAAATTGGTCGGTCTGCAACTGTACTTTAACGATGTTCCGTCAACTTCCAAATTCAGTTTACTCGAAAAATTGGTCGGTCTGCAACCTAGCCTATCTGTTT
>NZ_BDHE01000341.1:0-471 GCF_054786175.1 Treponema sp. R8-4-B8
TTTCTATCAAAAATTTCAGCATAGCGATTCAACCCAATCTCGTCTTGAATTTTTTCAAACTGACTATTATCAGAAAAAACGTCATTGCGGCAAGGATAATAAATTCTTTCGCCGCGTATTGAACGGCTACCCCTTGAATCATTAATTTTTTGACAGGCGCGATATACCAACGGGCCGGAACTATGGAGGATAGCCACTGCAGTATCGTCGGCATACTGTCTATGGGGAATATCATTCCCGACATCACCATAATGGGCATCATCAGCGCCATACCTGATATCAGCATTGCCGCAAGCTGGGTGTCAACGAGCGTTGAAATCAAAAGCCCCAGCGATAGAGCAAGGAAGATAAATAGCAACGACAGCAGTATCAGCCAAAACAAGTTTCCGGCGATAGGAACGCCCAAAACAAATACCGCCAATAGCAAGATTGTGATTAAATCTGTCTCTTATACACATCTACGATGGGTAG
>NZ_BDHE01000342.1:0-472 GCF_054786175.1 Treponema sp. R8-4-B8
GATTATTTCTGTAGTAAGTTTGGCAGATATTTGTTACGAGGCTAAAATATACATTGGAACTACGATGCAGTCCTTTACTACGTGGACAATCGTGGGGCTTTTTTATCTGATTATCATTTTTATTCTTTCGCAGATTTCGGCGTATATTGAAAAAAGGTTGAGTTATGGCGATAAAAGTCCGCGTTGAAAACGTCTACAAAACATTTAATACCTTCGATGCGCTTAACGGAATAAGCCTGAATGTAGACGAGGGTGATGTAATTACCGTGATTGGTCCATCAGGTTCGGGTAAATCGACGTTTTTACGCTGTATAAACATGCTTGAAAAGCCAACATCTGTCTCTTATACACATCTAGATGTGTATAAGAGACAGATACCTTGATGGCTCAATCCTTGGATGAAACCGACACATTATATCCTCTTATTGCGAGTAAAATTGAGTATGCAAGCGATTATTCCTACATCACTTTT
>NZ_BDHE01000343.1:0-471 GCF_054786175.1 Treponema sp. R8-4-B8
TGTTCTCCTTGTTGAACTGGACTATGGATTTGTAGGAGGTGGCTCCGTTCAATTCCTGATGGGTTGACTGCCTAATGCCTTCCTGCCAGAGCTTTTTCTGTCTCTTATACACATCTAGATGTGTATAAGAGACAGGCTGAAAGGCGATGCGATTGGAGCGCACCCGAAGCCCGATTTTGCCTTGGAAAAATTGCAGAATAATTTGAAATCGGCAGAGTTTTGGAATCAATGGGAAAAGGAAATAAAACAATGGAGCCCCAAATGCGAGTAACAACAATTATTTTGCAAACTTTTTTAAGCCCGCTTCAACGCCATAATCTGCTTACGAGGAAGCTCTGTTGCTCTAAACACATCGGCAACAGAAAATCCTTTTGCAAGCATCCTCTTGGCGGTTCTTTTTATGCCAATGCCAATGCCCTGCTTTCTGCCACTAGACTTGCCAATAACAACGCCCTTTTCCTTAGCATAAGC
>NZ_BDHE01000344.1:0-472 GCF_054786175.1 Treponema sp. R8-4-B8
TGTTTTCGTATACTATCAGCTTCTTGCGGCGGCAACATATTTAGTATGCGCTCCCTTTTATGTGCATCACAGATTCTGATTGCTCTAAAGCTGTCTCTTATACACATCTAGATGTGTATAAGAGACAGATAAAGCCCATTGATTTTTTCTCTAATGAATCTTTGTAAGAAGAATAAAGCTTAATCATACCGTCCATAATAGCACGGTGATCTTTGCGTGTTTTACCGTTTACCTGTTGTTTTAGACGTGAAAGTGAACCAAAAGGCTCGATACGCCCGCCGCGAAGGTAATACTGACCTTCCGTAATATAACCGGTGTTATCGGGTACAGGGTGAGTAACGTCATCACCGGGCATTGTTGTAACTCCCAAAATTGTGATTGATCCTGAGCCCTCAAAGTCTACCGCTTTCTCATAGCGTGATGCCAACTGGCTGTAAAGGTCGCCCGGATAGCCGCGGGTAGATGGAACTTG
>NZ_BDHE01000345.1:0-471 GCF_054786175.1 Treponema sp. R8-4-B8
ACCAATGCTCTAATGCAGGTTCCGTGCGGAAGACATAATTGTTCGCGGCGCAGATTACGATGGCTTGCATTTTTCAAAGGAGTTTTTGCACAACTGCCTGGCAAAATTTTGGGAAGATTCCATGCAGGAAATTCCTCAACCGTGGATACATTAAGAGTAATAGGCGGCGGGCTTTCGGGGTGCGAAGCGGCTTTGCAGCTTGCCTGCCGTGGGTTTAGCGTGGATTTGTACGAAATGCGAAAAGGGGCGGGCAAAACTCCGGCTCACAGAACAAGCAATTTGGCGGAACTCATTTGCAGCAACAGTTTTAAGGGAACCCAGCTTACAAGCGCTCACGGGCTTTTTAAGCGGGAACTTAAAATGCTAGGCAGTTTTCTTTTGCAGGCAGCAGAAAAAGCAAGTGTTCCGGCTGGAGAGTCTCTAACTGTGGATAGGGAAATTTTTAGCGAGGAAGTGGAGCGTTTAATGGCA
>NZ_BDHE01000346.1:0-470 GCF_054786175.1 Treponema sp. R8-4-B8
CAAATTAATAACGCCAAGCAGATGGGTGTTAGATCAATTTGGTACAGATGATTTTGGATTTTCAGCTCTACCCGGTGGATTTTACGGTACGAATGGATATTCCAATGATGGATACAGCGGACAGTGGCTGTCTCTTATACACATCTAGATGTGTATAAGAGACAGATACGGGGATGCGTTTACTGATAGCAGAAATAATAAAACATACGGGTGGGTAACGATAGGGAATAGGAAATGGATGACTGAAAATCTTAATTTTGATACGCTGGACGGTACGGGTTCGAGATGTTACAATAATAGTGCTGATAGTTGCGCCAAATACGGTAGATTGTATAATTGGACGACGGCTATGAGTATAGACGGTAAATATGACTCTGACGTGTGGGTAGGATTGGAATCCCAGCATCGCGGGGTTTGTCCAAAAGGTTGGCGTTTGCCGAGTGCTGACGATTGGGACGATTTGAGATATT
>NZ_BDHE01000347.1:0-470 GCF_054786175.1 Treponema sp. R8-4-B8
ATATTTATTTAAATCTAATATCGCTTGCTTGCTTGATAAAAATTAAATTTTATATTATTATCTCAAAGTAAGGGAGAAGAAAATGAAAAAGATTAATGTTATTTTTTATTTTATGCTTGTTCTTGCCGCTTTGCCCATGTGCGTTTATGGACAGATTAGGGTTTGGTCATTCACCGATGAATTGGCTGCGATAGTCAACAATTATTATAAACGAAGCCATCCCAATATAAATGTTGAATATTCCCAAACATCATCTGATCAGTTTCAGGCCAGATTAGATCCGTTTTTGGTTAGAGGCGATTCGAGAACGCCTGATATTTTTTCGCTGGAAACCGCGTTTGTCCGCAAATATGCCGAATCAGGCCTTCTCTTAGACATCACTGATATTTACGAAGCCAATAAAAGTAGACTTCTTGCCTATCCCGCGGAGATTGGCACTTATAAAGGCAGAGTATATGCCATGTCATGGC
>NZ_BDHE01000348.1:0-469 GCF_054786175.1 Treponema sp. R8-4-B8
GGTTTGCACGTCCGGCGCGTCCACCTGTCTCTTATACACATCTAGATGTGTATAAGAGACAGGCTGATAAATGGATTAGTGCCGACAAGATAACCCTGTCCGCTGACCGCCACTTGGATTGCGGGAAGATTGCCGGTTGTTCTAATTATGCCAATACAGCTTGCCGCACGGCAATAGGCGCCGCCTTGTATAAATCCTGATAATTGTCTATAAAGTGGTATCCTTCTTGTTCAAGCATAAAATTATCCCTGTCTATTAACGCTTGCCGCTCAGCGTCGGTAACAGTACCGTCGTCGAGAAATACAAAAGAATCATCGTTAACACCTTTATTCAGGTGTTTCATCTGTTCGTATGTTAACAGCATATCAACCTCCTATAAAAATGTCTATAACTTTTTTGGCGGTTTCCCTCGGGTTTCCCGCCATATATTCCGCAATAGATTCGGCAACAAGCTCTTTATCGCTCATTA
>NZ_BDHE01000349.1:0-469 GCF_054786175.1 Treponema sp. R8-4-B8
GCCGCTAAAACCGCTGTTTATCGTTATGGTATGGCCAGCCCCGTATAATTTACCTCTGAATGGAGCGGTATTGCTGCCAATCGGAGCCCATGCGCCTGTAATGTTGATGTCATCGGCAAGGACATACTGTTTATTTAAACCGTCTTTCATGGCGGCAAGTTCCACCTGAGTTTTAACTTCCACTGCCGGGTTCGCCTTACTTACGCTCATGCCGGGGAAGTTCCATATCTTGAAGGTAGTTCTGCTCTCCATTATTCCCTGCGCGTAGAGTTCTATAAAAACCGCGTATTCCTGTATGCCGCTGACGCCGCTCCCTTTTTCCACATCGGAATCGTTGAGTTTGCCAACGCCATTGATAACAGCCGTCGTATTACTAGAGTTGGTTAGAGTATTGCTTACGCCGTTGTTTAACCTGTATGATACAAAAACATCACTCGCGCCTGTTTGCGCCCATGAAAGGTTGATTTTA
>NZ_BDHE01000350.1:0-468 GCF_054786175.1 Treponema sp. R8-4-B8
TCATGCGGAAAACCGCGTCGTCTTCATAATATAACGCAATAGCCTCCTTAAGATTTTTCACAGCATCGTTTACCTGTCTCTTATACACATCTAGATGTGTATAAGAGACAACACTAAGGGTGTGGAAGTCCACATCCGGAAGGTGGCGCCGCTGGGCGACCCGGTGGAAGTCACGGTTCGGAACTACGAACTCTCCATCAGGAAAGCGGACGCCGAACTGATCGAGGTCTAGTAGACGGTTGTACTTTTTTTAAATCACAAATAAGGAGAATAATATGTCTATTAAAATCGCGCTTGCCGGAAACCCGAACAGCGGCAAAACCACGCTCTTCAACGCCCTCACCGGCTCAAACCAGTTCGTAGGGAACTGGCCGGGCGTAACCGTGGAGAAGAAGGAGGGGAAACTCAAAGGCCATAAGGACGTGACCGTTATGGACTTGCCCGGCATATACTCGCTCTCCCCTTACA
>NZ_BDHE01000351.1:0-468 GCF_054786175.1 Treponema sp. R8-4-B8
TTCTGAGTTATCTTCCTTTATTACTTTTTCCTTTTCCTGCTTTTCTGCTGTTCGCGGACTGTCCGCAGGACGAGGGCTGTCCACGCGAGGCGGACTGTCCTTGGAACGCAGGCTGCTTGCCTGACGCGAACTGCCCACCGACAAGGGACTTGGCGTTTCTCTCTTGTCATAATACATAAAAAGCCACGCCGCCGCCCACGAGCGTTTGAAAAGCGAAACTTCTTTTTTATAAAGTTTATGGTATTCATGAAGAAGGGCAATATCGGTATCGGTATTGAATTTTTCGATGATTCCTTCAAGGTTCCGCTTTGCTTTTTCTTTGTCAAACGGCATCTCAACCTCCGCTGCCACTTATTGTCTGAATTGTGCCGTCAGGGTTGTATTTTAACTCAGTTACTTTTAAACTGCGAAGCCATGTTACGCCGCCTGAAGGAACGCTGTCATGGTAGAAAAGATACCACTTGCCCT
>NZ_BDHE01000352.1:0-467 GCF_054786175.1 Treponema sp. R8-4-B8
TTCGTCGCGGGACGCTACGACGACGCGCTGCGCGAGTTCAAGAGCGTGCTCGCCGAAAACTCCGGCGGCCCCGTGGCGGCGCAGTGCCTCTACAACTCCGGCATCTGCTACTACCGCCTGCGCCTCTACCGAGACGCCGAAAATCAGTTCCAGCTCTTCACAGACCGCTTCCCGAACCATAAGTTCGCGTCGCGGGCCGCATTCTTCAAGGCGTGCACCTATCAGGAGCTGTCTCTTATACACATCTAGATGTGTATAAGAGACAGCGTAAACGGCGTACATATAGTATATTTATTGATATTTAGGGTTAAAAGATCGAAAATACCATAAGGATCTATTGATGGACCAACCGAGGGGCATAATCGTAAAGCATTCTGCCGATCGGATGAAAGCGTATGTCTCGCTGTCCAATGATTTCGGGCAGATTACGGTGGGCATGGTGCTTACGGAGTTGCTCAACAAGGGTA
>NZ_BDHE01000353.1:0-467 GCF_054786175.1 Treponema sp. R8-4-B8
TTTCAAAAGTCCACTAGCCCAGTCCTGTCTCTTATACACATCTTCATTAAACAAAACGGGATAAAACATATTATAGGAATAGACCGCGGTGAACGTCATTTGTTGTATGTTAGCATTATCGATTTAAACGGTAAAATAGTAAAGCAGTTTTCGCTTAATGAAATTGTTAATGATTATAATGGCGAAGAATACAAAAAAAATTATCATGATTTGCTTGCTAGTAAAGAAGACGAAAGAACAAAACAACGCCAAGAATGGAGAACGATTGAAAATATTAAAGAACTCAAAGCAGGCTATCTATCGCAAGTCGTGCATAAGATATCAAAATTGGTTGATGAGTACTGCGCTATTGTAGTGCTTGAAGATTTGAATTTCGGTTTTATTCGTGGACGCCAAAAGGTTGAAAAATCTGTTTATCAGCAGTTTGAAAAAGCGTTGATAGATAAAATGAATTATCTTGTTTTCAA
>NZ_BDHE01000354.1:0-467 GCF_054786175.1 Treponema sp. R8-4-B8
TCCCAAAACGGCGGCCATCTTTGGAGAAGGGATAAATGTTAACATTTACCTTTACCAAGCCATTTGTGGTTAAAACATTCTTTTGCCCGTAATTGTTGGGGGTTGGAGCTTGGCAATCTGCGCTTGCGCTTTTCACTAGCTCTTTTATATTGTTTTGTTCTTCATCAACATAGTTTGGTCCCTGCACAACGCTGCGAAATTCTCTTTCGGTAACTTTTTCGCGATACTGGGTCACAAAATTGCCAAGCTGGTCGTAAAGAATAACTGAAAGCTGGAATGGCTGTTTTGCAAGCAAACTGAAATTCAGGCAATTTATGCGCGGCTCTTCATTGGTTCTATCTGCAATGCAGCGAGTTGGAGCAATACGCCCCGTACCGCCCGCAGAGCTTTCGTTTGGAAAACCTTTTTTAACAAAAGCATATCCGCCATCGAATGCCTGTACTTTTGGGTCTGCTATTCCATAAGGT
>NZ_BDHE01000355.1:0-466 GCF_054786175.1 Treponema sp. R8-4-B8
CGTCGTATTATGAAGGCGAGTTGTATAATGTTGTGAGACAAGGCAGAGGCTGTCTCTTATACACATCTAGATGTGTATAAGAGACAGATTTCCGCTCGACTACCTGCGCGTCACCTTAGAGATAGACTACAAGTACCCGGCGCTCGGCGCCCAGTACACGACCATGTTCTCGCTCAAAGACTACGTCGCCGACTTCGCCCCGTCGCGTACCTTCTGCTTCCTATCCGAAATACAAAAACTGCGCGAACAGGGTCTCATTAAAGACGGCAGCTTAGACAGCGCTCTCGTAGTTCAAGACGTAGAACTGACTGATGAGAAAGTAGAGTATATACGCAAGCTGTTCGACAACTACAAGGGCCCCGTAGGCCCCGGGAAAAACGGCTACCTGAACAACACGGAGCTGCGCTTCTGGAACGAACCGCGCCTCTCCAAGCCGATTTTATTTATGGAGACGACTCTGAGCGGT
>NZ_BDHE01000356.1:0-466 GCF_054786175.1 Treponema sp. R8-4-B8
GATGTGAATGGAAGGAGCGCAGAGCTCAGGATGATCCGCCAATTCCGCTAAAACTTCCATCCTCTCTATTCTGAAACTTTTTGGCTTCTGTCCCCGCTCAAGATTAATAAAATCGGATAACCAATTAAAAACACTTTCAGAAGATCTAAAATATTCTTCCATTTATTGTGGTTCGTGGTAAAAATTTAGACTTTCATATCGTATGGTATGTCGAACTTTACAATCTCGACATCCGGGTAACCGTTTTCTTCAAGATATTTTTTCCAGTGAGCCTGCGCTTTCTTTTCGCCGTGAACGAGGAATATCTTTTTAAGGCGGGAAGTGTCGACCGCTTTCATCCACTCAAGTATTTCAAAATAATCGGCGTGGGCGCTGAAAGCGTTTATCTCCTCTACCTGCGCGTTTAGTATGTGCCAATCCACTAGGATTTTTACTTCTTTTTCGCGGTTGCGTATGCGCCGCCCCC
>NZ_BDHE01000357.1:0-465 GCF_054786175.1 Treponema sp. R8-4-B8
TCAATGGTGAAAACCTGTCTCTTATACACATCTAGATGTGTATAAGAGACAGAACCTTACCAGCTTGCAAACGAAATAGACTCTCTTATTTATATGTTTTCTTCGCCAAGCAATCCAGAGCATAAAAACTCCTTTTCGTAGGAATATTTTATTGAAATGGTAAAAAAATTGGACTGCGAAGACGAGCGGCAAAAATTCGCGGAACGTTTAAAAAGCATTGCTCCAGAAGAAATATTTTCCATCATTTACACCAGCGGCTCAACAGGAACTCCCAAAGGCGTTCCCTTAACGCAAAAAAATATGATTTTGCATTTGAAATCCATTTCGGAAATTTTCCCCCTAGACCCAGACAAAAACATACACATGAGCATTTTGCCTGTGGCGCACGTGTTTGAGAGAATGTCGGTTTATTATTTTTCAAGCATAGGATTGCCTGTTTATTTTGCAGACAGCCCAAACAATGTG
>NZ_BDHE01000358.1:0-463 GCF_054786175.1 Treponema sp. R8-4-B8
AAGAACTCAAAAAAAGCCTTGCAGACGCCAAGGAAGATTTTATTATTGACTTTATTGAAAAAGAGAACATGGTCGCATAATGTACCGTTCATCTTCCGTAATTTTTGCTCTACAACAATCTTCAGTTGAAACCATAGGGCTTCAATTTGCCCAATGTCCCCTGGATATATGTTTTATGAACCCTGCTCATTGCCAGAAGGGGCAAACTCAAACTTGCATAAAGGAAGTGGCGGTCTTATATACCCATGACAATCATAATAAAGAGGTTAATTTACGCTTCTTTTTCACAGTTTCGTCAGTTGACTTTGACGGGTTTATCGATGAAGATAATGAGTTTTTACAGCTATTAATTAGGCGTAATATCATAAATCAAAACCTATTGCAGAGAGTTTAAAATTTGACATTACTTTTATCCTACAATTAATAGCTTGTATCTCTAATCCCTCTTTTCTTCCTCCACTGC
>NZ_BDHE01000359.1:0-464 GCF_054786175.1 Treponema sp. R8-4-B8
TAGGATTAAGAAAGTCAAAAGCACCACCCCGTCCGCTTCGCGGCCACCCCTCCGAGGAGGGGAATACGTCAACACCTGTCTCTTATACACATCTAGATGTGTATAAGAGACAGCTTCCAACGCAGTTTGACAAACAAGGCGAGATAGTTGTTGTCTTCTCTGTCCGCACTATAACCCTTATACTTATAGTCCCCATAATAATGTCCCCACCAAGAACCCACTGATCCACCGTAGACAAGCTGCAGCGCGTCCCGCAAATCATATACGTTGCCCAAACTAAGACCTATTCCGACGGACTCTTTTTGCTCTTTGCCGTCTATACCGAAGTCAACTCCGAGAAACATACCGTCTCCCCAAATCAACCCTCCTTCCAAATTAAGACCGCCATACGACACCCCCAACGTATTTTGATATTTCGGCGCAAAATAGTAGTCAAATATCCGCCCTTCTCTCCTTTTCTTTGA
>NZ_BDHE01000360.1:0-463 GCF_054786175.1 Treponema sp. R8-4-B8
TGAAAAATAGGCGACAAGAATCTTGCCGCCGCCCGTCTGCGCGGATAATTCCATGTTAACCCCCATTAGAATAAGTATAACGGTTAAAAAAAAACTGTTTTTCATAGTAACCTCCGTATGCTACTTTTTGCTTGTTTTAAATTTTGAACGTTTTAACCGAAAATCAGACGGCGACCAATTCATGAGCGGTCACCTCCGGTTCGGATTCGACTTCTGAAGCGCCCTCCATTTTCATAAGTTCGGCAAGTACGGTTTTACCTGCCTCTCCTATAACCTCCGCGTACGCTACCGCGTCCTCAAAACTAAGTCTGCTGTCATAACCGTCCGGCCCCTCGCCGGGACGCCTTGTACTCCTTATAAAGGCTGTCTCTTATACACATCTGTATCAAGGAGCAGATTCATCGATCTCCACCATAAAAGAGTTCCTCAATCTCCTTCTTTCCCATAGAATCGAAATCTTCCG
>NZ_BDHE01000361.1:0-463 GCF_054786175.1 Treponema sp. R8-4-B8
CAAGGACAGCGCGGCGCTCACCCCTGTCTCTTATACACATCTGAAAATAGTAAATTATAAAGAGGGGTATATTTTATGTCAGCTAAAACCAAGGAGGAAGCCCAACGTTATTTTACTGAAAATTTAGGCTTGGTATCAAATGATTATATGGCAATGCATCTTGACATCGCCAATATGGTCAATAAAGAGGTTGAGGCCGTTTACGATATTTTCGGGAACTTGAATGCGGGAGGGCGCTTAAAAGGATTTCAGATAACCGCAAGGCTGTTGCCGGGCGAGGCGGCTCGTTATTCTCCTACTAGCAAAGAAATATTTTTGCGAAAAGAGGACGTTATGTATGTAACGTCAATGGTCAAATTGGGTGCGGACGCACAGACAAATTTGGATATCGGCTTTTGGAGTACAAATAAACCCGAACACGCGGTACGACACGAATTAGGTCATGCGGTATGGTATTTATTAA
>NZ_BDHE01000362.1:0-463 GCF_054786175.1 Treponema sp. R8-4-B8
TAATCGTCAGGGCTTTTGTATTCCAGCAGGTTACATTCCCGAAATATGACGGAGATGTTTTTCTTGATAACGACATCTTTCGCCTTTTTGATTATTATGCAGTCTATTCGCAAAGGCTCGGAAGTCAGTTGGTATTCCGGATGGAATTCCAACGCGTCCTGATATTCCTGCAGCTCCATTTGTAAAGCTTCTATAAAGGCAGGATGCCAAGGTATATGCGAGATTTCAGATGTGTTTTGTTTCATAGACATCTCCCACCTGACCACTTGCAAGTGGTCAGGCACCTATATATGGCGTGCAGATGCGTGGCGCTTGACCGAAAATGAAAATTTTTTCGAAAAATTTTTTAAAAACGGTCAAGCAAAATGGCAAGTCCACGCCATATATAAGTACCTGACCACTCTCAAGAGTGGTCAGGCGGGAAAAAACTATCTATGGAGGACATTTATGGAAAATGCCAATG
>NZ_BDHE01000363.1:0-462 GCF_054786175.1 Treponema sp. R8-4-B8
CACGAGAAGTTTTTCAGCGGTGCAAATGGAACGCGCGAGTAACACGCGCCTCTGCTGTCCGCCGGACAATTCCCTAAAACATCGATTTTTTAAATCCTCAATTTCAAGCAGGCGCAGTTTTTCTTCCGCCGCGCGTTTTTCCAAATGAGTATAAAGCGGCCAAAAACCTTTTTTCCCCAAATTCCCAGACAACACAATTTCCATGACACCCGCCGGAAAGTCCTGTTTTGCGGCGGTCTGCTGTGAGAGGAATCCTGTTTGAGACTGTTTAAAATCAGGGTTAAAATTTAGCTTTCCTTCCATTGGAGGAATCAGGCGCATCAGTCCTTTTACAAGCGTAGATTTGCCGGAGCCATTTTCCCCGGCAATAAGGAGAAAGTCCCCGGCCTGAACGGAAAAGTTCAAACCGCAGACTACAATGTGTCCGTCATACCCGAATGAAAGGTTTTGACAGTCTATTAG
>NZ_BDHE01000364.1:0-462 GCF_054786175.1 Treponema sp. R8-4-B8
GTCGTGCAGAATGAGCTTTTCCATAATGGAAACGTTGAAGCGTGGAAGAGGATTATCGCCAGTTATAAAGCCAAACATCCCAATCTTGAAGTGTATATCTACTATGAAAATGAGCGGATTTTGGACATTAATTCGTTGTTTAAGTGGGGCAAGGTAAAACATGGCAGCGCCATTGAATTTGCCGTAGCCGGAAATGAAATTCAAGATGTAGCGAAGCTGCAACGTTATCTGGCGCAAGGAGCCAGTCATATGTTTGAAGCCTTCCTGCATGGGCCGGTTAATTCCGTGCTTAAACTATTTTAATAAGGAAAATATATGGACTCAAGAATACATTTTTTTAGCCAAAAAGACGTTATCCCCAGTAAGGTGGCGCCTGAATTATTGGGTATCCGCGGACGGCAGGCGAATGAATTTGCCGAACTTGGTTTTCCGATTCTGCCGGGAATTATTCTGGATACCGAA
>NZ_BDHE01000365.1:0-462 GCF_054786175.1 Treponema sp. R8-4-B8
CGAGCGAAATCACACCCGTCTACAATAATTTAATCGGCCTTAAAGCCGCCTTCGATAATCATTGCCCTTAAACTTTTAAGAATCTGATTCTTCGTGATTCAGTCATGATTAAAACTCATTAATACGCGGGTTTTAACAAGGTTGTTTTTTATTTCAACGGCGTTATCAAGATTTTTTTTATTGATAAATTCGTCAAAAATATCGTTGTACCAAACAGGCACGTGCTGATTGAGCTGTCACAATGAATTGTGGGTGGTAAAAGATACGTGAATAACTTTTTTCCCCTGAAGCAGTTTGTCAAGGGCAAGCTGCACAAGTACAGATGTTTTTCCCACTCCGTTAGGTGAAGCGGTAACACCGATTTATCCGGGTTTTAATCCGCCTTAGATTGACTGTTCAAAAATGCGGAGTGGACTGCGTTGGATAAGTTCGTTTAATACAATAATATTTTCTCCTAATTAA
>NZ_BDHE01000366.1:0-462 GCF_054786175.1 Treponema sp. R8-4-B8
CGAATTGGCGAACTGCGTGCAGAACTCCAAACCATCTAACGGTCTGCCGCTATATAATTTCCTTGATAATCACGACCAGCCGCGCATAGCGAGCAACATCAAGAATCCCGCTTTTCTGAACCTGTCTCTTATACACATCTTTACGAACAACACGCTTATCGGGAAGCGCTTTACAAGCAGCGATAACTTCGCGGTTACCGAACTTATTGAAAAATACTCTCTTAACGGGCGCATATTTTTTCTTTCGAGACTGTTACAAAATCTGTGTAAACCACTAGGGCGTCAAAGTCACCGTCATTGCGGGCTTGACCCGCAATATGTTGTTATTCAAGGAGATGGCGGATCAAGTCCGCCATGACAGTTAGATCAGACAAAATCATTTTACACAAAATTTGTAACAGTCTCATTCTTTCCTCATGTATGAAGGTTATTGATTTAACACTGACAAACAAACACCATCAT
>NZ_BDHE01000367.1:0-460 GCF_054786175.1 Treponema sp. R8-4-B8
TATCACCGATAGAGCGTACATCATGTCGGAGGGGCGGATACTAATATCGGGAACAGCCCAAGAGTTAGCAAATAGCCCAGAGGCTGTCTCTTATACACATCTCCTTGCATAATAGGGGATTGGCTTCGCCGCGATAAACACGGTGCGGGTCAAGCCCGCAATGACGGTGACTTTGATGCCTTAGCGGTTTACACAGATTTTGCAACAGTCTCATAAGGAAAGATCAAATGAAAAAGATCAGCGTAATGATACCGTGCTACAACGAAGAATGCAATGTCGTACCCATGAGCGAAGAAGTAGTCAGGATTCTTGAAAACGAACTGTCCGGTTACGATTATGAAATCGTATTTATCGACAACTGTTCTACAGATAATACAAGGCCGTTGCTGCGGGAGATTTGCCGTAAAAACCGAAGGATAAAGGCCATATTCAACGCGAAAAATTTCGGGCAGCTCAACTC
>NZ_BDHE01000368.1:0-459 GCF_054786175.1 Treponema sp. R8-4-B8
TTTTAACCAGTGTGGTAACTTTACTGTTTTCTCCACTGTCCTTGTAATTTTCTATGTATCGTAAATTAACGTCCAAAATGTGAATAATGTTTATAAGCTGTGTTTCATGGCCGATATTCGCCGACTTAAACCATGATTTTTCCATCGCGTTTTTATAAAGCCAGACGACAGCCTCTCTGCATTCACGGTAGCGGTCGAAACAGTCAACGCAAAGTGCGGAAAGTTTGTCTTCAAAACCGGCTTGTTCAAGCTGTTCTGTAATAGAGGCAAGCTGTGAATAGGGAAATAGTTTTATATAGATGTCAGGCCAATTACCGATATCATGTTTTACATTGCTAAGCAGTTCCGTCTTTAATTAGGAGTCTGTAAAATTTTTAAACAGCGCGGGAACGTCTGTAATGCTTGAAAAAATATACGCGAAATCGGAAGAAAAAGAAGATTTAAGATGGGAATAATTTT
>NZ_BDHE01000369.1:0-459 GCF_054786175.1 Treponema sp. R8-4-B8
CTATAATAACGTAACGGCAAACCATCTTAATAAGGAGGCGGTGCATAATGATTACAATGGCCACGGAGAAGCGCGTGATCAACGAGCGCGACGCCAAAGCAGAGTTCGACGGCCGGTGGCTGCTGCTCGACGAACGGGACTTCCCGCCGGCGGAGGACACCGGGTACATCGTAGCCTACAGCGACGGAACCCCCGAAACCGAAAAGGAGGATTGCATTGCCCTCCACAAAATCAAAATGGACGTTTATCACGGAAACGCAATTCTAATGAAAGGGTTCGTGCACACGGATGAAACATACGACAATGGAATTATCGAAGTCCTTTGAGCCTGTCTCTTATACACATCTAGATGTGTATAAGAGACAGTCCATAGACGGCGCGGTGAAAGGCATACAGCAGGTCAGCTACCCGTCCAAGCCCACCAAGCCGATAGAGGCGCGCAGAGCCGTTTCGGGCGAC
>NZ_BDHE01000370.1:0-457 GCF_054786175.1 Treponema sp. R8-4-B8
ATATCATAGAGGCCGGCGACGGCCAGGAGGCGCTCGGCAAGCTCAAGAGCAATATGCCCATCGACATGGTGCTCTTAGACTGGAATATGCCTGTCTCTTATACACATCTAGATGTGTATAAGAGACAGGAGTGATATGCTCTAATCGTCTGAATAGTATTGATAATGATAGGATCAATACCAACAGTATTAACCGTAGCGGTATCAATAACAACAGTATCAATACTAATAGCATAGATACCAATAATAGTACCGATACCGATAACATCATCAATACCAATAATAAAAAAATCGAATTTGAGGCCTCTTGTTTAATTTTGGCCGACGGCGTCGAGAGCCGCCTTGCCCGGTGTTTCGGGTGGGATACGGCATTGCGCCTTGCCGACATTGAGACGGCGGCTTTCGCGCGGGTCGAGGCGACGGGGATAGAGGGGGACTGCTGTACCTTTTATACGGGC
>NZ_BDHE01000371.1:0-457 GCF_054786175.1 Treponema sp. R8-4-B8
TTCCGTAGAAAAGAATAAAGGCGATTACCTGTCTCTTATACACATCTAGATGTGTATAAGAGACAGCAATTAAAAAGGACATTATTGTGGGCTATTCGCGAAAAATCACCGAGTTTTATATAAAAACGGCGGTTCCGTTTGTCCGCTTAATCGGTTGGTTGCAAAGCGGCGACATAAAAAAGGGGAAGGATAAGAGCAACGCGTTCAAAGCCGGGGTGTTGACCGATTATTTCGCCCGAAAATATTTGCCGGTGGTTGAACATTTGACAAAATCGCCGGTCGCAACTGAAAGACCGGAGACAATTTGGCAGTTTTGGGACAACCCAGCCGGGGGAAAAACACCGGAAATAGTCAAATCGTCTATAGGGAGCGTTAAAAGGCTGCGCGGAGATTTTGAGCACAAAGTATTGAACAACTCAACAATCGGGGATCATTCGGACTTGCCGGGGTATGTTTT
>NZ_BDHE01000372.1:0-457 GCF_054786175.1 Treponema sp. R8-4-B8
AAATAACTCTCTATCCTTTGGCACCCCCCGTTCTATCGCACTTCCGACACCGGAAACGCCGCCGCGGCAGCCGCAGGAGACACCACCAATAACAGAAGCATCGATCCCGGAGACTGGATGTCAAGGGAAGACGCGCTAAGGCTAAACCTTCGGCAAATCCCGCCTGCTGAAATGATCGAACAAATTATTCAAAAAAGGGAATCCGGCGCAATTATCCCAATACGGCTTGGATTGCTTCCCGGCGGCAGAGACGAATATCTTTTTCAGCGGATAGAGGCGTTACTTGACGCTTTGATCGGTTCAGGTTACGAAATATTCCCGTTACCATCGGTTATCAGATAACAAAAAAATCCTTGAGACAATTCCCTCTTTAATAAAAAAAAAATCCCCCATACCGGAACTTTTAAAAAGAAAACGGCGGTCTTATATCCCGGACTTTTCCCATCCCCTAACAAAC
>NZ_BDHE01000373.1:0-456 GCF_054786175.1 Treponema sp. R8-4-B8
CATCAACCTTGGCTACCTGAACGCAAATAACGCCCTTCGCCCCACCAGAGGTTATAGGCCGCAAATCTTTGTCCGTATCGATAAAGACGCGCTTGAACCCTCCCGTTGGGAAGAATTAGTTCCATTTGGCGGTTTATAGGGCATTTTTCACCGTAAAAAGCTGTAAAAATTGTACAAAGTACCATAATAAATTTTAATTTTTTTCTTGACGAATTTGCATGATCATGCTAAAATTAAGTTTACCAGTTTGGTATTCTTAAAATTCTTACCTTTTGGATAAAGCTATGCAGTATTTTGATACTCATGCCCATTTAGGGCTTATTGTTGATGACCCTATTGAGCAGCTAATTGTAATTCAAGAAGCCCGACAAGCTTCTGTCACCAGAATTGTCTCGATTTGTAACAGTCTTCATGACTTCGGTCATGTTTATGAAAATCTTAAATCGGCAACAAATG
>NZ_BDHE01000374.1:0-456 GCF_054786175.1 Treponema sp. R8-4-B8
TCTTCCCGCCGGCATACAGGTTGTTTTTTTTCTTGTTGGCGTCTTCAAGCGTTTCCTGAGACTGTTTATCGCGAATTAATTTATTTAGAACGCCGTTTAACTGGCGGATATCTATCGGTTTTGAAATAAAATCATCAAAGCCGTTATTCATAAAAATTTCCGCCTGGCCCGCAAGCGCATTAGCGGTTAACGCGACAATAGGCTCATTATATCCAAAACTACGGATTATTTTTACGGCTTCAATGCCGTCCATTCTTGGCATCATGTGATCCATAAATATAATGTCGTATAACCTGCCTTCTCTTATTTTATCTACCGCTTCAAATCCGCTCAACGCGGTATCTACATTTATGCCGTAAGGAGCCAAAAGGCCGCGCGCCACATAAATATTCGTCTCCACGTCATCTACGACAAGGACGCGGCCATAGGGCATATAATCCCTTGTTATTTGGGCTT
>NZ_BDHE01000375.1:0-456 GCF_054786175.1 Treponema sp. R8-4-B8
ACAACGCTATTCCTTCTGGCACCCTTCCGCGGATTACCGTCATTTTGTTTACACCATCGAAGGAAGCGCGGCCGCGCTGTTGAAAAAACGCATTGAAAACGGCGAGTATGAATCAATGTCTTTGTGAAAACCCTTGCGGACAATCAAAGAGACCGGCTTTAAGTCAAGGTCTTTGTGAAAATCGGCGCCTTTAGTCTTTTGAACGCAGTGATCCGGCCAGAGAACCTGCCCTTTAACAAGCGGCGTGTCTATAACATCGCCCGGTTTTTTGCCGTTATGTGACGACGCGAAAGAAATATGCCCTGCGGGGTGCCAGTCCACAGTGGCGGCGACGCGCCCTCCTTTTTCGGCAAGAGAGCGGGAGATAGCGTTTAATGGAGCGACAACTTTGTCCCCGTCCTTCACCGCCACCGCCCCCCCCCGGCCAGAAATCATTCTGCCAGTCAATAATTAAAA
>NZ_BDHE01000376.1:0-456 GCF_054786175.1 Treponema sp. R8-4-B8
ATTGATATTACCGTTATTCATGTCGCGATTTATCTTCTTATCCCCTTTTATTAATTCGCTAAGTCATGTGGAATTTATACAGAAAAACCCTAACATATATTACAGCGATATCTTTTTAAGCAATGTCGTCATTGCCGTCTGCTGTCTTTTTGCCGCGCGTTGGCTGCGTGAAACTAAATTAAAGCCGCCTATTCCGCTTTATGTGATTTTCAACCTATTGTTCATTTTATTCCCTTTGGTAATACTCGCATGGTATGAGAATATATTAAATGTAATGTCTATTTCTTTTTTAACTTCCGCATTTATAAGCTCGTTTTTTTTGGTAATAATGCTGTTTTTATTTTATCTATATACGCGATTGACTACAAATAATTTGACAGCAGGCTTAAATGCGGCTGAAAACTCATTGTCATTGAAAACTGAAAAGGCTGAAAAATGTACGCCATTCATTCAACT
>NZ_BDHE01000377.1:0-455 GCF_054786175.1 Treponema sp. R8-4-B8
TCTTCTGCTTTTTCTTGTTCTTTGCCTCGTATTTGTTTGACGGTTCCCGGTATGGGGCTGAACGCTTTTTCGGCGCACGTCCATTTTTTCGTCGTGATAAGTCCCTCCGCCTTCCGTCCCATAGCCGCGAGAATAGCGCCTTTAATTGGCAGAGCGCCGGAAGAATATGGGTATGTCCACCCAGACATATAACCGCCTGAAAGCCGCGCCGCTATTTCTCCAATCATAGGCCCTTTTGCGGTCAGTTTAATGTCCCCTTTTGCGGCTCCTATGCTTTCTTTTCCAGCAAGCCCTAGGGCGTGAATTCCAGCGCGGAAAGTGTCAAGAATCGCGGCTTGTTTTTCTTCTTCTATAATAGTACGCATTGTATGTCCCATTTCAATAAAATACGGCGGGAAAAAACTGTGCCCGTCGCCAAGGCCGCACATAGTAATTTCCCCACGATAGACAATCGC
>NZ_BDHE01000378.1:0-455 GCF_054786175.1 Treponema sp. R8-4-B8
AGTTACTCTGTTATCTTGCGGCGAATTCATGTTCGAATACCATTTTTATTCAGATTCCAGTTGACAAAGAAGAAAAAATTGTAAAGGCGGCGACAGAATTAGATATGTCAGGTAACGGCTATTTAATGTAAGGCTTAAAACAGTGTAAGTTCGTCGCTGAAGCGTGTAGGAAATAATGCGTTTTATTTTTGGATTCTTGGCGGCAATAACCGGTATTTATTCAGTAATTATTTTTATACGCATAATATTTTCATGGTTTGGAAGCATGGTTGGCGGAAAACCTGTAGAAATTCTTAATAAAATTACAGACCCGTATCTTGACTGGTCGAGGCAAAAATTACGTTTAAACATTGGCGCTTTTGATTTTTCGGTAATCCCAGCGATAGTATTTCTTTCTTTTATTCAAAATCTATTTCGTATTCTATCCATCGCGGCACGACTACCTTTAGGATTTA
>NZ_BDHE01000379.1:0-454 GCF_054786175.1 Treponema sp. R8-4-B8
CTGTCAGTTTGACCCAATCCGACATCAAATTGACTATATTAGGGCAAGGCGCCGAGCGAACCGTTCGCAATGTTACGTCGAGCGCGCCGATGCGGATTGTATTGGGACTGTCTCTTATACACATCTAGATGTGTATAAGAGACAGAACATCTATCACCATTCCCAGCAGCGTGACGTCTATCGGAATACAAGCGTTCGTCGGTTGTACGGCAATTAATTCGATAACCAGCTTAAAGGCTGCCCCGCCGGAGATATATTCCTCTATTAACGTGAGCGCTTTCTATAGTTTAGACTACGCATCCATCTGCCTATACGTCCCGGAAAGCGCCGTAGAATCCTATCGCGCCGCCTTCGGCTGGCGTGATTTCAGTTGTGTCAGGCCGATTTCTGCGCTCGCGGCGCTTGATCATTATTATGAGGGTAGCGGCCGCGATATCCCGGCTTCCATCCCGGC
>NZ_BDHE01000380.1:0-453 GCF_054786175.1 Treponema sp. R8-4-B8
CGAGGGCCGCGCGCTCGATTTCGTCGTAGTCCAAGAGGCCGGTCTCTTTGTTCACGCCGTAGCTGTAGGCGTCGAACATCTGAGCGGAGACGTTGTGGCGGTATCCGTGGGTGAGGTGCCCGCCGGAGTAGTAGTCCATGCCGAGCAGGCGCTGGTTGCCGGTTTTGGCTCGGAGCGCGTTCCAATCCTCGCGGCTGAGCTTGGACTGTCTCTTATACACATCTAACAGCGCCATTTTATAATAGATATACTCCTATATGTCTATAAGAACCCAATAACCAATCAAAGATAATCAGTTACCTGCAAAAACCATGCATAACTAATCAAAAATATCAAGTTATCTATCAGCCGACAGGATTTCGCAAATGCGTTCCGCCCGATCTTTCGGAAATCGGTATTTATCGGCGTAATATCTAAAATTGCGTACCGCGTCGCCGATATTCCGCAGTATAC
>NZ_BDHE01000381.1:0-453 GCF_054786175.1 Treponema sp. R8-4-B8
TTATCTGTGCCAAGTTTTTCGTATAAAACTTGAATTGAAAGGCGATCGGAATTTGAGAATTTACCCATTCCCTTTCTAACTAAAAAGAGATTCTCCGCATTCAAGGGAACAATATCTGCCAAAGTGCCAAGCGAAACCAAAGGCAAATATTTTTCCAAATCGCTCAAAGGCGTGCTTGTTTTTTGATAAAGTGCATATAAAAATTTATAAGCAACTCCCGCTGCGCATAAACATTTATTTGGGTACTCGCAGCCTTCCAAAAAAGGGTCTAAAATGGCATCTGCCTCTGGCAAGCCTTCTCCAGAGGGTCTGTGGTGGTCTATAACCAAAACCTGCATTCCAAACTCTTTTGCGGCTTTTATTTCTTCTTTTGCGGTTATGCCTGTCTCTTATACACATCAGATGTGTATAAGAGACAAGCCTAACCTGCGATGTCCATAGCAGAAATTTGTG
>NZ_BDHE01000382.1:0-453 GCF_054786175.1 Treponema sp. R8-4-B8
ATTTTTCAGCAGCATATATCTGTTGTTGTTCTGGCTGCTGTGCCCGTTTGCCGTTATGGAAGTTTTTATGCTGCTGCTTCTTGTTCCGTTATTCTGCGCGATTGATTCATATTGCTCAATAAAACAAAGCCTTGATTTTTCAGTAATAATGTCTTGGGGCTTATCAGTCTTTGTCTCAAACGGGAGCAGAACGTCGGCAAAAGACGCGCGCCTGCCGTAATCGTTTGAACCGCAGTCAAGATAATTCCATTCTTTGGGCAGATAATCAAGCTCAACAATGCCGGCGCCCCTGGGTTGCATGTAACAGTTAATTAAGGCATCCTGCAAAATAAATTCTTTTACCCCGCCAAACTCCAAATCATACTGTATTAATGACGGAATAAATTTTCCGTCTTCACGGGACATCATTTCCGCGCGCAACACCGAACTGTACCCCGCCTCGCGAAGTTCCCC
>NZ_BDHE01000383.1:0-452 GCF_054786175.1 Treponema sp. R8-4-B8
TAGTCATATTACCGTTTGTTACACCATTCTTAACTATAGTGCAACCATAGATAGAATAGTATTGCAAGTTATCAAGCACTTCCATAGCGATAATATTCGCCTGTTCAGCTTCGGCGATGTTTTTACGGTGGCCCATTATTCTGGGAAACACCGTAGTGATGGCAATTAGGGCGAACGCCACGAGTACGAGGCTGATCATGATCTCCACGAGCGAGACGCCGGCTATGCCCTTTTTGTTTACATTCTTGTCCATGTTGCCCCCGATTGGCTCTTATGGTAAAGTTCCGGCCTTATACTGGTAACGGCGTCTTTCTGTATGCAGTAGCGGTCATTCGTTTTGGCGCTCGTTATCAATATCCGACCGTCTTTGAACGCTTCCAAGTTCTTCGCTTCCACCATTACGGTATCTTTATCAGCTGATCCAATCCAATTGCTGTCTCTTATACACATCT
>NZ_BDHE01000384.1:0-452 GCF_054786175.1 Treponema sp. R8-4-B8
CAAGAAACGTCGTCTGATGTGGTGCAGCTTCTTACTGCTGAAGTGACGGCTGAAAAAATGTCAGCGACAAGCGCTAACCCCTGTCTGTCTACATTTCGCGGTTTTTACCGCTGGATGACGCGTTTTGATAAAAGACTAGATAACCCCTGCTCTTCATTGCGTAACATTAAAACTCCGGTAAGGCTGCCGGATGTCCTATGGGAAGATGAAATGTCTGATTTTGCCGCGCTTCCCGAGGCTACGGGTATTCTCTGGCCGGAAAGGGATAAGGCGCTTATTATGGCGATGTATTCGGGCGGTTTGCGAATATCGGAAGAGGTGTCGCTTTCCATGGCGAATATCTCCGGCGATCTTGACGAGGCGTAAATTACAGGGAAGGGGGGTAAACAGCGTTATGTGATATTATGCGACGAGGCGGTTGCGGCGTTACTGGAATTTATTCGCAAAAGGGC
>NZ_BDHE01000385.1:0-451 GCF_054786175.1 Treponema sp. R8-4-B8
GCTCGTTCCACCGTCAAATATGATACGCTCCGTACCTATATCAAGCATGTCTCTTATACACATCTAGATGTGTATAAGAGACAGGGTCAAGATAGAGGACACGGACGGCGCATCCTACGCGCAAGAGAGGCGTTTGGTGGGGTCGTGGGATTTGACTAACGCCAAGGGTCGCCGCGTGGCCGAGGGTACATATTCGGTCAGGGGCGCGATCACGACTGTTGACGGAAAGCGGGAGAAGGTAGCGATTTCGGTCAACGTCAGGTGATTTTTTGACCTCTGGCTCCGGCGCAAGTCTTGCGCGCCCGAGACGCCCTCCAACGCCTCCGCGACCCGCCAAATCACCCTCAACCCCTACCCCAAACCACTCCAAACCGCTCAAAAACCACAGAAAAACATTTTTCTGTTGATTTTTGACGCAACAATGCCGTATATTATATTTTGATCTCGACCC
>NZ_BDHE01000386.1:0-451 GCF_054786175.1 Treponema sp. R8-4-B8
TAGGGGGGGTAAAGGGGCTTGCGTGGACATAGCCGCCGTATTTGTTTACGATGTTACAATTTTCGTAATAGTCGGCATAGGACTGGCGCAAGGAACCGTAAACCATGTCATCCATTGTTTTTTTAATGTCGATGTTATCCGGTCTAATCATGATACGCTGTATGTTGTAACCCATTTTGTCGGGGTTATACATCAATTCGGTATCTTCGGCGTCCATCCGTGGGAAATTGTCCCAGGCGACGTGCATTCCGCCGTAACCACGGACATACTGTCTTAGGTTGGCGGCGACCGTCGGAGTCGGCATTTTGACCTTCCCGTGTGCTGTCGCGGAGCCGGAGTCGGCAATACGGACTTGTACTGCTTTGCTGTTACTGGACGCTGTTTTCACATCATCGGTGCTACCTTCATTTTTATTGGTGACAACCACCTACTACCAGCCATTCGCCTGTGG
>NZ_BDHE01000387.1:0-451 GCF_054786175.1 Treponema sp. R8-4-B8
GGGGCGGGTGTGGTGGGCGTGTGAGCGGTGCTGATGGAGTGGGCGTGGCCGCTCTCGAGGTCCTAACGTATCGCAGGGCAAATGTACAAACTGGCTATTTTTCCAAGCGGCGTGGTAAACCTCGTCGATAAAACGCCCGATATGTCGAAACTGGTTTTTTCAAAATTAAAATCCGGCGCTTCAATTTCATCGTTCTGGTTAAAAACAAGGCCGAAATCAAAAGCGTTAGCTGAAAACGCGCCCAAATAAAGAATCGCCGCAAGCATAAGCAATATTTTTTTCATTGCGCGGCCTCCACCAAAGTAATTTCCACGCGTCTGTTAAGCGCCATTCCTTCGGGTGTGTTGTTGTCCGCGACGGGCTATTCAGAGCCGTATCCCCTGACGACTATTTCATTTGCTTTCCGCGCTCCCAATTTGACAAGATAATCCGCGACCGCTTGCGCCCGCTC
>NZ_BDHE01000388.1:0-451 GCF_054786175.1 Treponema sp. R8-4-B8
TACTATTCTATAAACAATTCTGTATTTCTTTTTGGCTACATATATTTTGTAATATCCGGTCAAATTTATATTGTTTTTATTTCCTAATTCTTCACCAGATGTGTATAAGAGACAGGCAATAACCCGGAATCTCAACAATACCGTCGTCTGCCTATACGTGGAGGATCCGAATAAAGAGATGTGTTCTTATAGGAACCGCGGAACAAAAATCGGCGGGCGAACGACAAGCTGCCGGCGAATCGGTTGCGCCGAGCCGGATCAGTTCATTTTGAAGAAAGCCGTAAAGGGGAAGTACCGCGTTTACGCCAAATATTCCGACGACTTCCGCGCCGGCTACGCGGATCCGATGGTTGTAATGGCGGAGATTTACACAAGGTACGCCGGCAAGGGCGAGCGGCGCAGAATCGTCTGTTCGCCGTTGCCGAACACGGATGAAGATGATGGTGATAAA
>NZ_BDHE01000389.1:0-451 GCF_054786175.1 Treponema sp. R8-4-B8
CAGTGGCATTATCGAAATTGTTTGAGCATCGCTACAAATTCGATGCGAAAGTTTATAATATACAGAAAAAAGCTTTTGAAGAGGTTACTATATTTTTAGATACCGGCTGTTACAACACAATGATTCCAAGACACCTCGCGGAAAACATCTGGACATTCTTTGGGGTTTATGATGAGATACAGCCTCGGCGCCAGTCTTATTGAAACAGAGGCGTTTTCCATAAATAAAATTATGATCGGGGATTTAGTCCTTGCAAAAGTTCTTGCGTTTGCGGGCAATTATAAGGGCGGTCAGGAAGATGACCTTATCCTTGGAACAAATGTCATTAACAACTGGGAAATGATCATAAGCAAAAAAGAGCCTCAATTTCCATTCCGTGAGAATCCGCCTGACAGTATTCAAAACAAGGCAAATATCTATCCAAATTACTTTAACAAAGACAGTCCTCCAC
>NZ_BDHE01000390.1:0-455 GCF_054786175.1 Treponema sp. R8-4-B8
AATTTTGACGCTTGCCGCAGAAGCATTACGGCAACTCCGGAAATTGCGATCATCATAATGGCGATCACAAGCAGGCTCAGTTTGATTTTAATTTTCATTTCTTTTCTCCAATTAATTACTCTACCTTAAATCGCGAGACTTCCTTTAACAATTCGTCAATGGCTTGACGGTTCTTTTGTGTCATCTCATTGACATTGTTTACCGCTACGTTTATCTGCTCCGCACCGGTAGCCATCTCGTTCATGCCGCCGGTTATTTCCTGTGTTACTTTCTCAAGGTTCTGGCTTTCTTTCATTACTTCATTGCTACCCTCAAGCATTTCCTCGCTGCCGCCTTTTACCTGTTGAGTAAGTTCATTCAAACCGCCAACACTTTGTAATATTTGCTTACTTCCTACCCCTTGCTCTTCCATCGCATTACGAATATTTTCTTCTTGATTTGCCACCGTTTTTACT
>NZ_BDHE01000391.1:0-450 GCF_054786175.1 Treponema sp. R8-4-B8
AGATGTGTATAAGAGACAGGAGTACGGCTATTCGGTGCGGTGCGTTCAAGATTAGGCGTTGGGCGCGATGCGTGATGAAAAAGCAATCGCAATTTATAGACGATACGATGAAGATACAGCATAGCGATAAACCGGAGTTATTGGCTCCAGCCGGAAGCCGTGAATCATTTCACGCCGCCGTAGACTCCGGCGCAAACGCCGTTTATCTCGGCCTTGATGATTTCAACGCGCGTCTGCGGGCGAAGAACTTCACGATCCGCGAATTGTCGGTTCTAGTTCCGTTCGCCCATTCCCGTAACGTCAAGGTCTACGTTACGCTCAATACGCTGATAAAGCAAAATGAAATCGCTTCCGCTTTGAATGTACTGTATCAGTTGGATCAATTAGGTGTGGACGCTGTGATTGCCGCTGATATTGGATTGATGAGGTTGTCTGCGGATAATTTCCCCA
>NZ_BDHE01000392.1:0-450 GCF_054786175.1 Treponema sp. R8-4-B8
ATTCAAAAGAGATATACGAATATTGATAAAACGCCTTTTTAAATTCGGCTATGGATCTTACGTACGCATCAACCGATTTATAAGCATTTCTTGATTTTTTAGTCAGCCTCGTCCATCTTAGCCAATACATCAGATGCCATTTCAGTCTTTTGCGGAATTTCATATCAAGAGCCCCCTAAACCTCTCAGGAATCCTTACTATCCCTGTCTCTTATACACATCTAGATGTGTATAAGAGACAGATGCCAAACATATCGAGATTTGGAAATAATATGCGTTTTGGATTGCCCGACGGATAATTCGGCTGTAATTGTTGACAATACGGCAAAAGACGACGACCGTATAAAAACGGTCAGACATCCTAAAAATCTAGGCCTTCCGGCCGCACGAAATACCGGCGTTCAAAACGCCGCCGGCGAATATATGCACTTTTTAGACGCCGATGACTTAA
>NZ_BDHE01000393.1:0-450 GCF_054786175.1 Treponema sp. R8-4-B8
GATCACAAAAGGCTATGGCTTTCAGACGCTTGTGGAAAAACTGACACAATAAAGATTGATTTGCCGTTGGAATTGGGAGTGCAAGTTTACAATATCAACAAGGGGCGCAATCAAGGAATATTGAGTAAAAGCAAAACTCTTGACAACTACAGCCTGTTTATTGACAAAATACGGGAGTATCAAAAAAAGTATCAACGGAAGTATCCCAGTAAAGATGACAGGAAAAAATTACTTGATAAAGCGTTCAAATCTGCGATAAAATATTGTATAAAGAATAATATTCTAAGGGATTTTTTAGGAAAACATGGTTCGGAGGTATTGAATATGCTGTATGGTGAATATGACCCTGAAGTGGAAATTAGAGTAGTCCGCGAAGAAGAAAGAATAATAATCGCAAAAAATGTGCTTTAAAAAGGTTCAACGCTAGAATTGGTGCATGAGATCACAGGG
>NZ_BDHE01000394.1:0-451 GCF_054786175.1 Treponema sp. R8-4-B8
AATTCGGTCGTTATAGATGCTACCAAATTCAAATTCAACAGAGAAGAAGCAAATGAGCGGCGATAGCGTATTTTTAGATACAAATGTACTGGTCTATGCGTATTCAAATATCATTGATAAGAAAGTTCGATCTTTTGAATTATTGAACCGCTTGCATTGTATAACCAGCACCCAAGTATTAGGCGAACTTAGCAACGTTTGTTTCAATAAGTTGCGCTATTCGGACAACGTCATTAATAGTATTGTTAAGGAAGTCATGATTTTCTGTGATATTTCTATCGTAGAAGAAATGACTGTTCTGCACGCGGTTTCTATTAAGGGGCGTTATGGCTATTCTTACTACGACAGCCTCATATTAGCATCCGCCTTAGAAAGCGAATGCTCGGTTTTATATTCCGAAGATATGCAGCTGTCTCTTATACACATCTTGCAGGTTTTCCTCGCGGCGCAC
>NZ_BDHE01000395.1:0-449 GCF_054786175.1 Treponema sp. R8-4-B8
TCAAGCCACGCGTTATTGTTGTGCGGCGCGTATGGCAAAGGCAGTCTCTATATACGGACAATACCCGACTCATTCGCCGATTTGTACAATCTTCCCGCCGAGACGCTCAATCTTTTGCGCGGGGAATTTGATTTGCCCATAACGCTGGAATGTTGCAGCCGCGTGTCTCTGTTCCCCTATGACAACGACACTTTTATTTTGCAATCATTCCTTGACAGGCCTGAACGGGTGCGCGTCCGCATTAACAGGGCGGGAGCGTCGTTAGTACCATTAAAAATGCCAAAAATGCGCCCGTTTGAAATTGTCCGTTCCGGGGAGAGCGAGAGTGTTTTTGATATTCACATAACGCCAGGGCATTATATGGCGTTTAAGATTGAAGGACGGCGATAGCACTCTGTAACATCTAAATATTTACAAAAAGACCTCTCGCAGAGGCGCAAAAGCGCAAA
>NZ_BDHE01000396.1:0-449 GCF_054786175.1 Treponema sp. R8-4-B8
GGCGGGCTCGACCCGCCATCCCCATGAATTGCAAGGAGATTGCGGGTCAAGCCCGCAATGACGAGTTTGTAGAATCTATTTTTAGAGATACCCATATACATGACCTATACTCAAACTTCAACCGCAAACCGATAAAACGGTGATTCGGAGGAACCTGTCTCTTATACACATCTAGATGTGTATAAGAGACAGGTATTGATCAACTCCATAAACTACGAGCACAGTGGCGCGAAGGGACACAAGCTGCTGCCGCTGGCCGTCGACTTCGGGTGTCCGGTGATAGCGCTTACGATTGATGATGTCGGGATGGCGGCGACGGTCGATAGGAAGATGGATATTGCGCGGAGATTGATAGAGCTCGCTTGCGGCGAGTATAAATTGCCGGAGCATTATCTATACATCGATCCCTTAGTATTCACGTTGGCGACCGGAGACGCGGGGACGGCGAA
>NZ_BDHE01000397.1:0-452 GCF_054786175.1 Treponema sp. R8-4-B8
ATATTTCATTAAAATAAACCAATACGTCCTTGTCATCGTCAACCGCAAGGATACGCACATTTTTAGAATTTATATCGGATGACAAAAGCCTGTGTTTTTCATTAGTACTGCGCCTCAGTTGAATGGTAAAGTAAAAAGTAGAGCCTTTTTCCGGTTCTGATTCAATCCAAATCTTGCCACCCATCATTTCAACAATATTTTTTGAGATTGCCAGTCCCAGCCCCGTGCCGCCGTATTTGCGGGTTGTGCTGGATTCTGCCTGCTCGAAAGATTTAAAAAGTTTTGCCTGTTGTTCGGGGGTTATGCCGATTCCCGTGTCGCTTACCGAAACTTGCAGGGTATAGATATTGTCTGTTTTCTGGGCAAGCCGCGCGGCAAGGCTGATTTCTCCATGCTCGGGAGTAAATTTAATGGCGTTCCCCAACAAGTTGGTGATGACTTGCGCTACTCGC
>NZ_BDHE01000398.1:0-450 GCF_054786175.1 Treponema sp. R8-4-B8
AGCCATGATTTACGGAACGTTGCAGACCGACCAATTTTTCGAGTAAACTGAATTCAGTTTACTCGAAAAATTGGTCGGTCTGCAACGGTCAAAAAAACAACGCGATTCGTTACGCGAATTCAGTTTACTCGAAAAATTGGTCGGTCTGCAACACCGTACCGCACTGGGCAATCCCAAGCGAAAATTCAGTTTACTCGAAAAATTGGTCGGTCTGCAACCCAATAAACGAGGTTGATCTTCAAAACTATAATTCAGTTTACTCGAAAAATTGGTCGGTCTGCAACCGAAGGTTTCACTTCATCAATAGGACTTTAAATTCAGTTTACTCGAAAAATTGGTCGGTCTGCAACGACAGAATATCACTTGTCTTTGTAATCAATATTTCTTTTACTCGCAAACTTTGCTCGTCTGCCACACACAAACACCACAACACCCAACGAGAGGCAAATC
>NZ_BDHE01000399.1:0-448 GCF_054786175.1 Treponema sp. R8-4-B8
CGTTAAAGGCGACTACTTTCATCGTTCGGCTCCTTAATCCTTTTCTTTCAACAGCGCGTCGTTGTTGAGAACTTTGAATGACACCGCCTTCGGGTTGTTTACGTCCCGTACGACGATGCCTTCTTTCTCCTGTCCGCTCGGATACTTGCCTTTGGCTTTTTCCAACAGCGTCTCTAACGAATAATCAAAGCTCTCGCCGCGCTCTTCCAAGGGGACGGTGGCAATGCCTAAGTCCTGTCTCTTATACACATCTAGATGTGTATAAGAGACAGCTATAGAGGATGAGTACATCGCCAACGGAGTATTTGAGGAGACGGCGGCGACGGTTGCCGAAGCTGGGGTTATCTACCCGCGCCAAAAAGGAGAACGGCTATGAATTACAAAGTATATACCATTGATGAAATTAAAGATCGGTTTGGAAAAGTAGCCGACAAATACGGGATAGAAG
>NZ_BDHE01000400.1:0-448 GCF_054786175.1 Treponema sp. R8-4-B8
TGGGTGTTTCGCTGAGGGAATTGAAAGGGGTAAGTTTTTAAGGAGCACAAAGACGAAATAAGGGAGTATTGCGTAAAAAACAGCTTATGCTTCGATAAGCTGTGTGATTCCGTGTGGAGTTACGATGATGAAGAATTGAACATAGATGTGTATAAGAGACAGGGATTATCCTTACGAAGTAATACGTTGAATTTGTTGCTATGGGCGATCGAGAACGGTCGCCCATATATATTGCACCGTACTCGTTTTGGCGTCCGGTCATTTCGACTCCGCTCAATGACCGTTTCCTCGCATCCGGTGGCTGAGCGGAGTCGAAGCCACATTATTTTACAACAACAACAACTATGCACCCATCATCCGCCCCCGCCCAAATAAAATCCACCCTATTCTCCCATGTCAACAAAGGCATAAAGTACGACTTAGACCGAATGTTCAAAGCCTCGTCGCT
>NZ_BDHE01000401.1:0-448 GCF_054786175.1 Treponema sp. R8-4-B8
CTTAATTTCTTTTTTTCCAAAAAGATCGAATCTTTTGCTGACATAAGCGCATGAGACGTTACGGATTGAAAGCAGGGGAGTGTCAGGCATTACAGCCTCCGGTAGACGGAAAATAGCAACGAACTTTCGCGCTGTTAATTTCTTTTTGGGGAGGTAAACTTTGAGAACAGATGCTTTGGGCTTTTTCGCAACGGGGAGCGAAAGGGCAGCCGGGAAAGTTGTCATATATCGAAGGAACTTTGCCGTGAATACTGTTCAGTTTTTTACCGCGTTTTTCTTTTTCTGGAATTGCATTTAATAGGGCGTTTGTATACGGATGAAGGGGGGAGAAAAACGCGCCCGCTTGCCCTTCTTCGACGATTCTTCCCGCGTACATGACAAGGAAGCGGCTGCAAAATTGACGTATTATCGAAAGATCGTGCGATATTATTAAAACTGAAGTTTTATA
>NZ_BDHE01000402.1:0-448 GCF_054786175.1 Treponema sp. R8-4-B8
GCATCCGCAATCAATCGGTTTTCAGCGCCCCTTGAGATAAAGTCTGGATAAATATTCCCCTCATTATTCCCCTCATTGTCCTTGAACAAATAATGCCCGTGTTCATGTTTTTTATTGGACGGATGCAAGAATTTATCCCCTATAACCGTATTGATATACTCCTCCCATAACCACGCCCCGTCAAAGAGCAACCCGTGAATCTCGTTTTTTTCTCCTAATACTGTCTTATTCCTGAGTAATATTTGCAAACAAAGCTTTTGAAGCGGCAGATACTTAAAAAATATGGATGCGAAATAGGTCTCAAGTTCGCCTTTAAAACTTTTTGCAATTTATTTTTGGAGTAAGTCTCTGTAACTGTCTCTTATACACATCTAGATGTGTATAAGAGACAGCCTTACGGCAATCCTATAGGCTGAACGGAAAGATGTTGACGTAGTCGTACAGAAAA
>NZ_BDHE01000403.1:0-446 GCF_054786175.1 Treponema sp. R8-4-B8
CCGGCGTTAAGTGGCAAAGGATTGATACCTCTGTCAGCCTCGCCAGAAGTTTCCGCGCAGAGTATATCGGAACTTGAATAAATCTTAGGCGGCGCGGGCATTATCGATAAAATTGACGTGCGTTTCATGGACGCCGTTACAGGCCTTTCAGGTTCCGGCCCCTCGTTTGTCTATTTATTCATAGAAGCGTTAGCTGACGGCGGATTCCGCGCAGGTTTGCCAAGAGACAAGGCCCTCCGCTACGCCGCCCAAACAGTGTTGGGTTCCGCCGCAATGGTTCAGGAAACAGGAAAACATCCGGGAGAATTAAAAGACATGGTAACCTCCCCCGGCGGAACCACAATAGCCGGCATCACCGACTCAGAAGCGCGCGCATTTCGAGGCACTGTAATAAAAGCGTGAGATGCACGTTGGAAACGCTCCTTGTCACATTAACCCCAAGACCT
>NZ_BDHE01000404.1:0-446 GCF_054786175.1 Treponema sp. R8-4-B8
CCATTCATCTATGCAATCACCGGCGTATACCTTTATGGAGTTTATAGTTGTGGCTCCTGCGCCGGTGTTAAAGGTTACGGTAAATTACCCCAACTGTCTCCATTGCGATGTTGCGTCAATGTTTGCGGTAATTGGAGTGTTACTTGTAAGAACCGCATTATCGCCGTATGACCATTTATCCAAAGTATAACCTTGCCGTCTTGGATTACTGGGGAACCTGACGCCTAAATTTGAGCCTTTTGGAACTGTAATAGGGGCAATGTCTGGCGTACCGTTATTAGAATCAAATGTAACAGTAACCAATTCATAATCCCAATGAGCGACCAATGTAACATCTACATAAAGCATGGTATCTTAAGTACATTTATTAAATCCGTGATAACAAGTCGTAAACGCGGCACCGACTATTAACGGGGCAAGGAACTTGAGTCTCAGACTCTGACCTC
>NZ_BDHE01000405.1:0-447 GCF_054786175.1 Treponema sp. R8-4-B8
GGGACAAATGATGAAAAGAAAGCCCATGCCATAGCCCAAAGCTGGCTTGCCAACGGGTTGCCGGAGAATCCCAATAAAAACAATATAGCAAAGACAACCGCTTTCTGCGATTACCTCTGCGGTTTTTGGGATTTCGACACTTCGGAATATTTTCGGGAGCAGGAGACGATGGGTAAAGAGCCACAACCGGAGCACGCATTGGAAATGCAGAGAATTGTAAGAAGGTATTACCTGCCTTATTTTAAAAACAAATTGTTATGTGAGATTGACGGAGAACTCCTTCAAAAATTTGTCGTTCACTTGAAACTTGATAAAAAACTTGCCGCATCCACGGTGAATTCCGCTCGTAACACCGCCATGAAGGCTTTACGGTATGCCTGTCGGAAGAAAATTATCAAACAGTTTGATTTTGAGAATGTGTTGCGGGCAGGGGGGAAACCTAAAGAA
>NZ_BDHE01000406.1:0-446 GCF_054786175.1 Treponema sp. R8-4-B8
TTTTACTAATGCGTCATGAAAAGCCTGCGGCGGCTCTAGATCAGGATTGCCTATAGAAAAATCAAAAACCGCCTCCACGCCATGCTGTTTTTTTAAAGAGGCTCCCTCTTCAAACAGCTTGCGAATCATGGAAGACCCGCTAAGAGAATCTCTTACATCTGTCTCTTATACACATCTAGATGTGTATAAGAGACAGCTGTAACAACCATGTTTTTTGCGCGACCCGTAAGGTAAAGATAATTTTCATTATCAAGGTAGCCAACATCACCTGTCTTAAAATAGCCGTCTTCTGTAAAACTTTGCGCCGTAACTTCCGGCATCTCAAAATAACCTTGCATAACCTGCGGCCCTTTTACAACTGCCTCGCCAACACCGCGTGCATCAGGGTTAAGTATTTTCATATCAACACCGGGACAAACCCTGCCTACACTAGCCTCTTTGTAGTG
>NZ_BDHE01000407.1:0-445 GCF_054786175.1 Treponema sp. R8-4-B8
TTCTTTATGAAAAAGGCGTAAAACGCTTATTTTTCAAGATTATAAAGAAAATAACTAAGGGGGTTATTGGGAAAAAGGTAATTTTTGTAATTTTACTTGCGGGGCTAAGCGTTTGCGTTTTTGCCCAGAACGGAGTGAGAAAAGAATTCACCGGAACGGTGGAATTAAAATACGCTGGAGCGGCCGATTATACAGCCGCAACTTCGGGGGCGCAGGTAAAGGCGGACACTATTGTTTCCACCGGATTTACAAGCACCGCCTTGATTGAGGTGGGAAGCGTAATAATTGCCGTGCGTCCCCCTACCCGCCTGCCCCTTACGGAGATTAGCGCTTCGGCGGGGACGGAACTTGTCAACATGAACCTCGAAGCTGCATGAGTCAAGGGGGCCCCGAAACCGCCCGCCCGAAGCAGCGCCGCGTCTACCGGCACCGGCTCTCACGCACC
>NZ_BDHE01000408.1:0-445 GCF_054786175.1 Treponema sp. R8-4-B8
GGTCGAAAAGAAAGTTGCGGAAGATACGGAAGGTGATGAAGCGATTCAAGAAAAAATCATAAATAAGGCGGTAGAAACGCTAGCGGGAACTAATGTGGATTCCGCCGTAGCGATAGAGAGTACGAATAATAGTTGATGTTGATGTTTTAAGGACGCTGTCTGAACCATGATTTTAATAAGATTAGTAAGATTAATTAAGATTGAAAGCATTGAGGCTTTTGACTTAAAATCATGGGTAATCTTTAAAATTTTGAGGTAATCTCGGTTCAGACAATTTTAAGAAAGAGAAAGAAAGAAAAAAGAGAAGAATGGCCAAAAAGAAAGTCCACGATCTCGCCAAAGAGTTCAACGTCTCCGGCGCGGCATTGGTACAGATGCTGCGGGGGATGGGTATTCTAGCTGTCTCTTATACACATCTAGATGTGTATAAGAGACAGGGTGTGGG
>NZ_BDHE01000409.1:0-445 GCF_054786175.1 Treponema sp. R8-4-B8
TATGCCCCGCCACGCCGCCGACATTAGGGTCGTAGAAGTGCTTAGCCATCACCCGCAGGCAATCGGTACGGTGCATCGTATTCGCGTCTGTCAAGAGGACGATCTCGCCGTCCATCTGCGGCACCAGCCCGTTTATTATCCCCGTCTTGCCGCCGCGCTCCGGAGAACGCCAAAAGTGCACGCGCGGGTCGGTTATAGCTGTCTCTTATACACATCTAGATGTGTATAAGAGACAGGGACAAGGTGTCAAGCATATTTTCCAAGTTAAATGAAACAGTTAAAAAATTCGGCGTTGATGCCGCGTACCTTTTAGGCGATGAACTTGTATTGCGTGAGATATTTGCAATGTCCGACAACGATGTAAATATTATCCGCGAAACGATTCAGACGCTACGCGGATGGAGAAACCCTAGCAAGCGCAGGAAAAAGTATGGACATTAATTAT
>NZ_BDHE01000410.1:0-444 GCF_054786175.1 Treponema sp. R8-4-B8
TGGCTTTGTCTAGTCGCAAGCTCAGTCCCGTCAAGTCCTTCGTATTTTATTAGAATTTTGTTTAAATCAACCGTCAGCCCGTCTGAAATTTCGGCTGCCCCGTTGTAGTAAGAAGCCTGATACCGCCGTATCAGAGCCTCAAGAGTTTTTATTCTTTTTTTCTTAGACTCCATAAAACCTCTTATTTCCTCTTTGTGATCTTTGTATCTTTGTGTTCTTGGTGTGAAGTCTTTTCGAATATATTTTACAAAGACCGAGCTACCCGAAAACCGTTTTAAAAAAACTTAAAATTTACATGCTGTCTGTACCGGTACGCGCTACGGCAGTTTAATTAATCAAAATAAAAGCAACCTCCGCGATAAACCCGCCTGTCCCCTGTCGCGGGTCCTGTTGGGTCAACTCGCGCCTCTGCGGTATAATTTCCAAAAAAATCCTAGCACCATT
>NZ_BDHE01000411.1:0-445 GCF_054786175.1 Treponema sp. R8-4-B8
AAAAATACTTGAAAGCCTATTTAGTCGAAAGAAATGTCCCTTTGATATAAACACACGATTTGATTAAATTAAACGGAATGATATGTGGAATAGAAGACATCGGCATTGATGAAAAAACGTTATTTGCGGTGAACGAAATATACACAGAATCAAGGTATCCCGGAGAATTAGGATTAGTGCCGAGCGGTATGCCTACCGTTGAAGAAGCAAAAGAATTTTTGAAATATGCCAAAGATATAAAAACAATAATATACCGATCTTTAGAAGGGGTATGATTTGTAGCTGTCTCTTATACACATCTAGATGTGTATAAGAGACAGCCCAAATACTTGGAGATGACTTTGCATTTGGCCGGGGACTCTACTATCACTAAGTTTTTCGCCATGATTGGTTGATGCCTTTATGTTATTAAAATCAATGCCTAAAATGTCTCATTCCCGTGAAC
>NZ_BDHE01000412.1:0-444 GCF_054786175.1 Treponema sp. R8-4-B8
GGGAATTTAGCGTTATAGACCTTTTGTCTCTTATACACATCTAGATGTGTATAAGAGACAGTGCCAAGCCTTGCCTCATAAACTCCGCGTTTTTTGACATCTCCAGAAATGCAGAAAACCTTTGTGCCGCCAGCTTTTGGCGTTCCAAGTTTTTGATATTCTTTTGGACCGTTTTCCAAAATCCAGGGCAGAGCCATTATTGTTTCAACATTATTGACGCAAGTGGGCATATTCCACGCGCCATTCACCGCAGGGAATGGTGGTTTAAGGCGAGGCTGACCCTTTTGCCCTTCCAAGCTATTTATTAGAGCTGTTTCTTCGCCACAAACATAAGCGCCTGCGCCTCTATGCACGGCAATATCCAAGCTATATTTTGTTCCGCCTATATTATTTCCCAAAAAACCCGCTTTGCGGGCTTCTCTAATAGCCTCGGTTAAAGCCTCT
>NZ_BDHE01000413.1:0-444 GCF_054786175.1 Treponema sp. R8-4-B8
TACCGGAATAAGCGCCGCGTCCGTGGATCTGCTTATGTTTACCTTAGGTTATGAGCTTGGCTTAAACGGCATACTTACAATGCTTGATGTCTCAAAATTACCGCTTCACTGTGAAAAAAGAAACGACAATCATCCTATTGTAATCGCGGGGGGGCCGGCGGTTTCCAATCCTCTGCCATACGCTCCTTTTATAGATGCTTTTTGGATAGGGGAGGCGGAAGACAATTTTTTCGCTCTTGCCGCTGAATTATCCCTTATTAAAAAAAGAGGGAAGGGCAGAGCGGAACTCCTTGA
This sequence comes from Treponema sp. R8-4-B8, assembly GCF_054786175.1. NCBI lineage: Bacteria > Pseudomonadati > Spirochaetota > Spirochaetia > Treponematales > Treponemataceae > Treponema > Treponema sp. R8-4-B8. The sequence goes on from NZ_BDHE01000413.1 coordinate 295, forward strand.
AAAAATCGCCTCACATCCCAATGTGTGGGTTAAGGGAAAAAAATGAGCTTTATTTTGAAGTCGCGCTTGGTTCAAAAGGGCATGAAGTTCAAAAGTATACCGTTAAAACGGGAGAGGGTATCGCGGGCTGGGTGGCGCAGAACAACAAAT
>NZ_BDHE01000414.1:0-451 GCF_054786175.1 Treponema sp. R8-4-B8
TCGAGGAAGGCGGCAAAGTTTCCTTCCCGGAAAACCACGTGACAAAATGGGGCGACAGTCTCGCCTCCGACGAAAACAGGGAAACCGCCATACAAGCCGCCGAAACCGCCGCCCGCTCGATCCTAATCAGGCTTGATCCGGCAGATGTGGAAACTAAGGAATTTTTATTGAAGTTACCTCTCGCAGAAACGCAAAGGCGCAGAGAAGAAGATGGGAATTTACCTCTCGCAAAGGCGCAAAGGCGCAAAGAAGAAGATGGGAATTTACATCTCGCAAAGGCGCAAAGGCGCAAAGGGGGAGAAAAGGGGTTTCCTCCTAATGCCTTTATTCTTTCTGATGAATTAGAAACCGCTCTTTCTCAACTCTCAGATTTCCCCACTACCCACTCCCCACTGCTCACAGCTCACTCCTCACCGACCTCCCCCCACACCTACCTCTTCGCAGAATTACC
>NZ_BDHE01000415.1:0-445 GCF_054786175.1 Treponema sp. R8-4-B8
AAGCGCCAATTATTTTAGATTTGACTTTCCACCAATCACCAATTTATATTTATGTAAAGTGATTTGCTCTAAAAATGTAAAGTAGATATACTATTGCATATCGTAATAGGCTATCCTACAACGAGTTACAAAGAAAAATCGATTCTTCATCAGCTGTACTCATTCGCGGCCCTAAATCTTGCGGGAAGACCGAATCGGCTATGCGGGTTCGCAAAGAGCGTTTTGCTGGCGGATAAGCTATACCCGCAACGACGGGGTGAACGTGGCGGCGCTGGGGTCGCTGGGGTGGTGAGCGGGCAAGAAAATGTAAACCAAGTTGTTCCAAAAATGTAGAACAGAACTATATCTGTCTCTTATACACATCTAGATGTGTATAAGAGACAGATCTTCTTATTATCCTAGGTTTTTAATATAAGGACATATTATGTTAATTGTAAGCTATGAT
>NZ_BDHE01000416.1:0-445 GCF_054786175.1 Treponema sp. R8-4-B8
AATATAAGTGATTACGCCAAAGCGGAACGCTATTTACTTGAGGCGGCAGCCATTTTGGAAAAGGCGCTAGTTAAAGAGCATCCCTATTATGCCACGTCATTAGACAATTTGGGAGCGCTGTATTGGAAAATGGGCGATTTTGCCAAAGCGGAACGCTATTTACTGGAGGCGATGGCTATCCGGGAAAAGGCGCTGGGTAAAGAGCATCCCGATTATGCATCATCGTTAAACAACTTGGGAGCGCTGTATTGGAAAATGGGCGATTTTGCCAAAGCGGAACGTTATTATCTGGAAGCAACAGCCATCGAGGAAAAGATTCTGGGCAAAGAGCATCCCAATTATGCTACGTCATTAAACAACCTGGGATTACTGTATAAAAACATGGGCGAGCAAGGCTCCTAGTACGGCGGGCGTTAGACGCTTTCCAAAAATCAGGCTTGAGGGT
>NZ_BDHE01000417.1:0-443 GCF_054786175.1 Treponema sp. R8-4-B8
CGCTTTAACGCTTCAAGCGCAGTCATAAATAGAAATCCCGACCTCCCGTAATAGATGTGTATAAGAGACAGGCCGGGGATTCCGCTGGCGATTGTCTTTCCGGACGCTAAGGTTACGCTGCTCGACTCGAAGAAGAAGAAGATCGCGGCGGTGAGGGAGGCGGTGGAGACGCTGGGGCTTGGAAATTGCGAGTTTTCGGATCAACGGATTGAGGATATCGCCGGGCGGTGTTGTTTTGACATAATCGTTTCCCGCTCCGTCAAGATCGAACCTGCTTATAAACCGATATTGCTGCGGTTACTCAAGCCGGGCGGGAAGATTGTCCTTTATAAGAGCAAGGTTCTTGACGACGTGCATCAATTCGACAACGCGGAGATATTCGACGCGGAGGCGGCGGAATCGGGACTGGGAGAACGGAGGATTGTTGTGATAGGGTCTTTACC
>NZ_BDHE01000418.1:0-443 GCF_054786175.1 Treponema sp. R8-4-B8
CGTATTTTTGGCGGCGCGGAAAATGTATTAGATGTAGGCTGGGTTTAATTAGGCGCAGTATTGGATTTTTCCATTACTGACGCTCTTTATTTACGAGGCGAATGTTTGTACGCGCCTGACTTTTCTTCGTTTTTACCTGAAATAAATGTTATTGAAATAAATCGGGCAAATAGCCTTGCATGGCGATTTGCTTTGGGGTGGCAGCCTGGAGCCGCAAAATCATCAAAACAAAAATCGGCGTCTGAAAAAACTGGTCAAACTCAAACTAATAAAACTCAACCGAGTCAATATCAGACAAACCAACCTCAAACTAATCAACCTCAACCAAGCCAGCCAAAAGAAGACAGCCAAAGCGCAAATAACAAAGACGGCTGGAATATCGCAAATGTAGATACCGCCCGGAATGTTCAATATCTTTCTGCTTTAGAAAAAGACATTATATT
>NZ_BDHE01000419.1:0-443 GCF_054786175.1 Treponema sp. R8-4-B8
AAAAACAGGCGGTCAATAAACGGCTACTTGGAGTGGTGGTGCCGGTTGGAGCTTTACGGTCAAAAAAAGGCATGGGAGTGGGCGAATTTCCGGATTTGGTTGATTTTGCCGCTCTTTGCAAAAAGATGAGGCTTGGACTGATTCAACTTTTGCCTGTGAACGATACCGGCTTTGAAAGTTCTCCGTATTTTAGTCTTACGGCATTCGGTCTTCATCCTCTTTATCTGCGGATTGAAGAACTTGATGAATATGCGTTGGCTGAAGATTTGGTTAAAAACCGCATTAAAAAAGCGAGGGAAAATTTTGAAAAAAACAGCCGTTTTTCCCATTATCATGTTTTAAAAGAAAAATTGGAAATATGCCGGGAAATATACGAAGCGAGCAAAGAGCAAATTGTAAAAAACGCTAATGGCGGAAGATAATCCTCATGGATCGAGCACAAT
>NZ_BDHE01000420.1:0-442 GCF_054786175.1 Treponema sp. R8-4-B8
CCCAAGCCGTAGGCAAAAGAACCTGAAATAAGCGATACGTGCGTATCGTATAACAGAGCGCCTAATCCCAACAGGGAAGAAACCAGAAACATCAGCCAGAGATACAGTGCGCTACGCCCAATGAGCAGTTGGACGATAATTACGAGACCGACATAAATAAAAGTTCCCACCCCAAACGCAAGACCGGACAGGCTGTTTTCTCCCCACTCAATGTAATTTACCATACACACGAGCATATAAAACACAACGTCAAGACCGATGACAAAGGGAACGCCTGACCCTTTGCCGTCACTGTCAATATTGATTTCCTGCGGTTTTCCGCAAAGAAAAAAAATGACAAGAAAAATTGCCGTTACAGAAACTAATCCACATTTTTCAACAGCCGTATGAAAAGCGGGGAATATGCTCCATGTCGCATACTAAATGCCGTAGTAAAATTGAA
>NZ_BDHE01000421.1:0-444 GCF_054786175.1 Treponema sp. R8-4-B8
CGTACTTCGGCTTCTGTTCTGCCTCCTGGGCCTGCGTATTTAAATTTTAACGCGCGGTGAAGGGAGCTTTCATTATTAATCCCTATCGTTTTTCGCGTATTCAAATAATTCCTCGGCGCTAAGCAAGTCTAAAAAATGATAGGTCTCGCTTTCGCCTGTTTTTTCTTCGGTTTTTATCGCCGCAACCTTAAAGACAATCATCCTGTTGGTCGGCAAAGGCAGGCTCAGCACATTGCCGTTCATGTCAACAAGGGAATTAAAAGGCAGCCGCCCCTGTATCTCCTGAATGTTGGCTTCGGGAAAAACTATGAAAAATTCGTTAATTTGCATGATTTATCATATCAAAATGGCCAATTTTTCGCAATTATTTTTGTTGTTCTATACAAAAGTATAGGAAAACGCGCATCTTTATAGCGATTATTTTTTTGTCAACCAAAAGGACGA
>NZ_BDHE01000422.1:0-448 GCF_054786175.1 Treponema sp. R8-4-B8
TTAGCAGATTGATTTATGACGCAAAGAAGAAAACTTGGCTGTTTCTTTTGAATAATGCCCGCCGTCAGCGGATAAACAGGCAGTATTTTTCCAAAATTCGCGCCCTTAGACGCAGGCTCTACTTCAATAGAGCTTGACTGCAATTCGCCGTATTTATCTTTATATTTAAAACTGCCGCCAATCATATATTTTTGCCCTGTAATAAACAGTTTGTCAAGCTTTGGGCGTTTAAAACATAAAAGCACCGCCTGAGTATTTTCGTCTTCTATATAAATTTTTAGAGTTCTCATTCCGCCGAAACCTATATATTCGCGCGCGAAAACTGTAACGACGGTACACACTCTGCCACTTTTATACGCATTAAAGGGCCAATTTTCACGCGATATTACCAGTTGCGTGGATGGTGAAGAAGAAGATCCCTGACGGGTCGTATTCGAAGCAGAGCGAG
>NZ_BDHE01000423.1:0-440 GCF_054786175.1 Treponema sp. R8-4-B8
TGACATAAGAAGTTTTGGTGGAGGAGGAGAAACAAGGCGGTATATGGATATTACACCTTTAATGAATTATGATGAGTTTATTCGCATAAGTAACAGAATAGCAACTATCGGTCAAAGTATAATCTGTCTCTTATACACATCTAGATGTGCATAAGAGACAGTTATGGTATAGATAATCGTTAACCGTTTGCCGCCTTACGGCGGCTAAACTATGCAAAACCCATGTTTGGACGTTACCCCTTTGTTTCGAGGAGAAGAAAATGAAACAATATTTTAGAATAATGCTTGGATCGAAAAGCAAATATGCAGAAGATTGCTATCATGGCAACTTTATTGGGGCAGATTATGGCATAGGAGAAGATTTAACCAATAATTTACCTAATAATTGGAAAGAATTTAATCTAAAATATATTCCAATTTATTTTAAAAATCATTCTTGA
>NZ_BDHE01000424.1:0-440 GCF_054786175.1 Treponema sp. R8-4-B8
TTTTTCCAGAGGAGCGGCGCAAGGTTATCGCCATCACGCCTGTCAATAACTGGCCGCGCTTTGTGGGCGGCCACTTTTTCTCCATCAATGCCGCGCGGATTTAAAACCGCGTCATTAACGGCCTGCGGGGTTATTTCGTTAAATCTGATCCTTTCAATGGGAACTTTTTCCGTTTTTGCGGTAATAGCGTTACGCAAATGCCACGCTATCGCTTCCCCTTCGCGGTCATTATCGCAGGCCAGCAGCACCTTGCCGGATTTTTTCGCATCCGTTTGCAATTCTTTTAAAATTTTCGCCCTTCCGCGGACTGTGATATATTCAGGCCCAAAATTATGATCCACGTCTATCGCTGTTCTTGATTTGGGCAGATCAATAAGATGACCCATCGACGCTTTTACATTCTCGGAATGACTTAAGCACTTTTCGATCGTTCTCACTTT
>NZ_BDHE01000425.1:0-440 GCF_054786175.1 Treponema sp. R8-4-B8
GTTAGTTGAAGCGTTGTAGTAGCCTTCGGGGGTAATGACGATCCATTCGCCGTCGTAGAAGGAAATGAATTGCGCGATTTCTTTGCCGGTGGCAACGTCCCAGATGCGGGTGGTATTATCCTGTGAGCCTGAAACAACGGTTTTACTGTTGGGGCTGAACGCTACGGATTCAACACCCCATGTATGCCCCGAAAAGGTTCGTATCTCCCGCCCGCTTGCTATGTCCCACAGTTTTACCGTGTTATCCCATGAACCTGAAAGCGCCTGTTTCCCGTCAGGGCTGAACGCTACGGATTTCACCGAACTTGTATGCCCCGAAAGGGTGCGGATCTCACGCCCTCTTGCTGTGTCCCACAGTTTTATCGTCTTATCCTATGAACCTGAAACCGCCTTTTTCCCGCTAGGGCTGAACGCTACTGATTGCACCAACTTCGAATGAC
>NZ_BDHE01000426.1:0-446 GCF_054786175.1 Treponema sp. R8-4-B8
AATAACCGTCGTTATCTTTCAATATTATATAAGACTGTATGTAGATATTATTTGAAAAGACTATAAGAAATTATAAAGGCTTTCCTTGTTTTTGCCATGATAGGTACGGTGTTTTATTTTGTGTATAAGCGCGTAAACACAAAAACCCATAGGGAATTGGTCAAGCGCATCGGGGAATTAAGTCCGAAAGGCGGTCCGCCTGAAACCATTGACGGTTTAAGAAAGGCAATCGCGTTATATGAAGATCAGATCGAAAGGAACGTAAGGGAAGGCGCTCAAACCGGAGTTTACTGGAAAATACTGGCGATAAGGCTCGCTGACAAAAATATGCACAACGACGCGCTTAACGCGTTTGAAAGGGCGATTTATTATAATACCGAAGACCCGACTATTTATGATTTAACGGGCGTTTCAGCCGCGTCAGCCGCAAAATCGCTTGTCGGATT
>NZ_BDHE01000427.1:0-439 GCF_054786175.1 Treponema sp. R8-4-B8
CATCGCAAGCGCCCTTCCTTCAAAAGTAACAACTTTTGTTTTAGTAAATCCCAAATTTTGTGTCAAATCACCGGAACAGGCTCCAAGGAATTCCGCGTCCCCTTCCAGTGAAAATTCTATCAATTCTTCATTGGTGCAAAGAATTCCGTTTTTTTCGGTAACGTTAATTTCTATATGCGCGATTTCACCGGCTTTAAGATTAGCGTTATCAGTAATAAGTTTTATATTTTGCGCCTTGTCCGCCGTCTTTAAAATATATGTGCAAGCCTCTTTGCCGTTGTTGATTCTCTTTACTTCAATATTACCTTGCGCGGATTGAAAAGTCTACTCCACAATTCCGCTTTTCAAATCAATTTTCTTTCTGCGCCCCATTTTCTTACCATTGATCCACAGTTACATTTCATCGACGGTTGTAAAAATCGCGCTCATTACGGTACTT
>NZ_BDHE01000428.1:0-439 GCF_054786175.1 Treponema sp. R8-4-B8
CATGTGATAGTTACCCACACAAAATAGCGAAGAACCGATAAAAAAGATTTGACTTCCTGCGAGGAAATAGTTATATTAAAGAGTGTGGACGAAAACACTATAAACTCGCCGATAGAACACGGCCCTCACAGCGGAAAAGGCGAACCATGGGCGATAATGCGGCACGATAGGCCGCTGACCAATAGGCAGCAAACTCTTTTAAATGCGTTGCCTTTGCGGGGTAGTGCGGCAGAAGTCAAGAAAAGCGATGTTTCTTTGATAGATTTATCCGCGCTGACGGCCAAAACCGGTGTTGAGTTTGCAATGTTTACGCGGGGTTCCAAGCGCCTGGTAGTACGCGGAATCAGGGATAAGGTTGATGTAGATCGTGAACGAGCACTGACTTTAAAAGTACAAGGGTATACGCTGTCTCTTATACACATCTCCGCCAGCACTCGTG
>NZ_BDHE01000429.1:0-439 GCF_054786175.1 Treponema sp. R8-4-B8
CGGGTTCGCCGGAAACAAGGCATATCGATGCGTTTGACTTTTTGCCGACAGTTTTGTTGATAGCCTTCGCTACGCTTGGACGCTGGCAAACCAATAACCCGTTATCGTCGCAATAACTAAAAGAGACAACGGCGTTATCCTCTACCAACTCATGATAATGTTGTTCCGCTTGCAATTTTTCGGAATTGTCGGTTTCCAAAAACGTAATAACCGGTTTCAGGCTGTCTCTTATACACATCTAGATGTGTATAAGAGACAGGTTCCTGCGAATCGAACCGTCCCCGCGCCCGCGAAGGGCGCGACTTGACATAATATGCCTGACCGTCTTCGAAAACGTAGTTTCAATCCCCGCGTCCACGATGGGCGCGACCGGATAAAAATTATACTTTCTTGTTCGCCGTGCTGTTTCAATCTCCGCGCCCGTGAAAGGCGCGACGCC
>NZ_BDHE01000430.1:0-439 GCF_054786175.1 Treponema sp. R8-4-B8
AATTGCCACATTTTCAAGTAGTGTTTTTCGTTTTAATTTAGCCTGTTCTTCGGCTTCTATATATGACGCTCCTCTGGAAGCTGCTTCTATGGCGCTAATTCCCGATCCGGTAAAAATGTCAAGGAAAGAAAGTCCAGTAATATCTCCAAGGGACGCAAAGACAGATTCGCGCATCTTATCCATGCTTGTCCTGATTTCACGGGAGCCTTGAGGGACAGAAACCTTTCTACCGCTTAGGATTCCGCCCGTAATTCTCATGATTTCTTATATGGCGCCAAGGAGGCAGTTTAACTCGTCCTTGCTTACGACAGGCTCGGCAATGGCGCTTTCCGTCGGGACATAAGATTCATCTAACTGCTCTTTACGGTTTAAACTGTCCGTTCTTAATCTGGCGATTAGTGCCGGCATTTCAGGGTACAGCGTGGGTGAAATTGGGCTG
>NZ_BDHE01000431.1:0-439 GCF_054786175.1 Treponema sp. R8-4-B8
AGTGTAGTCCGTACGAAGGCTCCTACTTCCATGCCTGTGAAGGCACTAGTGCCTCCAACTGGCGTGTCTACCAATTCCACCATCCGGGCTTGCGTTACTTTATCGCGTTTTTAAACAAACGTCAACTAAGCGCTAATTGCCGTCTCACGGGCGACTTCAACCATGCGGGTAAAGGACGTTTGCCGCTCCTCGGCTGAAGTTGCCTCACCGGTTATCAGACTGTCGGAAATGGTCAGTATGCATAGGGCTTCACGGTTAAATTTGGCGGCTAATGTGTAGAGTTCCGCGCTTTCCATTTCAAGGGCAAGGCAGCCGTATTTAGCCCAGAGTTTCCATTCGTCCTTATCTTCTGAATAAAACATATCCTCCGCTACCACAGGCCCCGCTTTTGGCTGGTATCCTTTGGAGACGGCGATGTCCCACGCTGTTTTTAACAGGG
>NZ_BDHE01000432.1:0-439 GCF_054786175.1 Treponema sp. R8-4-B8
TTCGGATACAACCTGCGGTGAGATCACCGGGTTTTCCCTAAAGAATTTTTCCGAAATCAACCGTTTGGGGTTACCGTCTAAGCCATGATTATATATCAAGACATTTGTATCCAAAGCGATCTTATCCATAATTATTAGCCTCGTCTCTGTCAAATTTAAAGTCTGTAAGGTCGAAGCGATGCCCGTCAAAAATGGCGGACACAGCGGGATCGACACACTCCTCGCCGCCTACGTTAGCCGACACCGGCGTCAATACCAAGATGTGTATAAGAGACAGCCATAATGATGAGCGGCAATATTCCGCATTCTTTTCATGTTTCCCCAAGGAACTTTTTTATTATGCTCCAAAAAATCTTTCGAAAAATGCGTGGTTAGCTCACCTATCTGTAAAATACACATAGCCACGGCATTCTTGAAGGCGATGTTCTCCGTCAATGTT
>NZ_BDHE01000433.1:0-438 GCF_054786175.1 Treponema sp. R8-4-B8
GGGAAACGATCGCCAGTTCCCACGCGTGGGTTAAAGTGCTTGTTGGCGGTCAGGAAGGGATGGCCGCCGCCGAAGGAGACGGGCCTGTCAACGCGAGGGACGGCGCTCTGCGTAGGGCGTTGAAACATTTTTACCCGGAACTGAAAGAAGTTCGCCTTACCGATTACAAGGTCAGGGTAATTGACGGCAGCGCCGCGAACGCTGCAAAGGTACGCGTGCTTATTTCGTCTTCAGACGGCAAACAAAGCTGGACAACGGTAGGAGTTTCGGAAGACATCATTGACGCGAGCCGCGCTGCGCTTGTGGATTCTATTCAATACTAATTAATTGACGATATAGAACGCCGTTTCATGGCGTATCTTTAGGCGTTTATGACATGCGGGAGGTCCAGTGAATAGTAGTTAGTGGTTAGAAGATAGTTTGTGTTGTTAGTAAGCT
>NZ_BDHE01000434.1:0-438 GCF_054786175.1 Treponema sp. R8-4-B8
AAACTGAATTCCTGTCGCCGATAGCCATGATGTACGGAACGTTGCAGACCGACCAATTTTTCGAGTAAACTGAATTCAGTGCGCTGGCCACAGATTGTATCTTCCAGTTGCAGACCGACCAATTTTTCGAGTAAACTGAATTAATATCGGTTATTTGTTGTCTGTCTCATATGTTGCAGACCGACCAATTTTTCGAGTAAACTGAATTAAAGTTACGCGCAATACATTGACGCGCAAAGTTGCAGACCGACCAATTTTTCGAGTAAACTGAATTGCGTAGTTTTAACACCCTCGGTTCCAGATTGTTGAAGATCGACCAATTTTTCGAGTAAACTGAATTCGGTTTATGTCTTGTGACCAGATTCATTCTGTTGCAGACCGACAAATTTTTCGAATAAACTGAATTGCAAAGAATATGTTCTTCAAAGTCCTAATGTT
>NZ_BDHE01000435.1:0-438 GCF_054786175.1 Treponema sp. R8-4-B8
TTCTCCGGTGCGGTTGTCAATCCGCTTAAAGACGACTGCGGCATCGCTGCGCGAAAAATAATGTTCTTCAATTGGTACCGTTATGTCATCTCTGCCTGAAAGATTACCGCAGTTGTAATTGTAAGTTGGGAAGGGCGGGTAGGGCAGTTGCAGAAAACGGTCGGGGTGTTCGACAATCCATTTGCTGTCGATGCCTGTGTGATTGGGAACCATATCAGAGCCGAGGCGGATTCCCCGGCGCATACAACGCTCACGCAAGTTGGTGAGTGCCCCCCAGCCGCCAAGTTCGTTTGCAATATCGTAATCGTATAAACTGTATGCGGAGGCGGCAGCTTCGGGATTGCCCGTCCACTGTTTTACAGTCTTGCTTGCCGGACTTCGTTCCCAAGTGCCGATAAGCCACAAGCCGGTAAAACCACGACGGGCAAGTTCGTCAAT
>NZ_BDHE01000436.1:0-438 GCF_054786175.1 Treponema sp. R8-4-B8
ATTGCGGGTCACCTTGTTTATCGAGCCGAAGGCAACCCCGCAATGACGGTAACTCCAACGTTCCTGTCTCTTATACACATCTGGGCAGGGATTTTTATTATATTGATAAGTGTCGAATGGCTGCGCTATCACCAATAACAAACTCGGAGGGGTTTATGGATTCGGATTCGGGAAGGATTCGGGAGACCGCGGCGGCGGAGGGGGCGGCGGGACAGACGGATATCACGGAGAAGTTCGCAGACGCGAAATTTAGGGCGGAGGTGTATAAATTGATCGGCAAAACCGCTCCGGCTCCGATATTGGACAGCGATGTGAGCGGAATTACGTGTGTTAATGTGAGCGGGTCTGATTACGAGTGGGGCGGCATTATGGAAAGTCTTTCGGGGATTGTGAGCGGGTCTGATTACGAGCGGGGCGGCGTGATGAAAAGCCTTTCGG
>NZ_BDHE01000437.1:0-437 GCF_054786175.1 Treponema sp. R8-4-B8
AAATGAGGCCAATTCCTTAATAGAAGACGAGCGGATGACAAAATATTCAGGATCAGTCGTCATAAAAATTGTTTCAATATCCGGGTCAAGGGTCCTGTTCATCATTGATAGCTCAAATTCATAGGAAAAATCTTCCACCCCGCGAACCCCGCGAAGCAGTAATTTTATATCCATTTTTTTAAGAAAATCCACAATCAGGCAGTCACAGACCGTTACAGACACATTTTTGTAGTCTTTTATCAGTTCCCGTATCATAGAAGCCCTCTCTTCGGCTGAAAAAAGGTATTTTTTACGTTTATTTTCCGCCACAATCACCACAAGTTCCCCAAAAATGGACGCAGCGCGGCTAATTATATTTATATGCCCGGATGTGGGGGGGTCAAAAGAACCCGGAAAAGCGGCTTTCACAACGGTTGCCTCCTGATGTAAGCATATCG
>NZ_BDHE01000438.1:0-437 GCF_054786175.1 Treponema sp. R8-4-B8
TAGTAAAAGACAAACTGGAAAAAGCCGGCCTTGACCCCAGCAAGCATATGATCGCCGTAACAAGCGAAACAAGCCCTCTTGCGCGTAACAGCGCCTATCTTGACTCTTTCTACATTGACGACTATGTGGGAGGACGTTATTCGTCATCATCCTCCGTCGGCGGCTGCGTCCTGTCTCTCGCCTTCGGCCCTGAAACTTTTAAGGAGTTTCTAGCCGGTGCCGCCGAAACAGACAAGCTCGCCTTAGAACCGGATATTCTTAAAAACGCCGCTCTCCTTGACGCGCTAATCGGCGTTTGGGAACGCAACTTTTTACAGTACCCGTACACGGCGGTTTTGCCGTACAGTCAGGTGCTTTCCCGCTTCCCCGCGCATTTGCAGCAGATGGACATGGAATCAAACGGCAAGCGCGTAAACCGCTTTGGTGAGCCTGTCAAA
>NZ_BDHE01000439.1:0-437 GCF_054786175.1 Treponema sp. R8-4-B8
ATTTTGACGGTCATCCAAAAGGCGACGACTACCCTCGCGCCATAGGCGAAGCAGTTAACAGATTAAAAGACACAATGGGGGTCTACTGCGCCAGAGTGAGCGGTGAAGAATTTGCCCTGCTTTAGTTTGAAAAAGAAGACGTTACTCATGTAAAAGCCGTCATATCGCGCGTTACTAAATTAATACAATTGTTGAAAATCCCTCATGAAAAATCAAGCGTTTCCAAATATGTGACAATGACCCTTGGAGTATATGTGGAAAAATGCGGCGCTTCAACCGATACGGAAGAAATGTACGCTCTGGCGGATAAAGCGTTGTATTCCGCCAAGGAGACCGGGCGAAATTGTACTATAGTTAAAGGAAGAACAATTAAAGAATACCCTTTAGACCCTGAAAAAAATCAATAAGCGGCAAAAGGAATTATTTCCGTTATCTGC
>NZ_BDHE01000440.1:0-436 GCF_054786175.1 Treponema sp. R8-4-B8
AAACGCAGAAGCGCAGATTCATCCACTGCGTCTGTCTAAGCGGGTCTTTTCCCGGTTTTAAACCGGCCCAGGGGTGCAGATATTCCTGCCTGAAGTTATATGCAAATGCAATATACGAGTTGTTGTCAAAGTTCAACTGTATTTTGGGTTCCAGTTCAATATAACGGTAGGGAGAACCTTCGTAGAGTTTACCGGTGCAGAAATCCTGACAGTAGGCGAATGACAAGCCGACGCTCAGAAGTTTGTCGAAAAAGTTCCAGTAAAAACTCGGTTTTACGTAGAAATCGCTTCTGCTGTTGATGTAGTCGTAGCCTACGCGAAGCTGCGCGGCACAGAGGTCCGGAGCGTACTGTCTAAACAGCCAGTTCCTGAACCATTGAATGTCTTTATTTTTCGCGCTCAGCCCGAACAGATGACCCATTGCCCAACCCTGGAA
>NZ_BDHE01000441.1:0-436 GCF_054786175.1 Treponema sp. R8-4-B8
TGTTTGCCGCCGCTTGCGCTCCAAGTATCCGCGTAGAAGCGTATTCCTGCGCCCGCTGGTAACTGGTTGACTTGTAAATTGCCGCGTTTCTTACTTCTTCAAAATAACGGATCGTTTCTGCGGGCGCCGTAATTTCAGTCAGCTCTACGCCGGAAATAATTATTCCCAATTTTAACGAATCAATAATATTTTGCGAATTTTGCATAACATCACTTGATAATTGCGCCCTGCCGCTTGTAAGAATTGAATCCACGTCGGAATGAGCGGCTATGCGGGTCAACTCTCCGCTGATTATGCCGTCAATTATTTTCTCTGCGTCGTTTATAAATAACGTATAACGTACCGCGTCATTTATTTGATATTTTATTTTTGCCTTTACAAGTATTACATTTTTATCGCCTGTCAACACATAGCCGTTTTTATCAATGTCGGAGGA
>NZ_BDHE01000442.1:0-434 GCF_054786175.1 Treponema sp. R8-4-B8
TTTATGAAACCATTGGCGACCCTGCATCCGCGATTGAAGCGTATCGTGACGTACTGATTAAATGGCCTGAAATGCCCGTCTGGCACAACCTTGCAAGGAGCAGGCTTGCGTTTCTTGAGGGAAAATGAAGTTTCTTAAAACGCCGGTAATACTTGTATCTTGTTTATTTTTATTAACCTGCGGAATTGACGAGTATTATTATCTTCCCCAATTGTCGGAAGGCAGAATTGTATCTCAGTTTAATACCAATGCGGAAATAGATATTCCGCCTAATTCTCTTAGTCAGTATTACGCATCTGGATATACTATTTTTTACAGAATATATATCAGTAATCTGGACATCACTGTTACTGACATAATAAATAAAAATCCAAATATAACAAATTCAAATATATATAGGGATTACAACTATTTATATTCGTATACGGATCCTA
>NZ_BDHE01000443.1:0-433 GCF_054786175.1 Treponema sp. R8-4-B8
GAATCAATCGCTTCAAATCTTGCCAGTACATTTTCGGTGGAGCTTGTAATTTGTTTGATTGATTCAGCAATCTTTTTAAGTACTGTGCCGATGGTCTTAGACTGATCGCTAGAGCTTTCCGCAAGTTTACGGATTTCATCGGCTACTACGGCAAAGCCTTTTCCTGCTTCTCCTGCGTGGGCGGCTTCTATTGCCGCGTTCATCGAAAGTAAATTGGTCTGGCTTGCTATGTTTTCCATTACCGAGTTAATTTCCAAAAGCCCCTCTGACTCACGGGCTATCTCTTGAATGTCGGTGGCTACTTCCTGCAATCCGCCACGGCCTACTTCGGAAGCTTCTTTTAACGTGTTTACATTGGCGGTGTTGCTGACCAGCGTGTTGGTAACAGAGCTGATATTTGCTACCATTTCCTCAATGGCGGTTGACGCTTGGG
>NZ_BDHE01000444.1:0-433 GCF_054786175.1 Treponema sp. R8-4-B8
TAGCCCGAATACTCGTTATAAAGATCGTATGGGCATCCCGGGAGCGTGGTCGGACGAATACCATCTTTTAACGTCAAGTGTAAATGCCTATGATTTTAGCTTTACCGTAGTTTCTGACCCGCAAAGCGAAGAGCACACCGACATGGTTAATGTATTAAACGCGGCCGACGCTTTTGATACAGATAACAAAGTCTATCTTATGGGCGGTGACCTTGTAGATGCGATTGGTGGAAGACCGAATGAAATTATTAGTTACACAAATGCGGCAAATGAATTTAACAACAAAAAGACAATAATCGCGACGCAAGGCAATCACGATACCTATTTTATTGATGGTTCTTCATACCGTTTCGGTGAAGCCGAAGTATATAACGCTTCTATTACATTCCCCGATAACGGCGGATGCAATTAGGTGAATAAGGAGAAAATAAGT
>NZ_BDHE01000445.1:0-433 GCF_054786175.1 Treponema sp. R8-4-B8
AAGGGAGGAATATATGGGTACAGCATCTACAACAGAATTAAATGCGCTAAATAAATCACAAGCGTATCAATTGGCGGATATAACCAAAACCCCGCCGCAGTTTGGGGCAATCACACCGCGCTGGCTAACGCGCTTCTTGGAATTCAAGGGGCTTGATGCTGGTATTTACCGGGTGAACAAGGTGGTGGAGGGAGAAACACCGCTTGATGTTTTATGCTCATCGGAAAAAAAGAGTGCGGAGATTCCAGAAGGATATGTTGACTATCAGCAAAAGCCAAGGGAATATATTCTCAATTCTATTTCCACTATCATAAATGTGGATACCTCTGTTCAGGATGTGTATTCTTCGCCTTACGACCAAACAAAAGAGCAGCTTCATTTGGCTATAGAAAGCTTGCGCGAGAGACAGGAGAGCCAAATTATCAATAACGAT
>NZ_BDHE01000446.1:0-433 GCF_054786175.1 Treponema sp. R8-4-B8
TGGTGGTGTGGAAATGCTTACGAGAGCGCAAGAAGACCCGTCTCACTTTTGTGAAAGATTTCCTCCGCCCCTATTAATTGATGAGGCGAAAAAAGCGCCTAATTTGTTTCCTTATATAAAATTTATCGTGGATAAATCAAAAAAGAATGGACCATTTTGGCTGACCGGTTCGCAGGTTTTTCATTTAATGAAAAATATTTCAGAGATTCTTGTCGGCCGCGCGGCTATTCTGGATTTGCAAGGGTTCTCCCAAAGCGAAAAATTAAAAGACGTAACGCGGCCTTCCTTTATTCCCGAAATCCCTCTGCAAACCAAAATGGCGATGTGGTCAACGCTAACAACATTTAACGAAATTGTAAGAGGTTCCTTTCCTCAATTGTTCGACGGCACGCCTTCTACGTTGTTTTATTCGTCTTATATCCGCACCTATATC
>NZ_BDHE01000447.1:0-434 GCF_054786175.1 Treponema sp. R8-4-B8
GCGGTGACCTAATCCCTTTATGCTTCTCAACAACGGCGCAAAACTCCAGCGTAGCCTCCTCCCCGTCGCCGATGAGAAAAGCGTCAACAAACGGCGTAAGCGGTTCGGGATTGTTCATACAAGGCCCGCCGGCAATGATCAACGGGGCGTAATCATCCCTATCAGCAGATAGAACTTTCAGCCCGGACAGATCTATCATGTTGACCAAATTAGTATATTGCAATTCATATTGCACAGAAAACCCAATCCAGTCGGCCTCTTTGACAGGAGAAAAATATTCGAGTGTAAATAGAGGCAACCCTACAGATGTGTATAAGAGACAGCCCTGCAGAAGGTCTCGCACCAGCGCAGTTTGCTTGGCGCGCTGCAGAACCGCTTAGAGCACACGATAAAGAACCTCGACACGGCGGCTGAGAACTTGCAGGCAGCCGAGA
>NZ_BDHE01000448.1:0-434 GCF_054786175.1 Treponema sp. R8-4-B8
GCCGTATTAATCAATTCTTTAATATCTGTAAAAGTATCTATCATGCTGTCCAGCGCGTTTTCCATCGCAGCGATGTCAGAATCGGAAGGAGACTCGTCAAAAGCAAGGTCTTCCAATAAAGCCGCGGCGTGCCCTTGAATTTGTGAAAGCACGATGAACGTGTGCCGAGGCAGCCACGCGGCCTCAATCTCGCCTTTTTGCAATTTCGCGGAAAGCTCAATAACGGCGGTGTGAAGTTCCGCGACCCGCTGACGGACTGGACCCGCGCCCTGATCCAAAAAGAGCGAGTATCCTTTGTAAAAATCTTCCATGCTTTCACTGATATAATCAGCTAACAAATCCCACTCAATTTCATCAAGATGGACAACAGGGGGAACCAAACGGTTAATTACAAGGTCAACATATTTTTCGTTACGAAAAAAAGAATCTCTGAT
>NZ_BDHE01000449.1:0-432 GCF_054786175.1 Treponema sp. R8-4-B8
AACGTCAGGACAGGACAGAAGACTTTTGGACGCTTCCCAACGTACGTATGCAGCCGAGGTAAACACGATACGAAGCGCCATGCTGGAAGAAGAATACACGACAGAAAGCCTACTTTGAGCCGATTCCAGACTTGCCGGCCTTCAAAAAACATTTGGCGGCGCGATGCCTTCCAGGGGCAGAAAGGCAAACGACTGGTTTGTCGTAAGAAACAGCCGGATGCCGGCGGTTCTTGTGGAGCTTGGTTTTATATCCAACCAGCAGGACGCGCTTTTTATGACCAGTGAGGACGGCTTGAATAAATTTACCGCTTCATTTTACAATGGGATTATCAATTTTATTGGTATTTTTGAGCATTAAGGAAAGGTTCTATAAGATGGCTGGTTAAATCAATCGTCGGTTTTTTGTCAACTACAGCAAAACTCCGCCTGTTT
>NZ_BDHE01000450.1:0-432 GCF_054786175.1 Treponema sp. R8-4-B8
TAAATTTGGATGTTTGTTCCGTATTATCGAATTCTACCGTAAATTTTATATTATATTTTGCCGCGCTTAAATTATCCGTAACCTGATAGACCGCGGCTTTTGCTTCTACCGTCAAGGCATATTTAAAACCTTCCACAAAATTTGCCGACCCGCTTCCCTGAATACACAGCGTTATACTTTTGGGATTTGCCGCGTATAGAAAAGTGATCGAAAAAAGGAGGAAAAAGGAAATAAAGATAATTTTCATGTATATTTGCCGCATTTTCTTAATTTTAATACATTATGGGTATTCTGTTCTTAGCTTTGGCATCGGTTATAAATTCGGACTTTTTAACAGGAAACGTTAGCGGTTAATTAATTATGGATATGAGCAAAAAAACCAGGTTAAGTGACAAATTTATCCGGTTTTCAATCGGGGCTAAACTTGTGACA
>NZ_BDHE01000451.1:0-432 GCF_054786175.1 Treponema sp. R8-4-B8
TGGGTAAACGTTAAAAGAAATCAGTTTACTCGAAAAATTGGTCTGTCTGCAACATACAACAGCGCAACGAACTATAAATTCAAAATTCAGTTTACTCGAAAAATTGGTCGGTCTGCAACCAAAAGGAAAGTGGATCGCAACCGCTGAAAAATTCAGTTTACTCGAAAAATTGGTCGGTCTGCAACACGCGGAGGCCCCGCGCTATGGTTGTAAAAATTCAGTTTACTCGAAAAATTGGTCGGTCTGCAACAACGGCTTGTTTGCGTTGTTTATATCGCCCAATTCAGTTTACTCGAAAAATTGGTCGGTCTGCAACCAATTCCCCTAGTGGTTAAAACATTAACAAAATTCAGTTTACTCGAAACATTGGTCGGTCTGCAACGAACAAGATAGTAAGCGAGATAGTGTATCAATTCAATTTACTTGAAAAAT
>NZ_BDHE01000452.1:0-432 GCF_054786175.1 Treponema sp. R8-4-B8
ACAGAAAAATTCTCACAAAGAACACTAAGGAAGAGAAGATCACTAAGAGAGAAGAGGGGGTTTTTGTCCGTTATCTTATCGTGAAGCCCACGCTTAGATTTCGGACAACAACTTTGCGCCTCCGCGCCTCTGCGAGAGTTCTTCTTTCTATATATCTTCCACGCATAGCTTTCGGATAAAAATTCCCTTTTTTCTTCCTTTGTGATCTTAGAACCTTTGTGCTCTTCGTGTGAACCTCTTGGCGAACAAAAAACCGCATTTTTTAGAATAGCGCTTCATTAATATATTTCTTTTATTTTCTCTATGGAGAGCCCTGTGATCTCATGCACAAATTCAAGCGTTGAACCTTTTGAAAGCAAATTTTTTGCGATTATTATTCTTTCTTCTTCGCGGACTACTCTAATTTCCACTTCAGGGTCATATTCACCATAC
>NZ_BDHE01000453.1:0-431 GCF_054786175.1 Treponema sp. R8-4-B8
CCCGTTCCCGTACGAGAAGATGATAAGAGTATCAGGTTTGTTCATAAGCACGGAAGGCACGGAGTGTTCAAAAGTCAAGTTCCCCGCCATGGAACTGGAAGTGAGGGTAATAAACATAAACGAGGGCAAGAACGAACAGATAGCGCGAAAGCGCCAAACCCTAGCCGAATACAGCGCGTTCATATCAAAGGTGAGGGAGTTTCTGAAAGAGGGCCTGCCCCTAAAAGAAGCGATGAAAAAATCCGTGCAATACTGCCGCGAACATGATATATTGAAAGAGCTAATGGAAAACCACGCAAAGGAGGTAATGAGCATGCTGACAACGAAATGTAACTGGGACACCGCAAAGGAGGTCTGGCAGGAAGATGCTCGTGAAGAAGGCCGAGAAGAAGGCAGCGATGAAGGCAGCGAAGGAGGACGTGCAGGAGGAC
>NZ_BDHE01000454.1:0-431 GCF_054786175.1 Treponema sp. R8-4-B8
ATTTTCCCAAATGCCCTTTCTGAGAAGACGGCTTCCGTTTCTTCCGATAAAAAGGGCATGGGTCTTGTTTATTTTCACCGCCAGTTTAGGCCTTGCGTATTGCAGATATTGTTTTAATTGATACGCGGCTTCTTTTCCAAAAAGCACAATACGCTATTTATTGCCTTTTCCCCTTACCTTTGCGATTCCTGTGTCGATATCAACATCTTTTATGTGAAGTCCCACGGCTTCAGAAACGCGCAGTCCCGCCGAATAAATTAATTCAAAAAGGCATCTGTCGCGGCAGCCTTGCGGTTTTGACGTGTCTATAACATTTAAAAGATCTTCGATCGTTTTCCTGTCCATTACTTCGGGAATATTTAGTTTTCGTTTGGGGCTTTCAAGAACATCCGCCGGATTACTTTCCACCAGTCCTTCATCCGCGGCAAATC
>NZ_BDHE01000455.1:0-430 GCF_054786175.1 Treponema sp. R8-4-B8
ACTGTCTCTTATACACATCTAGATGTGTATAAGAGACAGGCTCTAGGCAGCCTTCTGCCCTGCAAGATATGCCTTTGGCAAATCCTGGCGCAACAGTTGCGTTTTTTGGCGAAAGCAATTCAAGCCACGATATGCGGCACGAATATGCATTTGCCATGCAAAAAGCAGGATTTTACAATTTTGTTCTGGAAAATTTTTCGGAAGAACAATTGGAAAATCCTGTTGAAATTCGCTTGAATTATAGCGAAGAAAGGGGAAAATTCACCGGTATCCCAACTCAGGTTATAAAAGCCGAATTCTTGAAGAACGGCACGTCTTGGTTTAAATTCACATTGAAAGAATCCAGCGATAAGGAAAATTTGCACCCACGTGACAAGGCTACGGAAAAAAAATATCGCCAAAAGGTTCTTTTGGATAGGTTTCTAGAAGA
>NZ_BDHE01000456.1:0-430 GCF_054786175.1 Treponema sp. R8-4-B8
AGGAGAAAAGAAATGAAAATTAAAATCAAACTGAGCCTGCTTGTGATCGCCATTATGATGATCGCAATTTCCGGAGTTGCCGTAATGCTTCTGCGGCAAGCGTCAAAATTCAGCCTTGAATTGAGCATAAAAAGCCTCAAGAATCTGACTTCCTCACGGGCGCAGTTCTGGAAAGGCAGGGAAGACGGCTATTTACAGATGTTGCGCGGGATTGCGAATGTAATGGGCGAATATGAATCCCTGCCGGCGGAAATGCGTCGGGACAGGTATGACGAAATACTGAAGGCCGTATTAGTTGACTATACCAATTTTGTCCGTATATTTTCCATCTGGAAACCAAACGCCCTTGACGGCATGGACAGCCGTTATATAGGCCGCCCGGGATCAACGGCCACGGGGCAGTACGCGATGACATGGGCCAGGGATACCG
>NZ_BDHE01000457.1:0-430 GCF_054786175.1 Treponema sp. R8-4-B8
ATTAAAAGTGGATTTGGATGTTAACTGGAAAACCATACAAAAAAGTCTTCAAAAGAACGAAGCCGCCATTGAGTTTGTGTCTTTCAGGATTTACGACAAAGGATTGACGGATACCGTTCAATACGCAGCGCTTGTGGTAAAAAAGGACAGTAAAGCCCCCGCATGGGTTCTTTTGTGCAATGAGAGCGATTTGAAAGAAATACTGGACAAAGCCGAAGGGAGAAGCCCGGTGGAACAGGCGCGTATTCTTTACAACGCCAACGGGTTAGCGTTATTTGAATATGTTTGGAAGCCGCTTGAACAGGAATTAAAAGGGGTTACAACGGTTTATTACTCTCCTTCGGGATTACTGCATAAGATAGCGTTTAAC
The DNA here is from genome assembly GCF_054786175.1 of Treponema sp. R8-4-B8. Classification (NCBI taxonomy): domain Bacteria; kingdom Pseudomonadati; phylum Spirochaetota; class Spirochaetia; order Treponematales; family Treponemataceae; genus Treponema; species Treponema sp. R8-4-B8. Next base: position 371 of record NZ_BDHE01000457.1, read on the forward strand.
GCCCTGCCAATAGACGATTCCTTCAATAAACGCCTGACTGACAAATACAATCTGCACTGT
>NZ_BDHE01000458.1:0-430 GCF_054786175.1 Treponema sp. R8-4-B8
CGGTCCTTCTTCTGTCGCGCGCTATAAGCTGGTTAGTGGCGTTGTCATTGAAAAAAAAGACGATTTTCGCGTCCTGTCCCCCAAGTTCCTTCGCCACCCTTGCCTGCGGGTAGAAAATCCGCACCGCTATCGAAGTGGCGACCACTTCCTGAATAAAGGGCGCGTGGATCATATCGGCTATTATTCGTCCCCCCGAACCGCAGAAGGCGATTCTGAATTGGTCGTTGGGGAAAACCGTAAAAATTTCCTGTAAAAAAGCGTAAACCTTTTCACTCTGGCAGGCGTTATGCCGCTCATATCTGGAACAAAGTATCTCTTTTGTGCCGCTCTGTATCACGACGGCCTTTACCGTCGTGGAGCCTACGTCAATGCCTATGTGTAACATTTGTTGTCTTTAATATATATGAATTTTTAGGCTTTTTCAATAATT
>NZ_BDHE01000459.1:0-430 GCF_054786175.1 Treponema sp. R8-4-B8
GAGCGCGAGCTAGGGCAACAACATTGTCAACACCTGCAATTCCGGCAACGGCACGACGACTATTGCTCGCACATTGGGCGCGCTGTTTAAAGCCATCGGCCTTCTTAAAACGGAGACCTGCATCGAAGTTAATGGTAATGATCTGAAAGGCTCTTACCTTGGTCAATCGAAAGACAAGGTAAACGAGAAGTGCGATGAGGCAATGGGCGGCATCCTCTCTGTCGATGAGGCATACGTGCTTGCCGATACGCAACGGGGCGGAGCTGCCGACTCATCTGCCAGGGAAGCGGTAGAAATCCTGATGACCCGTTTTGAAAATGACAGAACAAAATTTGTCGGCGTAGTCGCCGGTTACGAAAAAGAAATGCAACTCTTCCTCGACACGTTGAACCCCGGCATGAGGCAGCCCTTTAAGCATTACCTCAGCCTG
>NZ_BDHE01000460.1:0-431 GCF_054786175.1 Treponema sp. R8-4-B8
GCGGAAGAAAAACTGCGCCTGCTTGAAATTGAGGATTTAAAAAATCGATGTTTTAGGGAATTGTCCGGCGGACAGCAGAGGCGCGTGTTACTCGCGCGTTCCCTTTGCGCCGCTGAAAAACTTCTCGTGTTAGACGAACCTTTCGCCGGCCTTGATCCTCTGATTAGCGCGCAGTTGTACAGGCTGCTTGAAAAAATAAACCGTGAAACAAGAATGACGATAATAATGGTTTCCCATGAAATTGAAGCCGCCGACTGCGCGACAAAAGTGCTGCACTTGCAAAAACAGCAGCTTTTTTTCGGCGGCATGGAAGATTACAAAAAGAGCGAGACAGGCAGAAAATTTTTAGGAGAAGTTTGATGTTAAAAGTTTTATTGGAGATGTTCAGTTACGCGTTTCTTGTAAGGGCTTTTATTGTCGGCGCCCTTGTC
>NZ_BDHE01000461.1:0-429 GCF_054786175.1 Treponema sp. R8-4-B8
ACAACATGGAAAATCTTATGGTCAAGCAGGAAAACGGCGCTGAAGAAGCCGGCAAGGCGGTAGGTGATATTAAAGCTAATATTGACAGCCTTAACAAAATGATAGAAGAACAGACTGAAAGCGTAAATTTGTCGTCTTCAGCCATTGAAGAAATGACAGCTAACATTCACTCGGTAACCCAGACGCTTGCAGAAAACAGCAAGAACGTTGGCGTTTTAGTCGAAGCGTCAGAGAACGGTAAAACAGGACTCCAGACAGTCGCGCAGGAAATAGGGGAAATAGCCCATGATTCCGAAGGGCTTTTGGAAATAAATTCGGTGATGAACAGTATCGCAAGCCAGACCAATCTGCTTTCGATGAATGCCGCGATTGAGGCGGCTCACGCCGGAGAAATCGGCAAGGGTTTTGCCGTAGTCGCCGATGAAATCC
>NZ_BDHE01000462.1:0-429 GCF_054786175.1 Treponema sp. R8-4-B8
ATCATTGGCTGAATGGAACCTGACATAGCGAGTGATTCCGGCTGGAGCGTGGGCGCTCTTGACGGCAGGCCCGGCGTACTGTCCGCCCGTTACGGAATGGAGACAGGACAAAAGTAGACAAGCGAACGGCGTAATATTATGCTTCTTGACGAGTTGGGGGACAATCCAAAACGAAGCGCGAGGTTTGTCTGCGCTATGGTTCGTTTATTTAGCGACGACCGTTTTTTTCTTGTTCAGGAAACGCTTGAGGGGGAAATTGTAAAAAAGAGCGGAATAAAAGGGGAAGGCGGTTTTGGTTACGATCCGATTCTTTGGATACCGTCCCTTGGCCGCACCCTTGCCGAGCTTTCGCCGCAAGAGAAAAATTCTTTGAGCCACCGCGGAAAAGCGGGAAAGCATATTGCAAGCGTTCTACAAAATTTAATATCA
>NZ_BDHE01000463.1:0-430 GCF_054786175.1 Treponema sp. R8-4-B8
TGTGCGAGTGGTCGTACTCCTCGCCGTTTATTTCAGCGAACTCCTTTTGCATTTGTATCATGTTGGCAATTTGTCGTATTGTTTTTTTGTTGTCCTTCATTCCTACCATAGCGTTACGTTCGGAAAGGATTTCGACCGCAGTCCTAACCTTTGGTTTTTCATAAGGAATATCTTCGGCAGTTATAGTTGATAAGGCTTCGACAGCACTCATTTTGCGCCTCCTTATTCAGGAATGTCGCAGGCTTCAATGGTTTTCAATTTGTCGGCGCGTCCTTCTTTGGTGAGCGCCGAAACTCCGGTCGCCACTCTGCTTGTTGTCTTTTTAAAGAACACTCTGATCTCTCCTGCGTTGCCGAAGTTCGGCACATCGTTGATGAACATGTCGGCAATGGCGGCTTTTGCGGCTTCGATTGACTTCTCTGTTACAGTG
>NZ_BDHE01000464.1:0-429 GCF_054786175.1 Treponema sp. R8-4-B8
AGAAGCCTTTAGAATGAAAGCTTATGCCGCGCTGGAAAAAACTGTGATTGAGCGCGAGGAGAAAGCGATAGAGGCGGAACTGGATAACATGTTTCCGCCTCCGCCTGACACCAGAGCTGAAGACGCGCGTCTTGCGGAAATAGAACGGAAACGCGCCGAGATGGAAAAAAAGTATAGTGAAGCGTTGGCGAATGTAAACAACGCGGTTGACGAGTTCCGCAAAGAGGAAGAACGCAAGCGCATTGAAGAAGAACGCAGGCGGCTTGAAGAAGAACGTAAGCGGATTGAGGAAGAGAGTCGCCGTCTTGAGGAAGAACGCAAACGCAAAGAGGAGGAAGCGCGCCGTGAAGCCGAGCGTCTGCGGGAAATTGAGCGCCAACGGCTTGAGGAAGAGCGGCGCAGAGAAAGAAAAAACGGTTCGTTTTATTA
>NZ_BDHE01000465.1:0-429 GCF_054786175.1 Treponema sp. R8-4-B8
GGGCGGTTCAAAGGGTATTGGGCGCGCGGCAGCCGAATTGTTTTATAAAAAAGGGTACGCCGTGTATTCGATATCCCGAAGCGCCTGTGATCTGGAAGGCGTCAATTCCAATATTTGCGAAATAACGGACGGAGCATGGTTTAAAGAGGTCATTGACGATATTTATAATACGGAAAAGCGCATTGACGTATTGGTCAATAACGCCGGCGGCGGCATTTCCGGCTCGGTTGAAAAAACTGACCCGGCGGACGCGAGAAAATTATTTGAAATTAATTTTTTCGCCCAATTTGAAGCCGTCAAATACGCGATACCCTATATGCGACGCGGCGGCGGCGCAAAAATTATTTTTATCGGCTCTGTCGCGGGAGCCTTGCATGTTACTTTTCAGGGTTTTTATTCATTTAGTAAAGCCGCCGTTGAAGCGCTTTC
>NZ_BDHE01000466.1:0-432 GCF_054786175.1 Treponema sp. R8-4-B8
ATAAGCACTTTGTATTTCATGATTATTCATCCCTTTCCATGACGGCAAAGTTCATGTTGTTGTAACCGGACTTGCCGCAAGTGTTCATGATTTTGAAAAGAACGTCGAAGTCGATGTTCTTATCAACTTGCACTATGATCTTACCCTGCACAGATGTGTATAAGAGACAGGGTCAAGGCCTTGCTCAATGTTGTAGTTGATACCGGCCGTACCCTTGTAAATCGCGGTCTGGTTCCGTATATCGCCGTTCTCACGTACGCATTGATACGCGGTGTAAAAACCGAGACCCATCGCAAAACCGTTGCCGATGTCGTAACCCAGCATCAAGTCAAACTTGCCTAACGGATCGACTAAGTTATTTCCTTCCCACCCTGTAGCGCCGTCTATCCAACCCAGCCCTCTCTTCCCCTCCCCGCCGGCCGCGCTGAGCCT
>NZ_BDHE01000467.1:0-371 GCF_054786175.1 Treponema sp. R8-4-B8
ATTTCACACTAAGATCACAAAGGTACAAAGATCACAAAGAAGAGGGAAGGGGTTTTTGTCCGAGGGCTATGCGTGGGCTTCACGATACATTATTCTCAACTTTTCTCTCGCAAAGGCGCGAATGCGCGAAGGCGCGAATTTGTTGTTCGACAGTCCATTATTGATCAAGATATATAATTTTAACAACAAATCTTGAAGGAAAAACGACAATCTCACAAACAACAACCTTTGCGCCTTCGCGCCTCTGCGAGAGGAAATTTGAGAATAATGTATCGTGAAGCCCACGCATAGCCCTCGGACAAAAACCCCTTCCCTCTTCTTTGTGATCTTTGTACCTTTGTGATCTTAGTGTGAAATCTTTGCGAAGCAAG
>NZ_BDHE01000468.1:0-411 GCF_054786175.1 Treponema sp. R8-4-B8
AGAACATATATTAAAAGTAACGCTTTCGTTGTTTATTTTTAAGGAAACAGAATCTGTCCATGTTTTTCCGTCAAAATCTTCAGTTTCAATAACAATATCTTTAAATTCAAATGCTTCGGATATTGACCCGCATTCGACAGTAATATTGACATTCCTTGTTTGTCCAGGCATAAATGATTGTAAATCGCCTTCAGTCAGCCGCGATGGTGAATTATCGTTACTAGTAATCTTAAGCTCGTCAGGCAATTTAAACTGGTATGACATTGCTGTGGAAACAGTTTCACCAATGTTTTTAAATTGAATAGTCAGCTTGTAACTTTCACCGCTGAATAAACGCATCATGTCCGTGGAGGATGACTGCGGAAAAATAGACATTTTCATATTTACGCCGCGTTTTAATGTAAGGGTTCC
>NZ_BDHE01000469.1:0-356 GCF_054786175.1 Treponema sp. R8-4-B8
CTACTGTGAATGTAATTTTATTACAGGCATTTTTCCCTCTTTATAAATTGTAAAAAAAATGGTAAATATAGTCAGTTTTATATGGGAGCATAAATTATTCAAAATAATTATATCCAATAAACAAGGTCTATTTGAAAATTGGCAGAAGATGATTTAATAATTGGCAGTTGCGGTTTCATCGCATAACAGGTCGGTAAACGCGTCGCCGCCTTACGGCGGCTCGGGGTTCCGTTCGGCTAGGTCGCCTGAAGGCTCCCACGCCTCACTCCACCCACATTTTTTTGTGCCCGAAAAACCGCTTCGCGGTTTTCTTATCGGGCGCAAAAAAACGTCGTTTACCGCCAAACGTTATGCGA
>NZ_BDHE01000470.1:0-304 GCF_054786175.1 Treponema sp. R8-4-B8
TCAGTATCAGTAATAATATGAAGAAATTTATTATAGCAATAACATTGTTATTATTATTCTCATGCAAATATTACTATATTTAAGAAGTTAAAAAAAAAATACCTTTGAAATATCCCGTCGTATTATTACTGATACTGAGCCAAACATAGCTCGTAGTACCTCCCCCGTTTAGCCATTAATTCCTCGTGCGTGCCTGTTTCCACGATTTGACCGTACGGTCAAATCGTGGAAACAGGCACGCACGAGGAATTAATGGCTAAACGGGGGAGGTACTACGAGCTATGTTTGGCTCAGTATCAGTAAT
>NZ_BDHE01000471.1:0-352 GCF_054786175.1 Treponema sp. R8-4-B8
AATTTAGCAGGTACTAGTGCTAATGTTACTGCGGGAATAAATATGTTGACGGAAGCATTACAGACAAATAATCGAAGCGGTTACTGTATTTGGTATGGCGGATCACTAAATCGGTTCTTTTACGTAACGCAAGAGTAAAGAGTAGCAGCCGAGTGTCGGACAAGGCAAGCGCAGAGGTAACCGACACCACTTTTTCATAGTGTACCTTGACTCCCGACCAGCCCCATATGGAGCTTGTAGAAAAACTCATTTCTCACAGATTCTGTAGTCCTTCAAAGAAATAAAAATTGGTGTTATTGAAAGTTTAAACTTCTACACAATTATTTTTAAATATCCGTTACCACTTCCGGAA
>NZ_BDHE01000472.1:0-298 GCF_054786175.1 Treponema sp. R8-4-B8
GCGTTGGTAATAATGCACCCTTCGGCGGCAATTGACTGGTTCATATTGGCAAAATTCATTTTTGAGGGGGGAAGATTACGCATATGGGTGTAAATCGGCTTGCGCAGCGCAAGCCGATTTACACCCATATGCGTAATCTTCCCCCCTCAAAAATGAATTTTGCCAATATTGGCGTTGGTAATAATGCACCCTTCGGCGGCAATTGACTGGTTCATATTGGCAAAATTCATTTTTGAGGGGGGAAGATTACGCATATGGGTGTAAATCGGCTTGCGCAGCGCAAGCCGATTTACACCCA
>NZ_BDHE01000473.1:0-295 GCF_054786175.1 Treponema sp. R8-4-B8
ATACGGTAGAGGATGTTAAGGCTTTAGCTACCGATAGCGTACATACGGTAGAGGATGTTAAAGCTTTAGCCACTAGTACCGTACACACGGTAGAAGACGTTAAAGCTTTAGCCACTAGTACCGTACACACGGTAGAAGACGTTAAAGCTTTAGCCACTAGTACCGTACATACGGTAGAGGATGTTAAGGCTTTAGCCACTGATAGCGTACATACGGTAGAGGATGTTAAAGCTTTAGCCACTAGTACCGTACACACGGTAGAAGACGTTAAAGCTTTAGCTACTTTTACCGTCCA
>NZ_BDHE01000474.1:0-310 GCF_054786175.1 Treponema sp. R8-4-B8
GATTTTCATACTAAAACTCCGTGTTTCTCCGTGTACTTCGTGGTTAAATTTTACAACTTGACAGTAACGGCAGATATTACTATATTTAACGCATGACAATAACGCAAACTGTAACCATACCAGACGAATCGTCTGGTATGGTTACAGTTTGCGTTATTGTCATGCGTTAAATATAGTAATATCTGCGTATTTGCAGTGATGTGTATGGGGCTGTCCAAAGAGAATATTTAACCACGGATGGTACGGAGTTACACGGAGAAAAAGAAGATTTTCATACTAAAACTCCGTGTTTCTCCGTGTACTTCGTGGT
>NZ_BDHE01000475.1:0-294 GCF_054786175.1 Treponema sp. R8-4-B8
TTACGTAAAAGAACCGATTTAGTGATCCGCCATACCAAATACAGTAACCGCTTCGATTATTTGTCTGTAATGCTTCCGTCAACATATTTATTCCCGCAGTAACATTAGCACTAGTACCTGCTAAATTAGAGCTAAATATTGAAGTTACACCTGAAAATGTCTGATTAGTATAGGTGTTAGCTGCGGTATGACCTCTGGAAACCACATCGGCTCTTGTGACATCCTGCAAAGTTTTACCGGCGTAAGTATTTATCAGGTAAGTGGAAGTTGAAGAGCTGATATTATACACTTCCA
>NZ_BDHE01000476.1:0-290 GCF_054786175.1 Treponema sp. R8-4-B8
GCTTTACGGCGTTAGCATATCCGCAGTAGGAATGCTTTCCACTCTTGGCATTACGCTTGCCACAGACGCTTACGGCCCTGTAGCGGATAACGCCGGCGGCATTGCCGAAATGTCCGGCCTGCCCCCCCGAAGTAAGGAATCGTACCGACGCTTTGGACTCACTTGGCAATACCACAGCCGCCACCGGCAAAGGCTTTGCAATATGTTCCGCTGCGCTCACCGCTTTGGCTTTAATCGTCGCTTATATCGACGAGATCAAATTGTACATACCAAAGTACAAACCCGATTCT
>NZ_BDHE01000477.1:0-283 GCF_054786175.1 Treponema sp. R8-4-B8
GCATAAAATATTTTCTTTCCCCGTTTTTATCAAGATAGGAAATGCCGCTATTCGGGAATATTCCCACTTCCATCCATGATACAACGAGCGGCTTTTCCTATCTTGATAAAAACGGGGAAAGAAAATATTTTATGCTGATGAGCAACTTGCTCATCAGCATAAAATATTTTCTTTCCCCGTTTTTATCAAGATAGGAAATGCCGCTATTCGGGAATATTCCCACTTCCATCCATGATACAACGAGCGGCTTTTCCTATCTTGATAAAAACGGGGAAAGAAAATA
>NZ_BDHE01000478.1:0-3826 GCF_054786175.1 Treponema sp. R8-4-B8
TGGCGATTTTTTTGTGGTAAGGGGTGGGGTGGTCAAGCAGAACTGCCGTTCCGGCGTATAGCGCTTCGTAGGCTGTGATGCCGTAGTGGGTTAATACAAGGTCGTATTCGTAAAGGTGATCCGCCAGATTTGGTATAGAATCAATTACTTTTACATAATCCGGTATTTGGTATTCAGTTTTATTTAACCCGCCTCTTAATAGGGTAATCTCCGCTTCTTTTAAATTGCTTTTTGCGAGTTTTTTTATCGCTAGAAGACCGAGTCCCGTTGCGTCTTCCTGTCCAAAACTGATTAAAATTTTTAATTTTGAATTCTTCGCGTTTTGTCCGGTTTTTATTTTTTGGGGTAAATTCAATAAACCCCATGAAGTAATATTCGCTGACGGTTTTTTAAAGTTTTCGGGAATTAGTATGTCTATAAGGAAATCGAAGTAATCGCGGCAGGGGCCGCCTTCGTCTATGCCGATTACGGGAGCGAGCTTTTTCCAGAATAGAAGTTCGTCAAGCGGGGTTTGAAAACGGTCTAAAATAACGAGTCCAAATGGGCGGTTTATTTCTTCTTTGTCAATAATCCAGGACGTGTTAAAATTTTTTAATCGTAAAAGATTGATGATTTTTTCAGTTTTTTTTTGTAAGTAAAAATAAGCTTCACGGCCTGTGGAGCGTAAGTCGTTTGTCAGCGAAATACATCTGTTTATGTGCCCGCCGCCGCGGCCTTCTTCATAGCAGGGAACAATTAAAAATGGCACCTTGTTCATTTATGAAATATCTCCGCGTATTTCTTAATAATTGTCTCTCCGTGGTATCTGTTTGGCGCGTTTTCTAACGCGCGGTACAATTCCGCCGCGCGGTTATAATCTTCCTGAGTGTCAACGGTAATGCGGATATCGGGATAATGCCAACGGGCGGGTGCGGCAGGACAGTATATAGAAAATAGTTCAGGGTGATTGTATAAATACGGGCAAACGTGTTCGCGTTCGGAAGGAAGAGCGGCTTTTTCCGCGGCGCGGAGGAGAGATGAAGCGGAAACTGATTCAACGCCGGCGCCGTAGGGAAGGTTCGCGAAACTGGCGTAATCCGTATTAAGAGATGAAGCCTCCTCGTTAATGGAAACGGCCGCGTCGGTAAATACAAATGGATTGTCGCCTGTCGCCCTGATTACCCTGTTTATTGAATATTTGCGGATTGCAAGACAGTAACGTTCAAGAACATCTTCTTTAGGCCCCGCTAATATTTGAAAATCCGCTTCCTGCGCCAAAGGAGTAAAAGAAGAAAGCGAGTCTTCAGGGCAGGCGAGTATTTTTAGATCGGATGGAATATTATTTAACGCTTCCATTACGCGAAATATTAACGGTTTCCCGTCCAATAAAAGCAGGGCTTTTCCCGGCAGTCTTGAAGAATCAATTCTTGCCTGTAATACAATCGCCGTCAATTTTGCCCCGTTTTTTCTGATGTCGAATCCCAGTGTTTTGTCACTTCCCTGGCGTCACATGTCCACCTGAATTTGTTTTTTATTACCCACTTCCTGCATTCCTTAAATTCTTCCAATGAAGAAAAAAACTCATCATTAGATTTAAACAGATAAGAGAGGAAACGGTAATAAGGAAGATGGGCATAATCGTTTCTAAAAACGGGAGCCAGATTTTTCATGTAAAAACGCCTGTAGCTTTCTTCTACGGTAATATTTTCCGCGGGCAATTCCCCGTTATAGGAAAGTTTTATTTGAAGGCTTAGGGCGATTTCCTCCCCCCAAAGATGGGCTCTAAACCCAAAGTCCATCAACTGCCAGAATGAATTATTTAGCGTTATGTCAAAACCGCCAGTGTTAATAAACCGCTTTCTGTCATAAATGCCTACGCCGTCAAACGGGTACAGGCTTAAATCGCCTTCTGTCCGCGGTTCCAGAAAAACAGGTTTCATTTTACTTCTGCGCGTCATTGGAGCTATAAGCGACGGTAATACCTCGTAATTTGAATTCATTATCACAGGCACCGTGCAGAGTCTTTTAAAGCCAATCTCCGTTACGGAAGCATCTTTGTCTTCACAGACGCTTAATCTTTCCGCCATCCGTTTTGCCGTACCGCCGGCGATTATTTTCATGTCACTGCGAAGGACATAAAAAAGCGGGCTTTCAATTTCAGAAGCGGCAAGGTTGATCTGTTCGCCAAGATTTAATTCTTTTTCAGGTAGAATAAAGCGCGCGAAAGGAAAACGCCCGGAAAGTTCTTCTATGTCGTAATGGGGAGCGCAGGACTCTATGGAAATTACATTGTCAAAACCGGTATTTTCAAGATCGGAAAAAAACGCCCTGGGCTGATATTGGCCGGGACGGTTTAAAACGACGGCGGAGATGCCTGTTGACGCGGCGCGTCCCATGCTTCCTACGGCCGTATATGAGGTTATTTTTTCATTAAAAATTGAAGGTATAGTATTCATCGCACTCCGCGCAAAGCCCCGCGTAATTTTTCACGCATTGTTCCCCATAATACTTGTCCCCTTTTTGCCAGATGTCTTCAAGGGAATCCGCGAATACGTTTCCAAGTATGTCCTTTTCGCCTTTTAAGACAGAAAGATTTTCCCGGCACAGGGGAACGTCCCCGTTTATTAAGACGGGCATATCCCTCATAATATGCCAGCACGGCTGGCGGATAACAGGCGAAATGTCTGAAGCCTGTTTTTTTTCAAGTGTTCCGCAAAAATCATCGTACTTTTGAATAATGATGTTTTTTTCATTTTTTGGAGAAGCTGTTTTCCAGTAACGGTAAAATTTTTCAGTATCGTCTTCCGCTCCTTTTATACGCACCGCCTGCACATAACAGTCGTTTGGAAACAGCGAAAAAAGTTTTTTAACTAAAGTATCCGCCTCGGCAAAACCCGCTCCTCGCAGTATCGCGTAACGCTGTGGATCACAAGTATCCATAGACACAATCCACGATAATGGCGGCAGGGCGTTCTTTCTTACGCTTGCGCTTTTTTCCAAACTGCCGCACAATTCGGCGCATTTTTCAATTTCCTCATTTTTCCAGCCGATGCCGGAAGTTTCAATAATCAAGGCTAATTCAGGGCGGCAGATGACTTCTTCTATTAATTTCATTTTTTCAGGGTGAAGGCTTAATTCGCCCCAGATGGAGAGGTCTATTACCGCGTCTCCTGAAAAAGCGATTATTTTGTCTAACAGTGATTTAAATTTTTCCCCGTCCATAAAATCTTTGCGTCCCGCCGCGTCCGTAATCAGAGGGTAGGGGCAGATCGCGCATTTTTGAGGGCAGCCGCCGTAAACTTGAATAGAGTAGAAGGCGGGCAATGTTCTTAAGATTTGCGGCTGATTTTCAACTATGCTCTCCACTTCGGCGGTGGAAGGAAGGTTGCCGTTAGCGGCGGAAATAAAATTTTTAAGCAGAGATAAATCGCGTTTTGTATCCGCGCAAAGATTAATTCTGTGGCAGCGAATATCTACGGAAGAAATTTCAGTCTCAATATCAAAGGCGTTTATGTCTTTTTGAATGACGGAAAAGAGAATATCCCTTTCCACTAGACCGTCATCGCCGCCCAATATTTTTGCTAAAATGCCGGGCGTTCCGGGAGAGAGTATTTCAGGCGCGAGACCGTAGGCGAAACCGTCGGCGTAGGAATATTCAGCCGCGCCCCTGATGTGCCTTTCCGCCAACTTGCCCGCAAGGACTGGGTCAAGGAAAGGGCAGTCAGCGAAGGCGAAATAGATAAGCTCAAAGTCTGTTTGCAGTTCGCTAATCCTTTCAAGCAGGCTCTTTTTTGTCCATTTTTCTTTTTTTTCTACCTGAATGTCCGTAAAACCGGAAAAATCGCCG